>CAYYJM010000074.1:0-23674 GCA_964471755.1 uncultured Alcaligenaceae bacterium
GCGACACCTGATCCACCAGACGCTCGATCGGAGCCCGGCTGCGCTGCGCCTCGCCGACGAGCCGGACGATCTGTGACAGAAGCGTGTCACCGCCGACGGCCGTCGCCTCGACGAGGAACGAGCCGGTGCCGTTGACCGTGCCGCCGGTGACCCGGTCGCCGGGCGTCTTCTCGACCGGCAGCGGTTCGCCGGTCAGCATCGCTTCATCGACGCTGCTCCGACCTTCCACGACGACGCCATCGACGGGCACCTTCTCGCCCGGCCGAACGCGGAGCCGGTCGCCGACCCGGACGGCGTCGAGCGGAACGTCCTCGTCGATGCCATCGGCCCGCACGCGCCGGGCCGTCTTCGGAGCCAGGCCGAGCAGGCGACGAATCGCCGAACTCGTCGCGCCGCGAGCCCGCAGTTCGAGCATCTGGCCGAGCAGAACGAGAACCACGACGACGACGGCTGTATCGAAGTACGGCTCGACCACGCCATCGGTCTGGAACCCGGCCGGGAAGATGCCCGGAGCGACGGTGGCGGCGACGCTGTAGAGGTACGCCGCTCCGACGCCCAGAGCGATCAGCGTGAACATGTTCGGGCTGCGGTGGATGACCGAGGCGACGGCGCGCTCGAAGAACGGCCAGCCGCACCAGAAGACGACCGGCGTCGTCAGCAGAAGCTGAACCCAGTTCAGCGTGGGCATCCAGGTGTGCAGCGACCAGCCAGGCACCAGGCCGGACATGCCGATGACGAAGACCGGCAGGCCCAGGATCAAACCGACCCAGAAACGCCGGCTCATGTCGATCAGCTCGGGACTCGGTCCCTCGTCTGCGGCTGGCACTTCGGGCTCCAGGGCCATGCCGCACTTCGGGCACGATCCCGGATGATCCTGCCGTACCTCCGGATGCATCGGGCAGATCCACATCGTCCCGGCCGGTGCGGGCGGCGTCTCCTCGGCGGCGGGATGAAGGTAGCGTGTCGGATCGGCGCGGAACTTCTCCACGCAGTGGCCCGAGCAGAAATAGTAGGTCGTTCCGGCGTGGGCCACCGTGCCAGCGGCGCGGGCCGGGTCCACGGTCATGCCGCACACCGGATCGATGTGGCCGCTGTCCGGCGTCGCCGGGGGGCGATTCTGACAGCAGGAGTGCTGCTCATGGTCGTGCATCGAGATCTCCTGACGGCCCATCCGTTTCGGGCCGGTAAACGTTGCGACCGAACTTCCAGAACACGGCCGGGGTGACGATCTGATCGAGCAGCGTCGCCCCGATCAGGCCGCCGATGACGACGACGGCCAGCGGATGCAGGATCTCCTTGCCCGGCTGGCCCGCACCCAGAGCCAGCGGCACCAGGCCGATGATCGCCGTCAGGGCCGTCATCAGAACCGGAGCGAGCCGCTCCAGACTGCCGCGCACGATCATCGCCTCGCTGAACGTCTCCCCCTCGTGCTTCATCAGGTGGAGGTAGTGCGACACCATCAGGATGCCGTTGCGGCTGACGATGCCGATCAGGGTGATGAAGCCGACCCAGTGCGCGACCGAGAGCGTCGTCGTCGCCGCCCAGACGCGCGGCCAGTCGTGCCACGGCGCGGCCCACAGCGTCGCCATGTCCGGCCGGTTCAGCACGAGCAGCGTCACGATCGCCCCGGCGGCGGCCAGGGGCAGATTCACGACCAGGACCATGAGCGCCGCCTGCCACGAATCGAGACAGCGCCACAGGAGCAGGAAGACGCCGCCGACCGACAGACACGCCAGGTAGAAGAGCCGCGTGTTCGCCTCGGCCTGGGCATCGAACTGGCCGCCGAGATCAATCCGGTAGCCGGTCCCCTTCGTCCGCAGCGAGTCCGCGACCGGCTCGACTGCCTGGCGGATGTCAGCGACGACGCTGCCCAGGTCGCGGCCCTGGACGTTGCAGGCCACGACGATGCGGCGCTGCACGCCCTCGCGGTTGAGCGTGTTCGGCCCGGTCGTCTCGATCACCTCGGCCACCTGGCCGAGCGCGACCTTGCGGCCCGATGGCGTGTCCAGCACCGTCTGGGCGATCGCGACCGGGTCGTTCCGAGACGCCTCGTCGTACCAGACGACGAGCTGAAAGAAGCGCTCGCCGTCGAGGATGGTCGAGACGACTCGGCCCTTGTAGGCCGTTTCGAGTAGGCGCGTCACGTCGCCGGGAGCGAGGCCGTAGCGGGCGGCCTCGGTGCGCCGCACACGCAGACGGAGCTGCGGGATCTCGACCTGCGGCTCGACCTGGAGATCGACGACGCCGGGTATCTGGCTCATCCGGCCGAGAACGTCCTGGGCGGCGTCGCGCAGGACGCGCAGATCCGGGCCGAAGACCTTGACCGCGATCTGCGCCCGAACGCCGGACATCAGATGATCGAGCCGATGGCTGATCGGCTGGCCGATGTTCACCTTGACGTTCGGCAACGCGGTGATCCGCTCACGGAGGTCGGCCAGCACCACTTCCGGCCGTCGGCCGAGCGGCTCGACGCCGTAGCCGTGCAGACCGGGGATCGCCCGCAGCACGGCCGGCCCGATGCCGGGTCGTGGCCGCTCATGCGGCTGAAGCCGCACGTCCAGTTCGGAACTGTTGACGCCCTCGGCATGCTCGTCCATCTCGGCCCGGCCCGTGCGCCGCGCGACGGAGACGCTCTCCCGCACGGCCAGCAGCAGCGTCGCGGCCCGCTCGGCGACGCGCACGCTCTCGGCCAGGCTCGTACCGTGCTCGACCTGCACGTTGATCGTCAGCGTGCCCTCATTGAACGGCGGCAGGAACTCCGACCCCATCCCGGCCAGGGCCAGGAGCGAGCCGGCTCCGAGGAGGACGACGCCGGCGACGATCTTCCACGGATGACGCAGCGACCAGCGGACGAGCCCGGCATCGAGCCACTTCAGGCCGCGCAGCAGCCACGAATCCTGCTCGCGTTCCAGCAGACGCGCCCGACCGAGCAGGACCGCCGAGAGGGCCGGCGTCACCGTCAGCGACACGACCAGCGAGGCCAGCAACGCCACGAGGTAGGCGAAGCCGAGCGGCGCGAACAGTCGCCCTTCCAGGCCGGACAGGGCGAACAGCGGCAGGACGACCAGGCAAACGATCAGCGTCGCGTAGACGATCGAGTTGCGCACCTCGCTCGACGCGGCGAGGATGACCCGCAGCGGCGGCTCCGGGTTCGCCTGGTGTCGGTTCTCGCGCAGCCGGCGGAAGATGTTCTCGACATCCACGATGGCGTCATCGACCAGTTCACCGACGGCGACGGCGATGCCGCCCAGCGTCATCGTGTTGATGCCGACGCCGAGCCAGCGGAAGACCAGGAACGTCGTCAGCAGTGACAGCGGAATGGCAGTCAGGGTGATGAAGCTGGTCCGCAGGTTGGCCAGGAACAGGACCAGGACGACGAACACCCAGAGGGTGCCATCACGGATCGCCTCGACGACGTTGTCGATCGCGGCATGGATGAAGTCGGCCTGGCGGAAGATGTGCCGCTCGATGACGACGTCGGCCGGCAGTTCCGCTTGCAACTCATCGAGCGCGCGATCGAGGCGTGGATCGAGATCGAGCGTGTTCGCTCCGGGCTGCTTCTGAACGGCGAGGA
Source organism: uncultured Alcaligenaceae bacterium (assembly GCA_964471755.1). Lineage (GTDB taxonomy): Bacteria > Planctomycetota > Planctomycetia > Gemmatales > Gemmataceae > CAYYJM01. Next base: position 3,575 of record CAYYJM010000074.1, read on the forward strand.
TCACGGCCGGGCCGCCGCGGATGGTGTCGCCGGTCTTGACGTGAACGCCGCCGTCACCGCGACGAACCGGGCCGGCGAGCCGCACGTCGGCCACGTCCTTGATCTTGACGGCCCGCTGATCGCGCCAGACGACCGGCGTCTCGGCGATCTCGTCGGGCGTGAGGCCCTGGCCGCTGATGCGCAGGAGCAGTTCGCGCGTCGAGCGTTCCAGGATGCCGCCACCGGCGAGGACGTTCGCCTTCTCGGCCGCGGCGGTCAACTCGGCGAGGGTGACCTTTTGAGCGGCGAGCCGGGCCGGCGACGTGACGATCTGGTACTGCTGCAACACGCCGCCCATGACGGACACCTGAGAGACACCTTCGACGGCGAGCAGACGGTTGCGGACGGTGAACTCGCCGAGCGTGCGCAGGGCCATCGCCTGACGCAAATCTGGCGGCGCGGTCGAACGCAGGGCGAGCAGGATGACCTCGCCCATGATCGACGAGATCGGTGCCAGGACGGGGTTCACGTCGGCCGGCAGTCGTTCGCGGGCCAGCTGGAGCTTCTCGGCGACGACCTGCCGATCGCGGTAGATGTCGGTCCCCCAGTCGAACTCGATCCAGAGGATGGCCAGGCCGACACCGGAGGCGGAGCGGACGCGGAGGACGCCGGTCGCGCCGTTGAGCAGGTATTCGAGCGGTCGGGTGACGAGGGCCTCGACCTCCTCGGGAGCCAGGCCGGGAGCCTCGGTCATGACGGTGACCGTGGGCCGATTCAGATCGGGGAAGATGTCCACCGGCAGGGTCGCGAGCTGCCACAGGCCGAAGCCCGCCAGCACGAGCGCGAGCAGCAGCACGCCGTGCCGGTTCCGCAGCGAGAAGGCGATGACCCGATCGAGCATGACGTTCCCCATTTAGCCGCCGGCTTGCCGGCGGGTATTCGCGACGAAGACCGCCGGCAAGCCCGGCGGCTAAATGAAGACTCACCGCACCGAGGCGAACGCCGTCCGGAGGCCGGCCAGCCCGGCCACGGCGATCACCTCGCCCGCACGCAGCCCCGCCGTGATCTCGGTGAATCGATCATCCCGCCGACCCGGCACGACGGGCCGACGCTCGAACACGCCGTCGTCGCCACGGACGAAGACGAACGTCTGCGTGCCCTCCCGAACCAGGGCCTCGCGCGGCACGGCGAGCGTCGTCGGTGGGGTGGCCACCGTCAGCGTCAGCCGGACGAGCTGGCGATGACGGAGAACCAGGTCGGAAGAAACCTCGGGCCGTGCCCAGACGGAAAGGGCCTGGTCCGCTGCCGTGACGACGCGACCACTGCGAACGACCTCGGCCGGCACCACCACGCCCGGGCTGGCCGTCAGGCGAACGCGCGCGGACTGACCGACATGAATCCGGGCGAGATCTCGCTCCGGGACGTAGCCGATCAGTAGCGGCCGGGTCAGGTCGTGGATCTCGACCAGCGGCTCGTCGGGCCGGATGGCCTGGCCGATGACGCGGGTGAAATCGACCACGCGGCCGGCCACCGCTGCGCGAACCGGCAGCGCCGCGACGATCCGCTCGCGCTCGGCCAGGGCGGTCATCTGCGCCGCCGTCATGCCCAGCGCGGCCAGACGATTTCGCAGAGCCTCGACGCGGTGTCGGCCGGTCGTGCGAGCGGCCTCCAGCTCGACCAGCCGACGCCGCGGAGCCACACCCGTCAGCTTCGCCTGCCGTGCGTATTGCTGCTCGATCAGGGCCAGATCGAGCGTCTCGCGCAGCAGGTCGAGCTGACGAGCGAGAAACTCCGGGCTGGCGACCTCGGCGACGAGTTGACCGACCGCGACCGCCTGGCCGCGCTCGACGTGCAGACGCAGAATCGTGCCGGCAAGCTGCGTCGAGGCGGCCGCTCGTCGATCGGGCGGAATGTCCACATGGCCCTCGATCTCGACCACGTCCTCGACGACGTGCTTCTCGACCGGCGCGGTGAGCAGACCCCACGCCGCGATCGCCTCCGGACCAGGGCGGACGACGCCGGGAATGAAGAAGCCGCCCAGTTCGTGTGCGCCCCGCGCCACGACTCGATCGCCGGGATACAGCTCCGACGAGCGAATCTCGACCCGGTCGCCGGTGCGCTGGATGACGACGACTGGCCGTTTGCGGTACTCCGACACGGCGTCGGTGCGGACCTCCTCGACCAGGACGTAGCGCTCGACGCCGTCATCGATCAGGGCGGCGGCCGGGATCGTCCACGTCCGCTCGCGCGGCGGCAGGAGGATGCGAGCCTGGCCGGACATGCCGGGGAACAGACGCGGCTCGGAGCCCGGATTCGTCAGCTCGGCCCAGGCCGACAGGACGTGGGTTCGCGGATCGATCGCAAGGCCGAGCGATGCGATCCGGGTCCGAAAGACCTCGCCAGGATAGGCCGTCAGAGCCAGCTCGACTTCCTGGCCGATCTGAACGCGATCGATGTCGGCCTCCAGGACTTCCAGCCGGGCCCAGACGCGCGCGTGATCGATGATCTCGAAGAGATGCTCGCCCGGTTCGGCCACCTTGCCGAGGTTCAGATCGGCATGGATGACCGTGCCGGCGACCGGACTGCGAACCGGCAGGGCCGCGGCACGCCGCGCTCCTTGCGTGGCGAGCAGGGCGTCGAGATCGGCATCGGCCAGGCCGAGCGCGTGCCAGCGTGCCCGGCCGACGATGCGGGCGTTGCCCGCCTGATCGAGGGCGTTGCGGGCGTCGAGACTCGTCTGCTCCGGGATCACGCCGCCGCTGGCCTGGAGCATCTCGACGCGCTGCCGTGCCAGCCGCTCGTCACTGGCGAGGTTGAGCAACTCGGCCTGGAGGGCCTCCAGTTCCTGGCTGGCGACCTCGGCGAGGATCTGGCCGGCCGTGACCCTCTGGCCCGGCCGGACGTGCAGTTTCACGATCTTGCCAGCCAGCCGCGACGAGGCGAAGGCGTGCCGATGCCACGGGGCCGTCAGCGTGGCGTAGGCCAGGATTGCCTCGCGGAGCGGCGCACGGACGACCTCGACCGGAAGAACGTCCAGGGCATCGCGTGATTCCTTCGTCAGGATCAGATGACCGGCCGGCGCGTCCACGGTCGCGCCCCGGCTCGGCAGGGCGACGTGCCCCTCATGCGCGAGCAGCACGCCGACGGCGACCACGAGCGCCAGCAGGCCCGGAACCAGCCAGCGCCACAACGGACCACGCGGTGTCATGGGAGCCTCACTTCCGAACCCGGCCCGCATCGAGGACGGTCATCCGGCCATAGCCTTCCGGCCAGGCCGACTGCACCTCGGCCTGACCGGCGTAATCCGACGCGCCGAGAACGGCTCGCCAGTCCTTCGCGAGCTTCCCTTCCCGATCGACGTACACCTTGACGAGGTAGCGTCCGCGCGGCAGGCTTCCCTGGCCGGCCTTCGTCCAGGCGGCGGCACGATCCGAGCCGGGCTCGGCCTGCACCGTCAGGGTGTGCTGCCAGAGCCGACCCTTGCCGTAGACGCCGCGATCCGACGTGGCGATCGGCGTCGGCTCCCAGGCCCCCAACGCCTGGTCCCAGGCGAAGACCTCGACCTGAAGGAGCTTGTCGGCCCAGTCCGCCGGCGTGTTCGTCAGCTTGAACCAGACCGCGCTGGTGAACCGTCGCGGTTCGGCGGTCTTCGCCGGCAGCGCGGCCGCATCGGGGTAGCCGTCGCGGACGATCCGGGCGTAGTCTTCCAGGAACGACCGAAACGCCTTGTAGCCCTGATCGCCGGGCAGAAACTTCTGGCCGCCGCCATGCTCCACTTCGCCGAGCGGCTTGAGCAGGAGCAGACTCTTCGCCGGCTCCGCGACGTTGATGAGCTTCGTCGTGCGCAGGTAGGCCAGGGTCGCCTCGGGGCCGGCGGACTTGAACCAGGCGACCTGTCGGCCGTGCTTCTCGACCAGTTTGCGGTTCTCCGCCGTCCCCTCGGTGTGGCAGCTCATGCACCGATGCCGCTGCGGCCAGATCGTGTTGGCGAACGACTCGTTCAGGCGGTCGATCCGACCGTGGCGGATGACCTCGACCGGCCGCGTCGGGCCGGCTTGCTCGGCCGGCTTCGCCTTTGGCAGGGCGCGCAGCTTCGGGTCGGCGGCCGATCGCTTCAGCCAGTCGGCGAAGGCATCGTACTCCGCCCGGCGCGTCTTCTGCCGGATCAGTGACGCACCTTTGTCACCGTCGCCCATCTGGATCAGGGCGAGGATGCGCGACTTCTCCGGCCGATCGAGATCGATCAGGCCCTGATCGCGCAGGGACGCGAACGTCTGCTCGCAGGTCGGCCGGATGTAGTTCTTCAGATCGACGCCGGCCAGATGGCACTGCACGCAGCTCGACGGCTCTGGCGACTGGAAGATCGGCAGCAGTCGCTTCTCGAACACCTGCCGTGGCGTCGGCTCGTCGGCGTGGCCCAGCGTGGGCCACAGCGACAGGGCCAGCGGCAGAATCACCAGCGATATCCGGGTCATGGAACGGCTCCTTCACTTCTTGCGATACGCCTCGGCCGGCTCGATCTTCTCCGGCTGTTCCTTGGCCCGCGTCACGAACTCGTCGATGCACGGTGGACAGCAGAACGTGTACGACTCGCCGCCGACGACCCAGGTGAGCTTCGGATTGGCCTTCGTCTCCGAGATGGGACAGATCCGTTCGCCGGCCTTCGGGGCGGCGTCGTGTTCGACCTTGATTCCCTTGAACTTGACCGTCGGGATGGTGTTGCCGTTGGCGACGATGTCCGCCTCGGTGTACTTGCCGCCGGGCGTCAGGTAGAGCCGGCGTTCATCCGGCGTCGCGGCCGGCATGGCGGCGTGGCCGGTCGTCTCGGACACCGACTTGAAGGCGAAGCGGAAGCGATCCTTGCCGACGCGCAGATTCGTCACGGTCACCTCCAGGTTCTTGCCGACGAGTCGGGCCGGGAGCTTGCCGACGAAGCGGCTCGTCATCCCGGTGGCGTCATCCGGTGTCGGGCTCGGTTCGAGCGTGAACGGTTCGGCCTCCGGATCGCCGACGGCCTTGACGAAGGCGTTCAGCGTCTGGCGGTCCACCTCCTGGATGCGTGTCTCATCCTGGCCGAGCAGGTACAGGTGGAGCGTGCCGCCCTTCTCGAAGACGGCCTCGGCGTGGTAGCTGTCGGTGCCGATCGCGATCATGATTCCGCCGTGCTGGCCCGGCTTGTGGCCGTGCTCGGCATTGCCGGTGGGCCGGGCCGTGTCCGTTTTCGTCGTCGGTCTGGCGTCTCCGGGTCGGTCGGTGTCGGTACTATTCGAGCAACCGGCCAGGAAGAGGAGCGAGCCCGAGAGCAGAGCCAGGCTCGCGAATGCAAGTGCGCGCAGCATCGATGGATCTCCGTTCGTCCGCCGCCATCAGGCGACGGGGTGCAGGTACGGGAAGCTCACCGACCGGGAAGTTCGGTGACGTGCGTGTGTTTGACGAGGATCGTGATTCGGAGTCGGGAGGGGCTCAACAGCGCAGGAGTTGCAGCACGGCCAGGCGCGCGGAGGTACTCAGCCAGTGGGCCGAGTCGGCGAACGGAGCCGGGCGATCATTCACGGCGGCGACATCGACGAAGGCAAGCAGGGGGCCGCTCGCAATCTCCACGAAGCCGCGCGGCGACGGCTCGGGCACCGCGACGCGTTCACTGTCGGCGGTGGCAGTCACCGCTGCACCTTGCTTGCACGAACAGGGCTCGGGCCGGGGAGCGTTTGCGGGACGTGGAGTGTCCGCCGCGTGACGTTCCGGCTCACCGCAGCAGCAGGAGCAAGCAGGCTCCGCCGGTTCGGTCCCGGGAGTCGCTGGCGCATCAAGGACCGGCGCAGGGGGAGTCATCGCCCGGAGCGAGCAGCAGCAAAGCAGCGGCCCGAACAGGGTCGAGACGACGAGCCAGGAGATGACGCCAATCCGCACCATAACCGTATCGTAGGCCGAGTTTCGTCGTCGAGTCAAGTCGGAATGGTCGAGAGCAGCGCTCGCAGCGCCTTGTAATCGAGCTTGCCGGTGCCGAGAACGGGGATCGCGTCCACCTTGCAGACCGCGTCGAACCGCATCACTCCGCGCAGGCCGGCCTCCCACAACAGAGCATTCGCCTCGCGCAGGGTGATGTCCAGCGTCGTGAACAGCACGATCTTCTGACCGCCGTCGATGGCCTCCACCGCGACGCGATGGGCCTTGTCGATCGGCGGATACGCCCGCGTCAGCGGCTCCTCCAGGGCCGGCAGCGAGATCATCTCGCCGCCCTTCTTGACGAACCGCTTCAATCGACCGTGGAAGTGGATGAACCCCTCGGCGTCGATCCGCACCAGGTCGCCGGTGACATACCACTGTCGGCCGGCGGCCTCCCGGAACGGCACTTCCGCACCCTCGCCCAGGTAGCCCGGAAAGATCGTCGGCCCGGCGACCAGCAGGATGCCCATGCCGCCAGCGGAAACCGGCTCGCAGACGCCCTCCTCGGCCCGGGCCACGTCGATGACCAGCGTCTCGACGCACGGCAGCGCCTTGCCGACCGTGCCGGGGCGATGAGCCTCGCGCGTGTTGACCGACACGACCGGCGAACACTCGGTGATGCCGTAGCCCTCCAGCAGACGCGCGTCCGGAGCCAGCGTCTTCGCCCGCTCGAAGAGCGCCTCGGGGCACTTCTCCGCGCCGAGGAAGACGACTCGCAGCGTGGCCAGTTCGTCCCCTTTGGTCCGGTCGAACAGGAAGCTGAGGAAGGTCGGCGTGCTGGCCAGCGTGGTCACCTTGTACGACGCCATCTTGCGCGTCAGGCCGACCGCGTCGGTCGGGTCGGGGTGGCGGACGACACGCAGGCCGCACAGGATCGGTGCCAGGAAGGTGACCGTCAGACCGAAACTGTGGAACGCCGGCAGAAAGCCGAGCAGGGTGTCCTCGCGCGTCATGCCCAGAGCCTGGAAGCCCTCGCGGATGTTGGTGATCAGATTGCGATGCGTCAGCGGCACCGCCTTGGGGGCCTTCTCGCTGCCGCTGGTGAACAGCACCACCGCCGGGCTGTCCGGCGACGGTCGCGGCACACCCCGGCGGATCGAGCCGGGCCGATAGCGCACGCGCAGCAGCGTTCGCAGCAGCGCGAATCGGCCGGGCTTCATGTCCTCGACACAGAGCATCTCGACGCCCTCGATGCTCAATCCGGCGCGGTCGAGGAACCGCCGCGACGTGATGACGTGGGTCAGGCCCATCGACCGGGCCGCGTGCTGCAGGTTCGTCGGTCCCGTCGTCCAGTTCAGCATCACGGGCAGCTTGCCGGCCAACTGCAAGCCCAGGAAGGCGATGTCGCCGACGACGCTGGCGGGCAGCATCAACCCGACGTTCGCGGCCTGAATCGTCGCGAAACGCTGGCTGAACAGCAAAGCGCCGACGAGCAGCCGCTCGTAGGTCAGGCAGCCGGCCATGTCGTCGGCATCGGCCACGTCCTGCGGACATTCCAGGGCCCGGGCGACGAACGCCTCGGCGATCGTCTCGCCGAGAACCGTGGCCGGGCCCGGCTTCGCGGCGTGGCGGAACCACGCCTCGGGAGCGGGCCGCGGCGGAGCCTTCTCGACCAGGCCGGCCGCCAGGGCCCAGCACTGACCGACGGTCGCCGGCACCTGGTCCGTCGCGAAGCCGAACTGCTGCTCCAGACGCAGAGCCAGTTCCATGCGGTCAAGGCTGTCCAGGCCCAGCGCGTCGAGGGTCGTCTCGGGCCGCTTCTCCTCGTCCAGCAGTGGCCGCTTGATCTTCTCGCCGAGCAGGGCCACCACCTCCGACTTCACATCGTCCTTGACGCCGGAGACGTCCACCTCGGCCAGGGTGGCGAGCCGGGGATACTCGTAGGTTCGCCGACCCAGGGCGAAGTGGTAGGGCACGAACGTGGGCTTCTCGGGGCCCTCGGCGTTGTACCACGCCTCGAAGAAGGCGTTGACCTCCTCGCGGCGGCCCTGCGGGATGCGTGCCTTGTCCAGCCGCTCGACGGTGATGGTAATGTCGCGGCGTGGCGTGAAGAACAACAGGTTCGCCAGGAGCGTGCCCGCGCCGCCGAGCAGGCGCGGCGTCAGTTCCGGCAGCTTGCCCGTGTAGGCGAACGAGAACATGCTGCCCCACAGACCGCGAGTGCGGACCAGGACGATCTCGCAGTCGGGCACCGCCTCCAGGATGTCCGTGAGGGCTCGTGCGCCGCCGAGGACCTCGCTGCCGCCGCGTTGCAGTCGGCCGCTCGGCCAGAGGATGTGATTGCCGCCCGCCTTCAGGCCGTCGATGATCGCCTGAACGGAGCCCTGTGCCGTCTGCCGGGCCGTCGCCGAGGCCGACTCCATGTCGGGCACGCGCAGAGCGTTGATGATCTTCATGAACGGCCACATCAGCGGATTGTTGAACGTCCCCTCGTAGACGAGCGGACGCGGGCCCAGTTGCGGTCCCAGCCGGGACAGCACGAGCATGGGATCGACGTAGCCGGGATGATTGGGCAGGATCAGAACCTTGCTGTTCTGGCCCAGGCCCTGGAGGGTTTCCAGGCCCTGGACCCGAACGCGATAACGCAGCCCGAGCGTGCCGCGGGCGAGCAACCAGACGAGAGAGCGAATCAGTCGCATCACCTTCCTCCGCCAGACGAACGGAAGCCGGTCGGGGCTTCGAGGACTATTATCGTTCGCGGCGGAGAAGCGGCCAATGACAGCCGATGGTCACTTCTTGCGAATGAGCTTGAACTGGCAGCTCGGTCCCTCGCAGGGCTTGCCGCCTTCCCAGCAGGAGCCGGTCCACTCGATGTGGTCGGCATCGACGATCGTGAGCGTGCCGCCGTGCATGTGCTTGTCGCGGGCCGGGTCCAGGTTCGTGCCGCCGACGAAGAGCCAGCGGAGCTGGTTGGCCGGTGCGGTCGGGTCGGCCTTCATTCGCGGCTGATTGCCCAGGGAGCAGTAGTGCGTCATGATCAGGTCGCTGCCGTCGAGATGGTAGAGCGACACCATCTCGTGCGGCTGACCGGGGAAGAGCGTCTCGTGGACGGTACTCCCGGCCGCGGTCACCCGGACGACCGACATGACCTGATCGGTCGGGTTGCCGTTGGCGTCGGCGACGACCCAGGTGCCGGCCAGTTTCTTCAGCCGTTCCAGGCCCGGGTGCGTGGGCGTCGTCGGCCGGTCGCCGGCCTTTTCCTCGGCGGACACACCGACGACCAGAGCGAGCAGCATCAGCCCACCGATCCCGAATCGTTTCGACATTATCCTGACTCCTCGGGGGATGCGATGAGGCCCCCGACCTCGCTGGGACGCGGGAGATACTTCCGGGATCTCCCTGTCCTTCATGATCGGACGAACACCTGGACAGACTTTACCTGTTTCGTGGCGAACGACACCGCCGGCAAGCCGTCTTCATTTAGCCGCCGGCTTGCCGGCGGTGTCGTTCGCCACGAAAACCGCCGGCAAGCCGTCTTCATTTAGCCGCCGGCTTGCCGGCGGTGCCGTTCGCCACGAAGACCGCCGGCAAGCCGGCGGCTAAATGAAGACGGCTTTCATTTTCATCACTAAACGCTTGCGATTCGAGCAACTCCGGGGTTAGACTCAGACCGACTCATCCCTTCATCGATCGAGTTGATCACCTACGGGAGGCTGCCGCCGATGAGCGGACAACGGCTCGAATGCCCCGAGTGCGGAACCAGCCTGCGCCTCAAGCGCGTCTTCGGTCCGCGCGAGACGATTCACTGTCCGAAGTGTGACACCCGCTTCCAGGCACGCATGGCGGAAGGCTATCGAGCCGCCAGCGAGTCGGAATCGAGCCGATCGCGGGCGGCTCGCAAGCCCGATCGTTCTCGCCGTGACGAGGATGAGGACGAGGACGAAGAGGACGACCGGCCGCGCCGCCGGAAGAAGGAGGCGGCCAGCGGCAATACCGGCCTGATCGTCGGCGTCGCCGTCGGTGGCGTCGCCCTGGCAGTCGTTACCGGTCTGGCCGTCTGGCTCATGACCAGCGGTGGCGGCAATCGCGGCGGCGACCAGCAGGCCAGCACCAATCCCGTCCTCCAGCAGCCGATGCCGGTGCCGACTCCGAATCCGAACCCCTTCCCGGTTCAGCCGGTCAACAATCCGCCGCAGCCGCAGCCACCGACGCCGATGCCGCAACCGCAGCCGCCACAGGTGCTGCCAGCCGGGCCGCAGCCGGGCCCGAGCGCGACGAGCGGGGCCCTCGAACGAACCGTCCTGGACCGGGTCAAGAAGGCGACCGTCTACATCCGCGTGACCCGGCCGGACGGCCTCAGCAGCGGTTCGGGCTTCCTGGAGGAAGGCTCGAAGATGGTCATGACCAACGCCCACGTGCTGGGCATGCTCACGCCGACGGCCGCGCCGCCACGGAAGATCGAGCTGATCTTCAACAGCGGTCTGCCGAACGAGCAGATCTACGACGGAGTGATCGTCGGCGTCGATCGGCAGTCCGATCTGGCCATCGTCCGCATGGGCGACTACCGGCCGGGCGATCCGCTGCCCGAGCCGCTCAAGGTGGTCACGGCCCGTGGGCTGTTCGAGACGCAGCGCGTCTACATCTTCGGCTTCCCCTTCGGCGAGAAGGTCGGCAAGAACATCACCGTCAGCGAGTCGTCGATTTCGAGTCTTCGGACGGGCGCGGGGGGGCACGTCGAGAAGGTCCAGGTCAACGGCGGCATGCAACCGGGCAACTCGGGCGGGCCGGTCGTCGATGACAAGGGTAACGTCGTCGGCGTCGCCGTCTCGATCATCACGGCAACGAACCTGAACTTCGCCATTCCGGGCGAGTCGGTCCACTCCCTGCTGCGTGGCCGGGTGTCCGGCCTCGCCGTGGGCGAGGCGATCCGCAAGGGAGCGAACGTCGCCGTGCCCATCACGGTGGAGATGATCAATCCGCTGGCGCAGATCCGCAACATCGAGATCGAGTGGTGGTTCGCCCCGGCCGGGCAGCGCTATGACCCGACGGAGGGGGTGCCGGGGAACCGACCCGCGACCGCCCAGACGGTCTCGGCGACGTTCTCGCCGGGCGGCAGTCAGGCGACGGCCGAGTTGCTGCTGCCCGGCGTGCCGCCGACCGGCGAGCAGCTCTACGTCCGCCCGGTCGTGACCAGCGAGGGAGCCGCCAAGAAATACCTGATGGCCATCGGCAATGTCGTCAAGACGCCGCCGGAGTCGAAGCCAAGCACGGTCGTCGTTCGCTTCTCGCCGGCACGCAACCTGATCAAGCTGAAAAGCGAGTTCACGATGCGCATCGACCTCGACGAGGAGCGTGCCGGCGACCTGCGCGTCAACGTCGAAAGCACGTTGCAGGAGGCCGTCCAGCCGATGGGCTTCAATGGCGGCAACCTGAGTTACAAGGTCGGCCGGTTCGAGGTCGGCCTGAGCCTGGACAAGAAGGCACCGAAGGTCAGCCCGCGCTTCCAGGCCGCCATCCGCCAGATGAGCAAGCTCAACCTGGGCCTGCGCATGGACATGAAGAACAACATCACCAACACGGTCGTCGAGGCGAACCAGGCCGGGCCGGAATATCAGGACGCCCTGGAAGCGATGGGCCAGCAGATGATGCAGTCGCTGGAGATCGTCACCATCCCGATGCCGCACAACGGCAAGTTCGATCCGGGCCTGACCTGGCAGGGCAGCCGCAAGGTGTCGCTGGGAGCGATGGACATGCTCGATCTGCTCGACAAGCAGACCGGGCAGCTCGACATCACCTACACCTACCGCGGCGTGCGGACCGTCGGCAACCGGGATCTGCCGGTCGTCGGCCTGCGGGGTCGGTTGCGTGGCCTGCAAGGGGGGAGCACCCTCCGCCTGGGCGGCGACATCGTCGGCGAGGTGGCCATCGATCCGAACACGGGCCGGGCGGCCTCGGGTCTGGTGACGATGCAGATCGTCTCGCAGGTCAAGATCCGCGGCGGCGGCAGCCTGCAGACAACGGGCAAGCTGGTCGTCAAGATCGAGCGGTAATCATTCATTCGATTATCGATTCACGATCACCCGACACTCTTGACATAACTCCTTTCATGTAGCCATAATGGCGAAGAGATATCTATTCATAATCGATTCACGGCAGGCGATGGCAAGCCCGGAAGAACTCCTCGGAACCCTGCGACGGATGGGGCTCGCCACGGCGGCGGATCTGTGTGCCCGCCTCGGCATCTCGCAGCCGACGCTCTCCCGGCTCATCCGCGATGCCGGGCCGAGCATCTGTCGGCTGGGCCGAGCGCGGGCGACACGCTACGCCCTGACGCGAGAGGTCGGCAGTCTGGGCCGCCGGGTTCCCGTGCGGCGAATCGATGAACGAGGCGAGCCGCAGGTTGTGGGAACCCTCTGCATCCTGAGCGAGCCCCGATTCTGGCTGGAACGAGATACCGGGACTGGAGAGTTGTTCGACGGCCTGCCGCCGTTCGTGGACGACATGAGCCCGAAGGGCTATCTCGGTCGCGGCTTCGCGGAACGCTTCCCCGACCTGAACCTGCCGGCGTCGATCCGCGACTGGTCCACGGATCACCAGCTGATCGCGGTCGCCCGACGCGGCGAGGACTGCACCGGCAATCGGATCGTCGGCGACGAATCGTTCACCCGCTTTCTCGCCGCTGAGGTGAACGAGGTGGAGCGCGAGACGTTCCCGCAGCTGGCCGAGCAGGCCGCTCTGCGGGAGGTCGGTTCGTCGGCCGCGGGCGAGCAGCCGAAGTTCACCGCGTTTACCGGCGGACGCCACGTCGTGGTCAAGTTCACCGGCGGCGATCCGGGGCCGGCGACCCGTCGCTGGCGGGATCTGCTGCGCTGCGAGGAACTCGCCCTGCGGATCGTCGCCGAGGCGGGCCACCCGGCGGCGGTCGCGGCGATCCATGACGTGGACGGCATGCGCTTCCTGGAGGTCGAGCGGTTCGACCGGGTCGGGCGGCGCGGCCGACTCGGTCTGCTGTCGCTCTTCGCGATCAACAACGCCTACCTGGGAGGCACTCACAACTGGGCCACGGCGGCGCGGCAACTGCTCGCCGAGGGACGGATCACGGCGGAGGATGACCGACGTATCCGCTGGCTGGAAGCGTTCGGCCAGCTCATCGCCAACAGCGACCGGCATCTCGGCAACGTGTCGTTCTTCTGGGACGGCGAACCGCGGTTCCGGCTGGCTCCGGCTTACGACATGCTGCCGATGCTGTTCGCTCCGCTGGGCGGAACCGTGGTCGAGCGGCCGTTCACGCCGCCACGACCGACGGCGGACACGTTCGAGGTCTGGCGTGACGCGGCACGCTGGGCGACGACCTACTGGGACCGGGCCGCCAGCCTGGCCGATCTCAGCCCGGACTTCCGTGAGCGAGCCCGGGTCTGCCGCGACGCGGTGGCGGCGACGACCCGGGAGTGAGGCGGCTCAATCCTTCTGCTGGTTGACCGCCGGCAGGACGTTGGGATCGGTTCGGCCGGCCGGCTGGTTCGGCCGGGCCGCCTCGACGGTTTCCACTCCCGGCGGAGGCTGTTGCCAGACCGCCGGCTGCGTCACCGAGACGAGTTTGGTGTTACGCTGCGCCTCGGGTTCGGCCTGATCGTAGGGCACCTGGATGACCTGGCCGTTGGCCTTGGTGCCGGTGTGGAGCGTGCCGGCCGAGAACGGGCCGGCCCCGAGAACCCAGGCGTCCTTCGACGTACTCGACTTCATGACCACACCGGACTGCCAGAGTGGCTTGCCGCTCTCCCGGTTGTACGCGAAGACGGCCAGCTTGGCGACGCCAGCCCGGTTGGTCCGCTTCGCCAGCGGGATCTCCGGGATCGTTCCGCCCGGCTGGCCCGGGATGATCGTCGGCACGCTCAGCTGTGGAACGCCGTACAGGACGTCGGTACGATCGGTCCCGACGGCACCGGCTCGCGCCTCGACGACGTAGGGAGCGTCCTCTCGCTTCTCCTGCAACAGGCAGCCGTGGGCGAGCAGGTGCTGGCGGAGCGAACTGACGATGTAGCCCTTATCGACGGTGCCGTCGAGGTACTGCGGGTCGAAGAAGACCTTCTTGCCGCTGAGGTTGCTGAAGTCGAGTTCGGAGATGGCCTGATCGAGCGAGTGCGAGATGAGGAGCTGCTCGGTGCCGGTACGACTCGTGTCGGACACGCGCGTCGTGCCGCAGCCGACGAGGGACAGCAGCCCCAGCGCGATTAGCCACCCATGCCCCCAATTCCTACCCTGCGTCATCCTCAGGCCCCCCCTGGATGGTCGCCCCGCGAACTTGAATGAATCTGGATGAGCGGTGCGATAGCATATCGTCAGATCGGCGTCGAGGCCGATTGGCACTTTTATGAAACGATGAACGATGAACGATGAACGATGAACGGAAGTCCTGGTTCATCGTTCATCGTTCATCGTTCATCGTTCGATTGGAAAGGACCGCGATGATGCTGCGACTGGCTCTCCCCGTTCTCGTCGGCCTGGTGCTGACGGCTCCGCTCGTCGCGGCCGAGGCGAAACGGCCGAACGTGCTTGTGATCATGACCGACGACCAGGGTTTGGGAGACTTCTCCTTCACCGGCAATCCGATCCTCAAGACGCCGAACTTCGACCGCTTCGCGCGGGAGAGCGTTCGGCTGACGGACTTCCACGTCGCGCCGATGTGTACGCCGACGCGCGGCCAGCTGATGACCGGCGTCGATGCCCTGCGCAACGGAGCCACGTCCGTGACGGCCGGGCGGTCGTTCCTGCGGCCGAACCTGCCGACGCTGGCCGAGGTTCTCGGCAAGGCCGGCTACAGGACCGGCCTCTTCGGCAAGTGGCACCTCGGTGACAACTACCCGCATCGGCCCATCGACCAGGGCTTTCAGGAGTCGGTCTACCATCTCGGCTGGGGCATGCTGCAATCGACGCCCGAGTTCGACAACCCGCTCATCAACGGCCGCTACTTCCACAACGGCGCGGCGAAGCAGTTCACGGGCCACTGCACCGACTGGTGGTTCGACCACGCCACGGCCTGGATGAAGGATCGCCAGGCGAAAGGGGAACCCTTCTTCTGCTACCTGCCGACGAACGCGCCACATGGGCCGTGCATCGATCTGCCGGAATACAGCGAACCGTATCGAGGCAAGGGACCGGCCAACTTCTTCGGCATGATCGCTCACGTTGACAAGCGATTCGGTCAGCTCGACGCGTTTCTCAAGAAGTCCGGCCTGGCCGAGAACACGATCGTGATCTTCATGACCGACAACGGCGGCACGGCCGGCGTCAACACCTTCAACGCCGGTCTGCGCGGTCGCAAGACGACGTACTGGGAGGGCGGTCATCGCGTGCCGTGCTGGGTTCGCTGGCCGGCCGGCAACCTCGGGCCGGCGCGAGACGTTACCGAGCCGGCCCAGAACCAGGACCTGTTCCCGACGCTGCTCGACCTGTGCGGCGTCGCTCGCCCGGCCGAGTGTCACTTCGATGGCACCAGCCTCGCCGATCTGCTCCGCGGCAAGGTCAAGAGCCTGCCCGAGCGGCTGCTCGTCGTCCAGTATGGCCAGGTGCCAAAGAAGGGCGAGGCGTGCGTCATCTGGGGCAAATGGCGGCTCGTCAAGGACTCCGAACTGTACGATGTCGAGGCGGACCTCGCCGAGAAGACGAACCTGATCGAGAAGCATCCCGAGGTCGTCAAGAAGATGCGAGCCGGCTACGACAAGTGGTGGTCCGGCGTCGCGGGCAAGCTGGACGACTTCGTCCCATGTGCGGCTCTCGGCGCGGACGCCCAGGCGGAATACTCGCTGACGAGCGCCGACTGGGAGAACATCTACGCGGACAACACGGGGCATGTCCGCAACGCCGTCGGTGGCCCGCGTGGCGTTCACTGGCACGTCGAGGTGGCGAAGCCGGGCGAGTACGAGATTGTCCTGCGGCGCTGGCCGCGCGAGAGCAAGGCCGCCCTCGGGGCGAAGTACGACGCGACGCCGGAACTGCAGAAGGTCGGCGGCAAGACGTATGCTCCGCCGAGCAAGGCGTTCCCGACGATCGCCGGCGTCCAGGTCCGCATCGCCGGCAAGGAGGCGAGCGCGAAGACGGCGGCGACGGTCCAGGAAGTGGCCGTCAAGATGACGCTGCCGGCCGGCCGAACGACCCTCCAGGCGTGGTTCCAGGACGCCGAGGGCAAGGACCTGTGCGGAGCGTTCTTCGCCTACGTCCGCCGGGTCAAGTGAGCGCTCACCCCGTGAACCGTCGCATGACCAGTGCGGCGTTCTGACCGCCGAAGCCGAAACTGGTCGAGACGCCGACGTTCACCGGCCAATCGCGCGCGGCGTTCGGCACGTAATCCAGATCGCACTCCGGATCGGGGTGCGTCTGGTTGATCGTCGGCGGCAGCACGCCGCGATGCAGCGTCAGGGCCAGGGCCGCCGCCTCGACCGCGCCGGATGCGCCGATCAGATGACCCACCATGCTCTTGATCGACGACATCGGCACCTTGCGGGCGTCGGTGCCGAAGACGTTCTTGACGGCCAGCGTCTCCATCAGGTCGTTCAGTCGAGTGCTGGTGCCGTGAGCGTTGATGTAGTCCACGTCGTGGGCGTCGATCTTGGCCTCCTGTAGCGCCCAGCGGATGGCACGAGCCGCGCCCTTCGCTTCCGGGTCGGGCTTGGTCACGGCGTAGGCGTCGAAGCTCGTGCCCAGGCCGAGAACCTCGGCGTAGATCTGTGCGCCGCGCGCCCGGGCATGGTCGAGTTCCTCCAGCACCAGGATGCCGGCCCCCTCGCCCAGGACGAAGCCGTCACGCTCGGCGTCGAAGGGCCGTGAAACCTCCTGGGCGGGCCGATCGGCCGGGCTCAGGGCTCCCAGGGCAATGTAGGCCAGCAGCAGGAACGGATCGAGTCGGCTGTCCGCGCCGCCAGCCAGGACGATGTCGGCGTCGCCACGATCGATCAGGCGGTAAGCCTCGCCGACGGCCTGGGTGCCGGCCGCGCACGCCGTCACGATGGTGTTGTTCGGCCCCTGGGCGTGGTGGATCAGCGAGATGTGGGCGGCCGTCATGTTTGGCAAATACTTGAGCAGCCACAGGGGAAATAGCCCCTGAATGCCGCGTCGGCCCAGGCGATCGGAACGCCACTGGCCGTCGCCGGCGCAGGCGTCCATGATCATCGGCGTGATCTCGGACAGGTCGATGGGCACCAGGCCGGCCCCCATGACCACGCCGACGCGCTCGGGATCTTGCCGGCTCAGATCGAGGCCGGAATCCGAGACGGCCATGCCGGCGGCGGCCACCCCGAAGCGGGCCGCCCGCCCCATGAGCTTCAGACTTTTGCGATGGCTCCCCGGAACGTAAGGCCCGATATCGAACTCGGGAACCTCCGCCGCCACGCGCACCGGGTGCGACGCGGCATCGAACGCCGCGATCGGCTTGACGCCGCTTCGCCCTTCCACGCAGGCATCCCAGAAAGCCTCCCGGCCGAGGCCGTTCGGCGCGACCACACCAAGGCCGGTGACCACTACTCTACGCATGACTCCTGCTCCCCCGACGGGTGAGGGACAATCCGTTTTCACCCTCCTGGTTCATCCCAGCTTTCGTACCGGGATCGACCAGCTCTCCCATCTCGCTCGCATCACGGCGGGAGAGCCATTCTTTCAGGTCGCCACACTCTTACCACATTGCGTATTCTAATCACCCATCCCAGATTCAATCAATTCGCTTCTTTTTGGCAAGTGTCCTCTGTTTCGAGTACGATCGTTGCCGTCGCTGCAATCCGCCCGGTCGATCCGCCCTCGCGGGTGCGAACTGCTTGCCCGTGAGCGGCCTGGCACCTAGGTTGTCTCCTCTCTCCGCTGGTCGAGCTGCAATTGAGGGACCACCCATGAGCCGGTATTCCTGGGCCCGTCCGGGCGACGTCAACGCGTTCTTTGGGCTGATGCTCGATAACGTCGCCGTGATGATCACGCTGGTCACGTTGATCACGGCGGGCGGCTTCTCGGCGGAATTCGTCCTGACCCGGATGATTCCGGGCACCGCCCTGGGCGTCCTCATTGGCGATCTCGTTTACACCGGGATGGCCTTTCGACTGGCCCGACGCACGGGCCGATCCGACGTCTGTGCCATGCCGCTGGGGCTCGACACCCCTAGCACATTCGGCGTCGCCTTCCTGGTGTTACTGCCGACTCTGGGAGAAGCGACAAAAAGATTCGACAACGCGGAGACGGCCCAGCTCTTCGCCTGGCACGTCGGGATGCTGGTGCTGATCCTCTCGGGCGTTTTCAAGATTCTGTTCGCACCGCTGGGGAATCTGCTACGTCGGGTCGTGCCCCGCGCTGGCCTGCTCGGTTCGCTGGCTGGCATCGCCCTGGCACTGATCGCGTTCCTGCCGCTGGTCGTCGATGGGATTGCCGGCATCCCCCTGGTCGGCCTCGGCGCTCTCATCATTATACTCGTCACGCTCGTCGCCCATCGCGAGTTGCCGTACAAGATTCCGGGCGCGCTGGCCGCCGTTCTCTTCGGCGTCGTTCTGTTCCAGCTCTTCTACTGGCTCGGGCAGGGCCTCGAATTATCCTTCGTCAAACCGATGGACAAACTTCAGTCCCTGGCGATCTGGGATCCAACCTCGCTCGGTTCCTTCTACGCGGCATCCGGCGAGTGGTGGGGCCTGGTCTGGACGGAGGCCCTGCAGAAGCTGCCGGTCGCGCTGCCCTTCGCGATTGCGACGATCGTCGGCGGCATCGACTGCACCGAGAGTGCGGCCGCTGCGGGAGACGAGTACAACACCAGCCACATTCTCTGGACGGAGGGCGTCGCGTCGCTGGCGGCCGGTCTGCTCGGTGGCGTTCTCCAGACGACGCCGTACATCGGCCATCCGGCCTACAAGAAGATGGGCGGTCGAGCGGCCTACACGCTGGCGACGGCTCTGTTCATCGGCCTGGTCGGCACGCTCGGTCTGTTCCCGGCCCTGTACGCGATCCTGCCGAAGGCGGCGATGTTCACGATCCTGGTCTTCGTCGGTCTGGAGATCACGGCCCAGTCGTTCGAGGCGACGCCACGGAAGCACTATCCGGCCCTGGCCCTGGCCATGCTGCCGGCCCTGGCGTACCTGGCCGTGCTGATTCTGAAGCAGATGAACCCGCCGACCTGGCTGCCGGCGCGACCGGAGGCTCAGGAGTCGCTGATCACGCTGCGCTGCCTGGCGAACGGCTTCATCATCACGAGCCTGCTCTGGGCGGCGGCCCTGGCCATGATCCTCGATGGCCGACTGCGGACGGCGGCGATCTACTTCGCCATCGCTGGCGTCTTCTGTTTCTTCGGCATCATTCACTCGCCGCTGTTCGACGAACAGATCGCCCTGCCCTGGCGGGTCCTGGCTCAGCTGCCGACCGAGCTACAGACGGCGATCCAGTACCAGACGCCGTACCACTGGACGGGAGCGTACGCGATCGTCGTGCTGGTTCTGCTCGGTCTGGAGTGGTGGTCGCCCGGCGAGCGGCGCACCGTAAGGTCGCCGGAACCTGCTTGACACATGCATGGCATCGGTTTAGCCTTGAGAAGATGAACACCCCGCGCGCGACCCTCGCTCCCCGGCTGTCGCGCCATCTGGCCTTCCCCCCGGGACGAGGGTCCTACCGATGCTGACACTCTTCGGACCGAAAGCCCGCTACTGTGACGGCATTTCTCGCCGGAGTTTCCTCCAGGTCGGGGCCCTCACCTTCGGGGCTTCCTGCCTGACGCTGACCGATCTGCTCCGGGCCGAGGCACGCGGTCAGAGCAACTCGCGGCACAAGGCGGTCATCAACGTCTTCCTTGGTGGTGGGCCGCCACACCAGGACATGTGGGACCTCAAAATGGACGCGCCAGCGGAGGTCCGCGGCGAGTTCAAGCCGATCCATACCAACGTCCCCGGCATCGATATCTGCGAGGTCTTCCCGCAGATGGCTGCCCGCATGGATAAGTGCGTGGTGATCCGCTCCGTCGTCGGGGCGAGCGGCGGACACGACGCGGTCCAGTGCCTGACCGGCTGGCCGAATCGCTCGATGCAGGCGATGGGCGGTCGGCCGAGCATCGGCTCCATCGTCGCTCGTCTGCAAGGGCCGACCGATCCGGCCGTGCCGCCGTTCGTTGGCCTGACCGCGCCGACTGGCCATCGACCGTGGAGCGACGCCGGTCAGGCTGGCTTCCTTGGCCCGACCTTCGACGCCTTCCGGCCGGACGGCCCCGGCATGGCCAACCTCAAACTC
>CAYYJM010000075.1:0-23592 GCA_964471755.1 uncultured Alcaligenaceae bacterium
TAACGCCCCACGCTCGCCAGGAACGACTTTCAGTGCTTCTCCAGCGTCTGGCGCATGTCACGATGGATGCGCTTGCGGACCAGGTACTCGTCGTCGTCGAGCCAGCGGCGAGCGTTCGTGCCCAGGGTGAAGTCATCGCTGACCACCGCCAGCACCACCGCCTCGACCACGTCCAACTGCGACAGGCTGTAATACATGTTCGTGGTGTAGGTGTCGCGGATGTTGGCCAGCTTCTGGAAGAGTTCCTCCAGGCGCTTCTGAGCCGTCTCCACCGGAGCCTGGCCAACCGTGGCGGCATAGACGCAGGCGACCTGCGTCTTCTCCTTCGCGGGGATTTCGTCGCGGAACAGCGCCTGGCGGACCTTGGCGACCACCTCGTCCCCCTGGCGATCCCGGCCGAAGAAATACCACCCGGCCGCGACGTGCAGCAGCGCCCGCAGAGCGGCCGGCGTCATCTTCGATGGGTCCATCGACGCCAGATCCTGCCCCTCCAGCACGATGTCGCGCATCCGCGTCAGGATCTTGTCGATCTCGTCCCGCATGCCGAGCTTGCGGAGCCCCTTGAAGCACGAGCCGGCCAGCGATTCCATCGCCGCGATGGCCCGGTCTCCCTTCTGGCTGGTGAGCATCTCCTCGAAACGCTTGACGATGATCGGCACATACTCGACGCGATCAAAGTGAGCAACGACACTGAGGGCAGTCTCCAGGAACAGGGCCCGGAGCATCAGGGCCGGCTGGTCGGTCGCCTCGGGCAGGGCGTCATACGCCTCCTTGACCTTCTCCAGCATCTCACGAGCGAAATCCTCGCTGATACGGGGAGCCAGCTCGAGGGCCGCCCGCAGGATGCGAACCCGGTTCTCGGCCGCCCTGGCCCCCTTGTTCTGCTCCTTCAACAGTGCGTTAATCCGCCTCTGAATCTCGGCCCGGTCGGTCAGATCGACCAGCTCGGCCAGGGCGCGATCCAGCTCACTGATCCGGCCGCCCCAGTAGCGGTACGGGTCGATCTTCTCGTTCGGCTCCAGGATGCGCGAATGCTGCCGGAGCCGATCGACCACGTAGCGCGGCATGCGATCCAGGTGAGTCAGGTACTCGACATGGTCGGCCGGCAGTGGTCCGGCATGCGGCTTGCCCTCCAGGGCCTGGTGAATGCGGTATTCGTAGGCCTGGAGCAGAACCAGGCTTACGTCGTTGCCGCTCAGGGCGGCGTGGGCCCGCTGGCTCATCTGACGAGCCGTGTCCGCCTCGCCCAGACGGGCCAGACCGAAGCCGAAGATCAGATCGATGTACGCCCCCATCGGCGTCGGCCCGGCGGTCGTCCCCTCGCCGCGAACCCAGACCTGGGCCAGTTCGGCGAGGTGCGTCATCCAGGTACGGACGGCACGGAAGCGCTGGCTGGTCGGCTGGCCGGCAAAACGCAGGAAGCTCGGCAACTCCTGCTCGGGACGCATCCCATGGGCGAAGAGCCGTTCGAGGATGCGGTCACGGGCTCGGGCCAGGGTCAGCACGTCTCCCTTCGACAGCTGCGACAGGTGCGTCCAGGCCAGCCAGACGAACCGGAGCGGCAGCTGTCGTTCGTGCTGCTCCAGGAAGCGCTGGATCGGGTTGAGTCGTTCGATCAGGGCCGGCGGCGGCGTGTCCTTGCGGGCGGCGAAGACGAGGTAGGCCGCCAGGGCGCGCAGGTCGGACGTATTCGGTTCCGTCGTGCCGAGCAGTCGGTCGAGGTCGGCCCCGTCCACGTCGCGGTTCGCCCGGGCGACATTGGCGGCGCGGTAGGTCCAGTGGCGAGCCCTGCCGTTGCCACCGTCGCCGCGATTGAGATTGGACGCCTCGGCGCGGAACCAGCGCCAGGCCGCTTCGGCCGGGATGGCGTTCTGCGTCCAGAGGGCGTTGCCCCAGCAGAGGCTGGCGTCCTCGACGTGGCCCAGATCGGAGTGGATCTGAGCCATTTCCGGCCACATCGCGATTCGCTCCGGTGCGTCGAGGCCACCCTCACAGGCGACGAACGCCTCTTCCAGTTCCTTGAGACGCTTCTGCAACAGGCTCGGCTCGACTGGGGCGGCGCTGAGCAGATCCTCTTCCTCGATCAGGAGCGTCTCGGCCCTGTCCTTCTTGTGTGGCTCGAACTTGTTCGGATCGTCACCGGGCAGGTTGCCCCCCGGCGTGCTGCCTTTGCGGTCGCCCTTCTTCTCCTTCTTGTCCTCGCCGGGCGTCTTCTTCGGCCGGTCGGCTCGCTGTTCATCCTCGCAGATGAACAGCTCGAAGTCGAAGTGCGACGCCTGAATCCAGGCCTGCAACGGCTCCTTCTCGTGATCGAGGATGTAATCGACCCAGTCCCACAAGGGCCGGAAGGCGTCCTCGGCCAGGCTCTCCGGCGCGAACGTACCGGCGTCCTCGCCCGGAGCGAGCCAGACAACCTGGCTGGCGTCGTCGGCGAGCAACTGGCGGACCCGGTCACGCCGCAGGGGCGGATGCAGCCGTGAGCCGACCGGCAGGAAGAGGTTCGGCAGCTTCTGATAGGCCCGGTAGGAGCGGGCGTTGAGGACCAGGACCGGCGGCTCCTGCTTGCTCTGCCGGGTGCGCAGCACGATGGTCGTGGCACCGTCCTTGCCCTTGCCGACGGCGAACGAGAGTCGATGCAGAATCTCGTCGTCGGCGTTCTGGACGAAGGCGTTCAGTGTCTCGATCGGGTTGTCGGTCAGCACCCACAGCTCGGCCCGGTTCGGGTCACTGCTCGGCTTGAGCGACAGCGGCACGTTCAGATGCGACTTGAGTTCGCTCTTCGTGTGCCGGAGCGGCTGCTCGGGCAGAGGGAACTCGGCCACCTCGTAGACGTCGCGATACGGGGCCTCCTCCAGTTGCTCCCAGCGGTCGGGAGCGCGGAGCAGGACCAGGCGACCCTCGGGAGCCTTCAACTGCTCCGAGAGCGGGTGATCGTAGCCAAACTGCACCCAGACGCGCGGAGCCTTCTCGACGAACGCCTCGGGAGCCTTCTCCCGACCGATACGGTCGATGGCGCGGAGCAGCGAGTAGTACGGCGGCGCGACGACCCGCAGGATACCGACGGGCTGGCCGGCCTCGGTCGAGTCGAGCCAGCGGTAGCTCTGGCGATCATTGCCCAGGCGCAGGATCTCGATGGCCAACTGAGAGAGCCCCTCTGTCTCGTGGACGACGAACAGAACGGGGTTCTGACCGAGCTGATCGGGCAGGATGTCCGTTCGACGCAACGGCAGCAACTGAGCCCAGCAGGTGTACTCGCTCAGGGGCACGTTGCCGACCGACTTGCAGATCTGCACACCGTGGCGGCGCACCTCGGTCTGGGCGGCCCGGGGGAGATTGGCTGGTGTATCGATCCAGAGGGCTTCCTGGTCGTCGAAGCCGGCCATGACGGGCGTCTGGCTGACGGCGGCCGGGATGGCACCGGAAACCAGGGCCAGGCGAAGCGTCTCGAGATCGGCGAACTTCAGGATCATGGGGATCTCTCTTGGCAAGCGTGGGGCGTTAGCCCCATGACTCTTCCTCCTCGCGGCGTATCGGCAGTCATGGAGCTTACGCTCCACGCTCGCCCTTTCGGTTACTTCCCGCCGCTCTGGGCCTGGGCCTCGCGTTCGCCTTGTGGCGTGTTGCTGGCCGGGACGGCTCCCGTCTTGTCTTCCTCTCGCTCGATGACGATTTCGCCGAGTTCCTCGGCGCTGGCCAGACCGCCGTTGATCACCTTGTCGGCGATCGCCCGGTGGGCCTGCTCATGCTCGTGCGGCAGGGCGTCCTCGTCGCCGCGCATCGAGATGAGGATGTCCTTCTTGCCCGTCTCCGGGTTGATGCGGAGTCGGATGGTGACTTCCGGCATGGGTCGCTCCTCAGTTCAGTCGGCCTTCTTGGTTTCTTCCTCGTCGCGATTCAGGCCGGGAGCGTTGGGCAATGCCTCGCGCAGGGCCTTGGCCTCAATCGTCTTCTTCTCCAGAAGCATATCGCGCAGCAGGACCAGAACGTCCTTGTTCTCGCGCAGCACCCTGGCGGCGTGGGCCTGGGCCTCGTGGATCAGCCGGTGGACCTCCCGATCGATCCGGGCGAGCAGATCCTCGGACAGGTCGCTGAGACGTTCGCCGGTACGCAGATCGCGGAACTGACGCAACCCCAGGTCGCCGTTGCCCATGCCGCAGAACTCGACCATGAACTCGGCCAGGCGCGTGGCGTGGACCAGGTCGCTGCCCGACGCTCCGGTCGAGACGTCATCGAGCATGAAGCGTTCGGCCTCGATGCCGCCCAGAGTCACGCACAGGTCGGCGAACATCTGCTTGTACGTCTGCACCATCCGACGGGCGTCGTCCTGCTTGAAGCTGACGTAGGCCGGGGCCCAGGGCATTTCGCTTCGGATGGTGATCCGCTCGATCGGCAGCGACGACTCGGTGAACAGCGCGACGATGGCGTGTCCGGCCTCGTGCGTCGATGCGACCCATTCTTCCTTGCGCGTCAGGTCGAGGCGGTCATCGTATTCGGTCAGACCGCGTTCGACGTCCTCGGGCGTGGTCGGATCACTGCGCTGTTCGCGCAGGCGGATCCGAGCCACCGAGCGACACATGGCGTTGATGTGGTCGCCGGAGAACGCCGTCCCCTGCGGCGTGATGTAGCCACGGCCGGTTCGCCGCACGGCGTAATCCAGGGCCTCCTCGGAGAGTTGGAGCTTCATCTTCTGATCGTAGATCTTGAAGATTTCGCGCCGGGCGTCGCTGTCCGGGTAGGGGATGTGGAGATGAAACTCGAACCGGCCCGGCCGGAGCAGAGCGGGATCGAGACTCTCCACGAAGTTGGTCGTGCCGATGACGAAGACCATCTCCTCCTTGTGGAAGCCGTCCATCTCGGTCAGCAGCTGGTTGACCATCGAGTGTTCGACGCCGGAGCCGGCATAGGTGCCGCGTGCCGTGGCGAACGAGTCGATCTCGTCGAAGACGATGATCGCCGGAGCCGACTGGCGAGCCTTGTGAAAGATCTGGCGCAGATTTTCTTCCGATTCGCCCACCCATTTACTCTTCAATTCCGGCCCGGACACGACGGTAATCGCCGCTCCGATCTCGGAGGCCATCGCCTTGGCGAAGAGCGTCTTGCCGGTGCCGGGCGGGCCCCAGAAGATCATGCCCTTGGGAATCAGCTCCTCGACCGCCCGGATGGCGTCCTCACCGAGCAGTTCCTCCTTGCGTGCAATCAGGTTGAGGATCTCGTTGCGCAGCTGATCCTTGACCTTGGCATAGCCGCCGATGTCACGCTCAAAGGAGACGTTCGGCATCTCCAGCGTGCCGCCGAGGGTGCCCTGACGCAACTGGCGATAGACGTTCGCAGCCGAGGCCGGGTAGTCCTCGCCTTCGAGCGTGGCGAGGAGCTTGCGCAGGCGGACGGCGTTGATGCCCGAGACGTGCTTGTACAGCTGCCACGGGTTGAACTGCCG
This sequence comes from uncultured Alcaligenaceae bacterium, assembly GCA_964471755.1. Classification (GTDB taxonomy): domain Bacteria; phylum Planctomycetota; class Planctomycetia; order Gemmatales; family Gemmataceae; genus CAYYJM01. The sequence goes on from CAYYJM010000075.1 coordinate 5,438, forward strand.
ACCGAACTTGCGGCTCTCACGCTGCGTGATCAGGTGACGCAGACGCGAACGGTCCAGACCGAGCAGGCTGATCCGGTGCGGAAAGAACTGCTCGATGACGTGTGGCAGCGGAAAGGACGGATCCTTGAAGCCGAGCCAGACGAGGTCCGGGTTCTCGTACAGCAGCGGGATGACCTCACGGGCCTCGGCGGTCAGGCCGCCCTGCGATGTCGTCAGGAGATCGAGATGCGGCAGGACGACGACCCGACGTTCGACGGTGCCGCCACGAACCGCCTCACGCAGCTGAGAAATCATCGTGCCGATCATGCCCTGGGGCATCATGCCGCCGCCACCGCCCTGGTCGTCCTGACGCGGCCGACCGTCGAGGTAGAGACAGCGGAACGGCGGCTGGACCGTGCGCAGACGGTTGCGCAGGTTCTGGTACAGGTACGGGCTCAACTCCTTGTCGCACTCGACGAGAACGGGCAGACTGCGCTGCAACAGCGAGGCGACGTTGGCCATCTCGGTGCAGTAGGCGGCCTCGACAGCCTGTTCGATGGCCAGATCCTGGGGCAGTTGCGACTCGTCGATCAGGACGGAATTCGCCTGGGCGACTGGAGCGGACTTCGACTTGGCGGCCATGGCGTCTCTTCCCTGCTGGGTCTCTTGGCGAGCGTGGAGCGTCAGCCCCATGACTCTTCGTCCTGGAAACGTACCGGCACTCATGGGGCTGACGCCCCACGCTCGCCTGGACGAGAGACGGGTCAGACCTCGACCACGATGGTCATGTTGCCGGTCTGCTCATCCTCGGTGATTTCCTTGATCTGGCCCATCGAGGCGGCCTTGCGCTTGAGGGCCTCGGCGGTCACCTTGTTGACCGCCTGGTCCAGCTCGGAGCGGATCTCGCCCAGTTCCTTTTCGAGCTGGTCGGTCACCTTGTTCTGCAACGACGCGTTGCGCTCGTTGACCTTCTTCTCCAGTTCCTTCTGGGCCTCGTTGCGGAGGTTCTCGCGGATCTTCTCCTGGCCGGGGCCGACATCATCGTAGCCGTGGCCGGTCTTCTCCATCTCCTCGCTGACCTGCTCAGAGGCCTCGGCCGCGACGGTCACGACGCCGGTCTTCGGATCGACGCTGACGGTGACGCCGTTCTCCCGACGAACCATGACCTCGCCCTCGCGCTCGAAGCCGCGTTTGGCCAGTTCGTCGGCCAGCAGATGGCCCATGTCCTCCGGGGGCAAGACTTCAATGATCTCCAGCGACGTCGAAACCTTGTCCTCGGCCCGGATGACCCGGGTGACACTTTCCTTGACGCTGATACGGAATGCGCGACTCATGGTATCGTCCTCGGGTCTCGGGTCGGAGGCGGTCAACCTGCGCCACCTTGACGCAGGGGATCGAGCAAGCGTATCACGGTCTGCGAACGCTGGTACAGGGTATCTCCATCATAGCGTTCCCAGTCGTGCCGCCACAGGTTAGCTGCGTGCCAGTCGTCGTCCCAGCGGCTGACACTCCGCGCCCAGGTGGCCCACCCACGGAGCCGACCAAACTGACGGACGAAGGTCAGAGCCGACTGGTACGCCGCCGCCCGGTCGGTCAGGCGCAGGCCGACGGTATGCAGGCCGCCGGTCCACATGCCGGGATGGGCGGTGTCCGCCAGGAGGTGCTGCCCGACACGGAGCAGGAACCGGGCCAGGTCACGCCGGTTAGCCTTCTGGACCGCGTCGAGGAAGGCCGACAGCACGCGTTCCTGACTCGCCCCCAGCGCCAGCATCTCGGCCGGGTTCGTGATCCGCTCCTTGCCACTCTCGATCTGCATCCAGCGCTGGAACAGTTCCGGCTGGAGCGCTTCCAGGATGCACGCCCCGAGCCCATTTGTCCAGGGGGCAAAGTCGAGCGGCGTGCCGGCCGGCGGATCGCGGAAGTCCTCCGGGTAGGCCAGCAGGCACAGGGCATGGCTGGCGAACGGCTGTCGGCGGCGCAATTCAAGGTGGCCGCTCTCGTCGCGCCCTTCGCGGAGCCCCTCATGGGCGAAGAATAGCAGCAGTTGGTCGCCCGGCGTCAGATCCTGGATCTTCGGCGTCCAGCTCGGGTCCTTGTCGCCAGGATGGGCGGCCGTGATCCAGAGCAGGAACTCCATCGCGTGTGGCGAGAAGGTCAGGCCCAGCTGTTCCGGTGGCGTCCGCGTCCAGAGTCGGCCCTCGGCAATGCGATCGGCCTGGTTGTCGCGGCGCAGGTGCTGCTCGACACGCCAGCCGCCGCGGAAGGCGAGCAGATGGGTGCAGCCCTTGGCCAGGGCGTCCTGCACGAGGCGGACACACCCGCGACTGAGACAACTCGGCGGGTCCTTGATGCGTGCCGCGACCAGGGGCAGGGCCCGCTCGGCCGGCTCCCGCCGCAGGAAGTAGTAGAGCAGACGCAGCAAGCTGGCTTCAAATCGCGAGACGTTCTGCATGATTGTGGGCCCTTCCTTGTTACGGGAAGGCATTGTGCCAGAAATCTTGCGGCCCTGCCACGCTGGCAGCGATTCGACCGAGAAGACGGGAGCGCTGGCCTCCTCGGTATTGTACCGCATCCGGCGGCCACTTCCCAGGGCGGACACGGAGAACTCGCGCCGGGTTCGATTCCTCATTTAGCCGCCGGCAAGCCGGCGGCTAAATGAAGACCTACTTCCGCTTCGCCTTGAACTCGCGGACGTACTTCTCCGGCTCCTCGTTGAACGCGTCCCGGCAGCCGGAGCAGCAGACGTAGTACGTCTCGCCCTTGTACATCACGGCCATCGTGCCCAGGCCGCCGGAGACGATGCACTCGCGCATCGCCTGGGTCGTCGCGAACGGCACGCCCTGCTTCGTCGCTCCGAGTTGCCACTGACCGACGAAGCGTGTCTTGCCGGCGGGCAGCACCTCGTAGCGGACCAGGTGCCGCTCCGCGTGTAGCAGGTGGAACGTCAGCCGCTGCGTGTCCCCTGTCACCTCGTCCTGACGCTCCAGGATCAACTTCTTCTCCTGACGGGTGCCCTCGAAGACGATCGGCTTCTTGTCCGTGGTCGTCAGCGTCAGGCGGAACTTCTCCGTCGCCGGCAGGTAACGCAACTCGGCTGAGGCATAGTGCTTGCTCTGGCTGAAGTCGGCCCGGAGCCAGGCGTCATCGCCCTTGAACTGCCACTTCCAGGCGACGTTCTCGACCCAGAAGCCCTTGAGCCGCTCGGTGCGTGTGCCGAGAAGCGGCTCGCCGGTCGCCTTCCACGAGCCGATCAGATCGTGCAGCGGCTGCAAGGCGGCCCGTGACGTGAGCGGTTCGGCCAGGGCCGACGCCGGGAGCAGGCACACGAGCAGGATCACGAGTCGGCACATGACGGACCTCCGGAGCGGGCGACACTGGGGATTTCAACACTCCGGACGAGCCAGCGGATCGCCGCTAACCGGCATCACGGGTGATGCCCGGCGTGCAGAGCGTCCCAGCAGAGCCAGAAACCCAGGACCAGAATCACCACCGAGGTGAGCAGCGGCAACACCCTGCCGATCGTCTCCAGGCGGTCACGATGCTTTTCGAGGTGCGGCCGGGCGGCCTTGCGGGCCAGAACCACGCCGATGCCGATGGCCACCAGGACGAACGCCAGGCCGGCACTGAACGCGAGCAGCAGCGGCAAGGCGAGCCAGAGTTGACCCAGGACGATGGCCGCAGCCAGCATGGCGATCGCATCCCAGCATGGCACGATGCCGCCCGCCACGCCGAGCAGGATCAGATCGAGCCAGCGAACCGTCGTGCCCTCCGCGGCCGGCTCATGCGAGTGACCGCTGAAGAGGTGAACGTGATCGCTCTGGCCCAGCAGCCGGCGCAGCAGCAGGAACAGACCCATCAGCGCGATCAGCAGGCCGCCGAGGAACTCCAGGGCCGTCTCGACGTGCTGCTCCCGGCCGACCAGCCAGGGCAGAATCGCCGCCAGGATCAGCACTGCGGCCGTGTGCGTCAGCGTTGTCACCACGCCGAGCAGGACGGCGTGGCCGATGGTGCCGCGTTCGCCGACGAGGTAGGCCGCCACCATCGTCTTGCCGTGGCCCGGTGTCAGGGCATGAGCCGCGCCGAACAGGGCCGACAACAGCAGCAGCGTTCCCAGGCCGAGACGCGAATCGAGCAGCAGTTCACGCAGCGACCACCTGGACCTGGCCGGCGTCTCCGCGCCGGTCGTCTCGAGTAGAATCGGGGCGGAGTCGGCCGACCGGGCCGCCGCCCATCCCGGCTCGGCGCGATTCTCACCGGGTGACGTCGCCGGGATGTCGCCGTGTGCCAGGGCACCGGACGCGGTCGGTTTCTCCGGTTCCGGCTCCGGTGGCAGGGCAGGGCGATAGCGGCCCGGCGGATCGGTCGCTCGGGCGGTGAAGTGGACACGCAGCGTCCGGCGTCGTTCCCGGTCGCCCGGCTGCCAGTCATCGGCTCGTCGAGCGATCAGGGCCGCGTCGGGCACCCGGGCCGAGAGCAGTTCCACGCCGGGGCCGGTATCCAGATACAGCGCGATCCGGCTCGCCTCGTCCTCCTCCCAGCCGGCGTCCCGGACGACGAGCTGATGCTCGCCGACGAGCGCCGGCCAGTCCGCCTTCAGCAGGTATTCGCAACGCAGGTGATCGGTCAGCCGATGCGATCGCTGCTCGATGTGGAAGGCGAGCGGTTTGTCATCGAGGTCGATTTGCAGGAGTTTCGGCAGTTCGCCGGCCAGGTAGTCGGCATAGACAGCGGGCACCTCATCGCGAGTGAGCCGACCACTGGCGGGGTGCTTCGCCCTGTGCAGGTCCACGGTCGCGGTGAAGAGATCCAGTTCATAGCGGACGGCGATCTGAAGTCCGCTCGGCCCGAGCCGGACGACGGCGATGCGGTCATGGTTATCCTGGGGCACGACGTGAGCCGTCGCCGACCCGGCGCAGATGGCGACGACCAGTAGTGTGACGGCCGGCCGGATCATATCCCCTCGGGGGTATCGACAGCGTTGGCCCGGTGAGAAGGCGAGCCCCGTCTTGGCGAGCCCCCCACGAAAGTGGGGGGAGTTTGCCGTCGGGTACTCCCCCCACTTTCGTGGGGGGCTCGCCAGTCGCCGCCTACTTCTTCGGCTTGCAGTGGCTCAGGGCCATCAGTGCGTAGCCGGTCACGATGCGCGGATCGCCTTCCATCCAGCGATCCTGTTCGTTGACCCAGCTGCCGTCCTCCTTCTGCCGCTTCGCCAACTCGGCGGTCAGGTCTGCTCGCCAGTCGTGCTTCTTGCCCGAGGCGTCCACGAACTCATCGACGCCGAGAAGGTCGAGCGTCTTGGCCATCGTGTGGTAGTAGTAGTATAGACCCCACTGCGCCCGCGCCTCGGGCATGCCGGGGTTCTTCTCCAGGGTGTAGTGTTTCTTGAGCCAGTCGTGGGCCTTCTTGATGCGGGGATCGTCCTTGTTCACGCCGCAGTAGATCAGGCTCTTGACACCGGCGTAGGTCATGCTGCCGTAGCCGGGTAGGCCGTCGGCCGGGTCGGCGTTGTCCTTGACCTTGGTCGAGCCGCCGCCGGCGGCACTGTAGATGAAGCTGCCATCGTTGATCTTGCCGGCCCAGGGCTGATCGTTACCGTCCTCGCCCTTGTAGTTCTGACAGCGCGTGACGAAGATGGCCGCCTTCTTGAACGCCGGATCGTCCTTCGGCACGCCGGCCGTGACCAGGGCGTCGAGGAAGAACTGCGTGTTGGACAGGTCCGGCCGCGACTTGCTGTCGTAGCCGGCACCGCCGTAGAAGGTGTCCTGAGGCGTCTTGCCCTCGCTCTCGTCCCATTGCAGGCCGCGCAGGAACTTCGCCGCATCGGCGATGACCTTCTTGTAACTGTCCCGTTTGGCCGCCTTCAGGGCCATGATGTTGACGCAGGTGACGTAGTTCTGCAACTGCACCCGAGGACTGTTGCCGGCGATGTGGCCGGCCTTCGGGTTGATCAACGACTCGATGTACTTGAGGGCCTTTTCCGCCATCGGATCGTCGGCGGCGAGTCGGCCGCTCTCCAGAGCCCCCGTCAGCACGATGCCGGTGATGCCGGGGCTCTTCTGTCCGGCCCAGCTGCCGTCGGCTTCCTGGGCCTTGCGCAGGTAGCCCAGACCCTTATCGACGAGCGAATCCCACTTCTTGGCGTCGGCCCCTTGACCGCGAGCCGCCAGGCAGGCCAGCGTCACGGCCAGGCCGGCCAGCACGCCCGTTCGCAGGGCCCAGCGTTTGCTTTTCGTCGGCATTGCAGCATCTCTCCCTGGAAGGTCGGAATCCGATCAGGACGCGGTGCAAGACGGATGCCAGGCGGTAAATCACGGCCCCGGAACGGGTTTTTCGCCGCGAGGTGGCGATCGAATCGCCAGGTCTGCTCATTCCGTGGCCAGTCGCTCAGGGATTCGGCTTCTGAGCCAGCCGCTGTGCCCGCCGAGCCTGGATGAACGAGTTCACGCACAGCGCGACGTGGACCAGGCACAGGGCGGCCATGCCAAGCATGGCGTAGGTCGAAACCGTCGCGTCGCTGCCATCGCCACGGACCACCCGGCCGGACTGAAACAGTTGACCGAGTCGGCCCGAAACCATGCCGGCCGCCGCCAGGAAGCCGATCAGCGTCAGGGCGGCCCCGGCGTGCATGACGTGCTTGCGCAGCTTCTCTCGGTAGCCGAGCAGGCCGAGCAGGATCAGGATGACTCCGAAGAGGGCCGGGATCAGGGCCGTGTAGTGGCTCGCTCCGGTGCCGGTAAACGTTCCCACGCCCAGGGCGACCAGAAGCACGCCCGCGATAATCGTGATCAGTGGCATCGACATGTTACTCTTCCCTCGCCCCGTGTCCCGGCAAGTCGGGCAAAATTCGCCGATCGTACTCCGCACTATTGTAAGCGGTTCGCCTCGTTGGCGACTACTCGCGAAGTAGGTCCTTGTCCTGGCTCGACGGCGCGGGTATAGTGAAACGACCTCTGCGGTGTTCGTGATCGAGCGTGCTTTTGACGAACCGATATGAGTACCCGCTGGGAGCCAATAGAGCGTTCGGTGCTTGCAAGCCCGTCCTCCGCTCGTCGGAGATTGTAGCGGGATCCATAAGCCGGCGTTGAGGCACCCCTGTACCAATGCGGGTTCTCAAAAGCGCAAGACACGGCACCGGCGGAGGTTTTTTCACGCACTGACCACTCCTCGATCTTCTCCAGACCGCCCCGTCTCATCGGGTACTGCTTTCGTGCGCTCATCAGACTGCCAAAAGGTCAGCTTTTATCCATCCGGGCCAGATTTTTTCCGGCTAACAACCCTTCCTCAGATCGCAAGCCAAAAGTTGAAAATTGCCGTAACTTGTTCTCGACGAGATGCTTGCTGAAATTGTCCACGATCGCTGCTGTGAACCCTGGAAGCAAACTGTCCCGATCAAGGCCCTCGGGAGGAAAAATTCGGTCTGCCCTTTCTCCTTATCCACAGGGCACTTTGGGAGTCTGTCGCGGTTCGTGTCGAGGAGGCCGGATAATTGCCGTTGACTGGTCGCGTCAAGTCGCTAACCTTTGACAACATGAACGCTCGCACGGTCCTCCACTCTCGCTAAGTGATTGTGGGAACGGAGGATCTGGCAAGATCAGAGTGCGCCATCTGTGATGGACCCGCTGCTCTGGGCCATGGATGAGGCCCGGAGCTGATCGATCCAGGGAATCGCGTCGTGGAGGGAGTTACGCTCGCGCTTATCCCGTGACGGGACTGCCCCGCAGAGTCAAGACCAGGGAGGATGCTTGTCTTGGCGTGGTAGTTGAAACGGTATCGACTTCCAGCAGGTGCCACCTGGGCCAGGGAAGGCCCGCGACGAGCACTCAGGGAGGGGTGAGGTCGAGGGATGCAGTGGCGACACCGTATCTCGCAAGCGCCCTGCTGGTAGTCGTTACCGGTCCGGTGCAGGTCGTTCGCGGCCGGCCCGGACCTGGGCCCGCAGGGACGCGGCGCTCGACTGAGCTAGGCTGGCGGCTCCAGGAGGGAGCCGCCGGTCTACTTTACTTGTCGCCAAAATCGAATTGCCCCTGCCTGACCGTCCCGCAATGATCCGCGAACCCACGTCAAGTCCGATTCCCTTTCCCGCGACCGCCACTATACTACTCCGTATTCAGCGAGGCACGAGCCTCGCCTTCCCGAGACTCTCCGGCCTGGTCTGACTTTTTTGGACTGCGGCGATTCTTCGCCGCTCTGGCTGTCTCACTTGCTGGGCGGTCATTCTCCGAAGGGAGAAAGTCAAAGCGGCGAAGAATCGCCGCAGTCCAAAAAAGTGAGAAAGTCAGAAAGCCAGGACAACGCCGGACTGTCTCTCCCGCCACGATCGCGGAGCCGTCATCGACATGCTGCGTACCGCCACCCTCACCACCCGTGCCTTGCTGGAAGAGATCCTCGACCGCCGTGTCATGCTGCTCGACGGCTCGATGGGCGCACTGATCTTCTCCCGCTACAAGCCCGAGGAGGCGGACTACCGCGGCCGACAGTTCGCCAAACATCCCGCCCTGCTCCGTAACTGCACCGACGTCCTGTGCCTGTCCCAGCCGACGATGATCGAGGAGATCCACCGCGCCTACCTCGACGCCGGGGCCGACATCATCGAGACGAACACGTTCAACAGCACGAAGGCCGGCCTGCTCGAATTCGGCCTGCAGGACCACGTCCGCGAGATCAACGTCGCCGCCGTCGAGATCGCTCGCCGAGCCGCCGACGACTACACCGCCCGCGACCCCGACAAGCCGCGATTCGTCGCCGGGGCCATCGGCCCGACGAACAAGAGCCTGTCCATGGGCACGAACGTCGAGGACCCCGGCCACCGCGACGTGACCTTCGACCAGATGGTCGGCTACTACTACGAGCAGGTCGCCGCCCTCGTCGCGGCCGGCGTGGACATCCTGTTGCCCGAGACGTCCTTCGACACGCTCGTCCTCAAGGCCTGCCTGTTCGCCATCCGCAAGTACTTCGACGAGAAGGACGTCGAGGTGCCGGTCATGATCTCCGGCACCATCTTCGACGGCGGTCGCACCCTGTCCGCCCAGTCCGTCGAGGCCTTCTACGCGTCGATCGCCCACTTCGACGCCCTGTCCGTCGGCTTCAACTGCGCCCTCGGCGTGGACCAGATTCGCCCGTACGTCGAGGAGCTGTCGCGCGTCTGCCGGACGCGCGTGAGCTGCTACCCGAACGCCGGCCTGCCCGACGGCATGGGCGGCTTCAAGGGCGACCGCGACCACACCGCCCGGACGATAGGCGAGTTCGCCCGTAACGGCTGGGTCAACCTCGTCGGCGGCTGCTGCGGGACGACGCCCGAATGGATCGCCGCCATCGCCGACGCCGTCGAGAACGTGACGCCACGCCAGCCGGCCGAGCCGGAGCCCGTCTCGGTCTACAGCGGCATGGAGTCGCTCCGCGTCGGCCCCGACAGCGGCTTCATCCTCGTCGGCGAGCGGACCAACGTCACCGGCTCACGCAAGTTCGCCCGCCTCGTCCGTGACGGCAACTACGACGGGGCCCTGAACGTCGCTCGGGAGCAGGTCCAGAACGGGGCCAACATCCTCGACGTCAACATGGACGAGGGCATGATCGACGGCGTCGCGGCGATGACGCGCTTCCTCAACCTGCTTGCCGCCGATCCGGCCATCGCCCGTCTGCCGATCATGGTCGATAGTTCACGCTGGGAGATCCTCGAAGCCGGCCTGAAGTGCTTGCAGGGCAAGGGCATCGTCAACTCGATCAGCCTCAAGGAGGGCGAGGCCGACTTCCTGCACAAGGCCCGCATCATCCGCTCCTACGGAGCCGCCGCCGTCGTCATGGCCTTCGACGAGGAGGCCCAGGCGGTCACAGCCGACCGCAAGGTCGCTGTCTGCGAGCGGTCGTACCGCCTCCTGACCGAGGAGGCCGGCTTCGATCCGCGCGACATCATCTTCGACGTCAACATCCTCACCGTCGGCACCGGCCTGGAGGAGCATAACAACTACGCCGTCGAGTTCTTCGAGGCGGTGCGGCGACTGAAGAAGCTCCTGCCGCTGGCCAAGACGTCGGGCGGTGTCAGCAATGTGTCCTTCTCGTTCCGCGGCCCGGACTTCGAGCTGGTCCGCGAGGCGATGAACTCGGCGTTCCTCTACCACGCCATCGCCGCCGGTCTCGACATGGGCATCGTCAACGCCGGCCAGCTCATGGTCTACCAGGACATCCCCGAGGAACTGCGTGTCCACGTCGAGGACGTGCTGCTGAATCGTCGGCCCGACGCGACCGATCGGCTCGTCGCCCTGGCCAAGACGCTCGGCAAGAAGGGCAAGACCGAGGAGCAGGAGCAGGAATGGCGCTCCTGGCCGGTCAACAAGCGGCTGGAACACGCCCTGGTCCAGGGCATCGACGACTTCATCGTCGCGGACGTCGAGGAGGCTCGCCAGCAGGCGGAGCGACCGTTGCACGTCATCGAGGGGCCGCTGATGGACGGCATGGGCGTCGTCGGCGATCTGTTCGGTGCCGGCAAGATGTTTCTGCCGCAGGTCGTGCGCTCGGCCCGCGTCATGAAGAAGGCCGTCCTCTATCTGCAACCGTTCATGGAGGCCGAGAAGGAGGGCCAGGTTCGCCAGGCTCGCGGCAAGGTGCTGATGGCCACGGTCAAGGGCGACGTTCACGACATCGGCAAGAACATCGTCGGCGTCGTCCTGGCCTGCAACGATTTCGAGGTGATCGATCTCGGCGTCATGGTGCCGTGCGAGAAGAGCCTCGACACGGCCCGCGAGAAGGGCGTTGACATGATCGGCCTGTCGGGCCTGATCACGCCGTCGCTGGACGAGATGGTCCATGTCGCCCGGGAGATGAGCCGGCAGGGCTTTACCCTGCCGCTCCTGATCGGCGGAGCGACGACCAGTCCCAAGCACACGGCCGTCAAGATCGCACCGTGCTACGATGGCCCGGTGATCCACGTCAAGGACGCCTCGCGCAGCGTTCCCGTGGTCGAGAAGCTGGTCGGCACCACCGATCGCGACACGTTTGTCGAGGGCGTCCGCAAGGATCAGGAGCAGGAACGGCAGACGTACCAGCTTCGTCGGCAGCGGAATCTGGTGCCGTTCGCCGAGGCGAAGGCGAAGCGTTTCGCGATCGACTGGACCCGGCCGGAGATCGCCGTGCCGGAGTTCACCGGCGTCCGCGTGCTGTGCGACTTCCCACTGGCCGAGATCGTGCCGTTCATCGACTGGTCGCCGTTCTTCTCGGCGTGGGAGATTCGCGGCAAGTATCCGCGTCTTCTGGACGACAAGAAGGTCGGAGCCGAGGCTCGCCGACTCTTCGCTGACGCCCGGGCCTGGCTCGATCGTCTGATCAACGAGAAGCTCATCCACGCTCACGGCGTCTACGGTTTCTTCCCGGCCAACAGCGACGGCGAGGACATCGTCATCTACACTGACGAGTCGCGCATGGAGGAGCGGTTCCGGCTGCCAATGCTGCGTCAGCAGTGGCAGCGGGAGGAGCAGACGACGTTCCGTAGCCTGGCCGACTACGTCGCGCCGCGGAGTACGAATCTTCGCGATCACGTCGGCGGTTTCGCCGTGACGGCCGGCGACGGGGCTCACGAACTCGGCATGGCGCTCGCCGCCGAGGGGGACGACTACGGTCGGATCATGGTCGAAGCGCTCGCCGACCGCCTGGCCGAGGCGTTCGCCGAGTTGCTGCACGCCCGCGTTCGGCGCGAATGGGGCTACGGCAAGGATGAGCAACTGTCGTACGACGATCTGATCGACGAGAAGTATCGCGGCATCCGTCCGGCGGCGGGTTATCCGTCGCTGCCCGATCACACGGAGAAGGCCCGGCTCTGGACGCTGCTCGACGATCCAGGCCGGCAGGTCGGCATCCGGCTGACGGAGAGTTTCGCGATGCAGCCGGGCGCGTCGGTCAGTGGTTTCTACTTCGCTCACCCGCAGGCGACGTACTTCGCCGTGGACATGATCACCCGCGAGCAGGTCGAGGACTACGCTCGCCGCAAGGGCGTTCCCGTCGCCGAGGTCGAGCGCTGGCTGGGGCCGAACCTGGCGTACGAACGCTAACATTTGCCCCGGCTTGCCGGGGGTCTTCAACGCGAAGACCTCCGGCAAGCCAGGGGCTAAATGGGGTTACTTCGCCTCGGGCACGTTCGCCTGGACGGCCTGGAGGATCTCCTTGGTTTCGTCGTTCTGCAACAGAGCGACGACCTTGAGATGCTTCAGACCGAGCGGCTTGTCCTCGTCCGCGAACGGCTTGTTGCCACGGGCCGTGTATTCGTCGAGGTACTTCGTCAACTTCTCCTGAAGCTCCTTGACCGACACGGTCACCTTCTGCGTGGCCGACTTGTCCTTGACGGCGAGGCCCTCGACGCCACCGGGGAAGTCCCGAACGACGTGGTGGTGCAGCCGCTGGCCATTCCGGCCGACGTACTTGACCACGTCCTCGATCAGCACCAGGCGCAGCTTGACCTTCTCGCCGGGCTTGGCCACGTCGCTGGCCTTCGCCTCGATGGTGATCTTGTCGCCGGCCCGCTGCACGTCGAGCGTCAGCTTGGCGGCGTCCTCGGCCTCGACGGCTTCGCCAACGGCCTCACGCAGGGCCTTGTAGCGATCCTCGCCGTGCTGCTTGTAGCCGCCCAGCGGCTTGGTTTCCTTGCCGTTGAGCAGGGCCGTCGGCGTGCCACCGATGGCGTCGCCGTAGTAGTCGGCACGGGCCACGCTGGCCGGGTTGGTCAGGGCGTCCGGCCCGGGGATGTGCAGGTGGTACTGCAAGAAGACCGCCTCGCCCGGCTTGAACGCCTTGTTGCAGGCATCGAAGGCGATGTCGGCCGAGACGCACGGCGGGCACTGCGCCCCCGTGAACAGCTCGACGACGGCGGTTCGGGTGCCCTTGCCCTTGCGCTCGAACGGCTTGATCTCGAAGCTGAGGTTCGATTTGGAAAAGGCCTCGTCGAGCTTCGTCTCCAGGGCGGCGATCTGGGCCTCGAACTTCTTCGCCTCGTCGTTCTTCTTGTTCGCCTTGAGGGCCTCCACCATCAACTGGGTGGCCGCCAGGGCCTCCTCGGGAGTCGAATCCTTGGTCAGCGTCTTGAGATCCTGCTGGGCCAGGTCGAGAGCCAGGGCGGGATGCTTCTTGACGCGAAGCAACTCGCGGGCGGTGTTCATCGCGATGGTGGACGCCAGCCGTGCGCCGTACAGATTGGCCTCCTTCTCGGCACGAGCCAGGGCCGCCTGGACGTCCTCGACCTTGCTCTCCTCGGAGCGGAGAGCGCTGCGCAGGACGGCCAGGGTGCCGGTCACGAGCAACGGACTACCCGGCTCCTTCTCTTCCAGAGTCTTCAGGGCCTTCTGCGCCTCGGCGAGGTTTTCAGCCTTGGTGACCGCCGCCAGCTGGGCCGCGCCGGGAGCCTTGTGGATGAAGTTCTTCGAGTCGAGTTCCTTGGCGTCGCTGCGTTCCAGAACCAGGGGCTGGACGTTGCTTTCGCCGATGATCAGGAGGCCGCGGATCGTCTTGGCGTCCTTGTCGTCCGTCGGGTTAATGATCGCCTCGAACGAGCGATTTCCCGCCAGGGTGAAGTGGATCGATTTGCCCTTCTGTTGCAGGTTCTTGATCGTACCGTCCTTGAGGATCGGCACGCCGGCGCTGACGAGCTTGATCTCGGGCCTGTCCTTGCCGGTGATCTCGAGCAAGGCCAGGTCGATCGCCTGGTCGCGGTCGTAGACGGTGGCCTTCCATTTCCCCTCGATTGGAGCGGCCGAGACGGCGCTCCACAGGGCTACCAGCACGCCGACGGCGGCCAGCAGACGAACTCCTCGAACCATGACGAACTCCTTGAGTGGGGGAACGAATCGCAGACAGTGTATTCGCGGAACTCCCTCACGACGAGCAGGCGCGACGCCAGGCGAACACCGCCTCGACGATGGCGTCCAGGTCGTGGCTCGGCGTCCAGCCGATCGTCTGACGCAGTCGCGTCGTGTCGGGGATGCGCACCGGGATGTCCTCGAAGGCCGGGCCGAACGCCCGCTCGTAGGGCACGAACTCGATCCGGGCTCGGGGCGTCACGCGGTCGGCGACGGCCTCGGCCAGCGCGCGGACGCTCACCGGCCGTTCACTGCCCAGGTTGAAGACGGTGCCGACCGCGTCGGGATGGTCCATGAGAGCGAGTACCGCCGGGATGATGTCGGCGACGTGGGCGAAGCAGCGCACCTGCTCGCCCGTGCCGTGGACCAGGAGCGGCTTGCCGGCCAGGGCGGCATCGACGAAGCGTGGCAGCACCATGCCGAAGTCGCCCACCTGGCGTGGCCCGACGACGTTGAAGAAGCGCCCGATCACGACGGGCAGCCTACATCGTTGATGCGCCGCCAGGGCGAGATATTCATCCAGGGCCTTGCTGCAGGCGTAGACCCAGCGGCCGCGATGCGTCGGGCCGAAGACGAGATCATCGTCCTCGGCCAGCGGTTGCTTCGGGTTCTTGCCGTAGACCTCGCTGGTGCTGGCCAGGAAGAGTTTCTTGCCCGGCTGCCCTTTCAGTCGTTTGAGGATCGTCTCGACGGGGCCGATGTTGGTGATCGCGGTGCGTTCGGGCTGCTCCAGCACGCGCCGGACGCCGACGACGGCGGCGAGGTGGTAGACGCTGTCGGCCTGATCGATGAGCGGCAGGAGCAGATCGTCATGAGTGACGCAGCCCTCGACGAGGGGCAGGGCTGGATGTTTGCGCACAGCGGCGAGGTTGTCGAGGTGGCCGGTGGAGAGATCATCGAGGACGAGGACGCGCTGTCCGCGCGCGAGCAGAGCCTCGACCAGGTGAGAGCCGATGAACCCCGCGCCGCCAGTGACCAGAGCCGTATTCATCGGGATAGAGTACGGACAGGGTCGATCACGGTCACGGGTCACGGCGTGGCGTTGATCTTATCGGGCTGCAATGTTTCGCGAGTGGTCTCGTCGTCCCACTCGAACGTGGCTGGTCGGAAGGCCTGGTTGAACTCCTCCTCCGGCATGTCCCAGATGGACGTGTACCGAGCGGCCGAGGTCGCGTACCGAGCCTCGTACTGCTGCAACGCCGCCCGCACCGTCGGCACGATGGAATCGTTCCAGCGGATCAGGAGGTCCGGCAGGAACTCGACGGTGTCGGCCAGGTCGTGGATCTGCTGGTGCGCTTTCAGCCGTGTCAGGTTGCGGATCTCCACGAGGGCACGCTGGAGGATCACGTTCAGTCTGGCCTGCATCAACGAACGCTCGGGGTCGGTCATGATGGCTCCCTCACGGATGAATGGCGTCTTGACTCAGCCGCGGAGCCAGGGTTTTCGCCACTTCGTATTATCGAGCCGATGAACAACCCCGCATGGACGACGTCGATCGCGGTCACGGGTCAAGACCCGGCATTGACCCCCGGGCGTAGTCGTCCCGGGGGCTCGCCTCGCCGTAGGTCAATGGCACGTCGCAGACGTTCTTGAGGGTGAGCGTCACGACGACCGGCACACCGGCCGGGACGGTCGCCTGCTCCGCCCGTGCCGCGAGCTGCCAGCCGTCCGCGAACTTGCCGGCCGGCCCTCGCGCGCCGGCCTTTCCGGCCAGCCGGGCCAGCGACGCGGCCAGCGTCGGCAGCGGCGGCCGCCGGCCTTCCGCTTCACGGCGACGCGGACCTGGAGGACCTTCCCCATGCCGGCTTCCGCGCGCCGTTCGACCTGGATCGTGAAGGTGTGGAACTGGGTGTCGGTCTTCTCCGGTGTCAGCCGGAACGTGGCCGTCTCGGCCCGCGCTGTACCGACCACGAGCAGGGCCAGAAGTAACCGGCTCATCGCTGGGCCTCCTTCTTCTCCCGCGCCAGGATGAACGTGTATAGGGTCGTCCCACTGTTGGTGACGAACCCCTTTGGCCGGCCGTGCTCGGGGTGCGTCAGTCGCAGGCAGATGCGTACCTCGTCGCCCCGGATGACGTACACACCCTGGAACGTCTCTCCCTGCTTCGGGCCTTGCAGGAAGGTGGCGTCGATCGTTTTCGGCGACCCGGCCGGGTTGAGCGTGAGCAGGAAATCGCGGACGAACAGCACGCGGAATCCGGCGATCGATGCCACGTTGCCATCGAACGTGATCCGGGCCTGGGCGAGGTCGCCCGGTGCGAAGATCGCCTTGCCGTCCGTCTCGATGTGGCGGACGGCCCAGGCACCGGCGAGGCGTTTCTCCTCGGCGATCTGCTCGCCCC
Organism: uncultured Alcaligenaceae bacterium; assembly: GCA_964471755.1. Classification (GTDB taxonomy): domain Bacteria; phylum Planctomycetota; class Planctomycetia; order Gemmatales; family Gemmataceae; genus CAYYJM01. The sequence goes on from CAYYJM010000075.1 coordinate 21,593, forward strand.
CTGCCGGCACGGGGCCGACGTGGGGGAGCGGCAGTTCCGGCACCGGCAGGACCGCGCCGCCGGCGAGGGCGGCCCCGACGAGCAGGGCGGGCAGCAGGACCAGGGACGCGAGCTTCACGGACAGCATCGGCTTGCCTCCATTGACGAGTTCCAGAACACGGGCGGGGATGGTATCGACCCCCGGAACGGGACCGGCGGAGAATGGGACGGCGAGCCGGGCGACCGACTCGGCCAGCGCGGGCGGGACGACGGCGGGCAGGACGCTGACGGCGAGGACCGCCGCCGGGCCGAAGCCGCGCCGGGCCAGCGCGACCCGGAGCATCTCCCGGCCGCGTTCCAGCCGCTTCTTGACCGCCGCCGCGGACAGGCCCAGAGCGGCCGCCGCCTGTTCCTGGGTGCAGCCGTCGAGGTAGCACAGGACCAGGACAGTCCGGTAACGTTCGCCGAGGCCGGCCAGCGCCTCGTGGACGGCGGCGCGGACCTCGGCCCAGGTCAGGTCATCGGCAGCAACGGTCTCCCGGGCGTCTACTCGCGCTTCGTGCGTGTGGCGACGAGCGGCCGCGACGCGGGCCTTCCGCGCCGTGCGATAGGCGACCCCGTGCAGCCAGGCGGCCAGCGAGGCGGGTCGGCGGATGGCCCCGGCGTTACGAGCGAGGACAAGGAACGTGGCCTGGAAAGCGTCCTCGGCGTCGGCGTCGTGGCCGAGGACGGCCCGGCAGACGTCGAGGACCATTGGCCCATGCCGCGCGACCAGGGCGGCGAAGGCGGCCTCGTTTTGATCGACGGCGAATCGACGCAGCAGCTCCGTGTCGGCCTCACCGGCGAGGCCGGGACCGGCCGCGGCGTGAGCGATCCGGCGGACGAGCGCGGACAGGGCGGTATCGGACATGGCAGCCTCGCGGTGGTGGCCGATCGTACCTCCCTGGATAGTGCCCGGAACCGGCGGACGGAGCGACAGGAAAAATCGCCACCGGGCTTCATAACACGACGGCGTCGCCCATCCGCTTGCGGAACCGCCGGAGCGCCTGGACGCCGATGCCGTTGTTGGTCAGCACCAGCCGCGACAATCCCGGTATCCACGGCGAGTTGAGCAGGGCTCGCGCCCCGGCGTTGCCGAGGTCGTTGTCCGTCAGATCGAGTTCGCGCAGCCGCGACAGATGCGGCGTCTCGGCCAGGGCGATGGCTCCCTCCGGTCCCAGACGGTTGCCGACGATCACCAGACGTGTCAGGCCTGCCAGGTATGGTGACGCGAACAGCACGAGCATGTCGCGTCTGATGCTGCAAAGGCCGCCACAAAAGCAGTGCTGCGACATCTCGGCCTCGGCCACGCGACTCAGGAACGGACACTCGACCAGGGCCTCGACCTCGCCGCCCGGTGGTCCGAAATCGACTGCCCGCAGCAGGGGAGCCGCCGCGAACAGGGCCTCCGCATTCCGGGCGAACGCGGTGGCGGTGATCCGCACCTTGTGGACGAAGCCACGCTGGAATTCCGGGTCGAGACGATCCGCAATGGCCCACAGATCGGCGGTCCACTCCGGGTGGGCCTTGATCAGTTTCTTCGCCGTGCGTTGCAGGGCGGATCGCTTTCGCCCGGGTGGCATCCGATAGGCCTCGACCTGGGCGCGGATCAGCGCCGCTCGGTCCAGCGCTGCCGCGTCGCCGAACTCTTCCAGCCAGTCGGCGTAGACGAGCCGGTGTGTGTCGTCGTCCGGCTCCGCGAGGATGGCCTGGAGAAACGCATCGTCGGTCAGCATCGTGGGCTCCGTTCTGGTTCGCGGCGCTGTTTTTACCGGGACAGACGAGAGCCATTGTACGCACTGAGGTGATGAATCGGCGATGTTGGATGTGCCTTCGGGGCCGACCACGGGTTCACGCGCTCTCCCCGCTGGTCGATGGTCCCAGCAGATCCTTGAAGTCGGCGGGGAAGACGTCCCAGGCGACGCGGTAGGTCGCTTCCAGCGGAGCCGGGACATAGAGTCCCTCGTCGAGGAACAGAGGCA
>CAYYJM010000076.1:0-23175 GCA_964471755.1 uncultured Alcaligenaceae bacterium
ATCGCGCCGCCGTCGAGCCGCAGCGTGCCGTCGCCCAGCGGCGTCAGCTCGAACTTCCGCACGAACAGCTCGAATCCCTCCGACTGAAGCAGAATCTTGCCCTTCGCCGGGAAGACGTCGTACGCCCGGTTCACCTTCGTGCCGTTGACGCTCACGCTGATCGTCTTGCCCTGGCAGACGCACTCGACACGGGTCCACTCGCCGAGTTGGCTCTCGACATCGTTCTTGCCGCGCGTGTCGATCAGTTCCTTGTAGTCCGGATCGTGCTTGTTCCACCAGAGCTGCCGGCCGGTGAAGGTCTGCTTCATGCCGCCCTCCTTCCAGCGTGGTCGCTTGTCCGGGCCGAGGACCACGTCGGACGTCAGCTCGACCGGGATGACCTTGCCCTCGGCGTCCTTGCCGCGGATCGTGATCAGGTCGCCGACGCAGCCCTGGGCGAGCTGACACTCGACCGACGCCATCCACGTTCCGCCCGCGCCGCCGTCGGGGCCGGTCGCGTGCAGGAGAATGCCCGAGTTGCGGACGTACTTGCCGCCGTCGGTCTTCTTGCCCCACTTGTACTCGACGACGAGATGGTAGTCGGCGTACTCCCTGTCCGTGGCGACGTAGCCGTTGCCGTCACCACTGATGTGGATCATGCCGTTCTCGACGCGGAAGACCTTGTGGGGATCGTCCTTCTTCGTGGCCTTGAGCCAGGTCGTCAGGCCGGTCAGATCCTTGCCGTTGAACAGGGCGATCGTCTTCGCTGGCCGGACTGGTTCGCCGGTCGATAGACCGACGAGCAGGCCGAGAAGGAGCGGCAGGGTGAGCAGGCAGCGTCGCATGGGGTCTCCCGATCTCGTGGAGGGTGAGGCAGGTCGAAACCGATCTGCATGGCAGCATCGCCGATCGGGGCGTGGATGGCAAGGGGTTGGACAGGGCGACGCGGATCTTGCTGGAAGGCCCCCGGCTGCTGTCCTGCTGACGTGTAATTGTCATGCTGTCGTGTTGCCGCCAGAAATACGGCGATGGTAGAATACACCGATTCATTCCCTGCTACGAGAGGGCCGGAACATGCAGAATGCCAAATGCCCGACTTGTGGCCACGAAACAACCCTCGACGGGGCCTGCCCCGCCTGCACCCACGTCAACGGCAATGGGGCGGCTGCTCGACCCACGCCCACGCTCCTGCCAGAGGTAGCGGGCTGGGTCATCGAGCGGCCAACGCCCGAGATGCTGGAGGAGGCGCGGCGAACTTTCGACGAGGAGGAGTACCTGGCGGCGGTGCGTGAGATCGAGCGGACTGGCGGTGTGCAAATCGACGACCTGATCGCGGAACTGGAGCGGAGAGTCAATGGCAGCGCCTGAGCCGCCTGCTCCCTACCGGCTGGTGTACTCCGATGCCGTGAAGCAGCGTCTGCGCGAACTGGCCGATGCGGCGTTCGCGCGCGGGGATGGTCCGGCCTTCACGGTCGCACTGAAAGAGTTCGACCGACGGCTGAGGCTCTACCCCCAGTTCGGTGATCCACTGAGCGACCTGGTCGTCGGAGGCGGTCAACTCCGGCTCGGCATCATCCGGCCAATCTCCATGCGCTACGGGGTCAATGAGGACATGCGGATCGTGTTCTGCGGCACTCTCCCCATCCTTCTGCCAATGGACAAGCCCGACATTTCAACAAGCGAGTGAGTGTTTGGCGGGAACAAGAACGCAGTCGAGCCCAACTTGCCATCATCCCAGTCCCACGGTCCATCGCGAAAGAATCAACTCGGTCGTTGCACTCGCCGCCTCTTTCGCCGATAATGGAACATTGGCCCACTCCCTGCCAGGAAGCCGACCGAACCTCACGCCTTTTCAGCCGGGGGCGCGATGCGATCGCGAAGTCTTGCCGTCGTGATGGTCCTGCTCTCCCTCTGTGCGGGCGTCCGCGCCGACGTCGGCGCGGACTTCTTCGAGAAGAAGGTCCGCCCGGTCTTTGCCGAACACTGCTACAAGTGCCACTCCGCCGAGGCGAAGAAACTGCGCGGCGGCCTGCGTCTCGACACGGTCGCCGGCATCCGCAAGGGCGGCGATTCCGGCCCACTCTTCGTGTCCGGTAAACCGAAGCAGAGCCTCCTCGTCACCGCCCTGCGCCATGAAGAGACGGCCATGCCGCCGGCCGGCAAGCTGCCGGATGCCGTCATCGCCGACGTTGTCGCCTGGGTCGAACGCGGAGCCGTCCTGCCGAAGGAAACCGCCGCTGGTCCAGCGCCTCGCCGAGCCGCGTTCCGCATCACCGCCGAGGACCGCGACCACTGGTCGTTCCGACCGCTGAAGAAGCCGGCCGTCCCGACCACTCCGGGTCGCACCGACATCGATCGGTTCCTGAACGCCAGCCTCAAGAACGCCGGCCTGGCCGCTGCCGGCCCTGCGGATAAGTACACGCTGCTCCGCCGGATCACCTTCGACCTGATCGGTCTGCCGCCGACCGTCGAGCAGATCGCGGCCTTCCTGGCCGACGATTCGCCCGAGGCGTTCGCCCGTGTCGTCGATCAGCTGCTCGCCTCGCCGGATTTCGGGGCGCACTGGGGCCGACACTGGCTCGACGGCGTTCGCTACGCCAGTGACGTGGATAAGTCCGGCCGCTACCGCGAGTGGGTCGTCCGCAGCCGCAATAACGACCTGCCCTATGACCAGTTCGTGCGGATGCAGCTGGCCGGCGATCTGCTGCCGGCCGGCACCGACGATCCGGCGAAGGTCCACGTCAGCGGGGCGTCGCTCGACGGCGTCGCCGCCACCGGCATGCTCGGCCTGGCCGTGTGGGAACTGGTGGCCCGCGACCTGGCCGCCGCCGAGATCGTCGATAGCCAGATCGACGTGGTCGGTCGGCAGTTCCTTGGCCTGACCCTCGCCTGCGCCCGCTGCCACGACCACAAGTTCGACCCGATCTCCGCCGAGGATTACTACGGCCTGGCCGGCATCTTCTTTTCGAGCAAGATCAGCCCCGGCAAGCTGATCGCCGACGGCCGCCTCTCCGCCGAGGTTCTTACCGTGCCGCTGCTGTCCAGGGCCGACGACGTGAAGAACCGCCGGCTCGATGGCGAAATCAAGAAGGTGGCGACCGCCCTGCTCGCCATTCCGGGGGCCGAGCGTCTGGAGAAACTGGCCCGCGAAATCAAGGACCTCGAAGGGAAGCTGAAAACGGTGAAGGCCGCTGACAAGGCGAAGGTGAAGGCCGATCTGTCCGCCCGGCATGCCGAGGAGAAAAAGGCCCTCGCCGCCGTCGCCCCCGCCGACCTGCCCCGCATCACCGCCCTCCGCGGCCAGATTGCCGCGCTGACGAAGCAGAAGACCGTGCCGCCGCTGGCGATCGCCGTCCAGGAAGGCGGCATCCCGGGGAGCAACCGGGAGAAGATCGCCGACGCTCCGGTCCTCATTCGCGGCGACTTCCGCCGGGAAGGCCCGATCGTTCCGCGTCACTTCCCCGTCCTGCTCGCCGGCGAGGATCCGCCACGGATCGCCTCCGGCAGCGGCCGACTCGAACTGGCCCGCTGGATCGCCAGCCCGGACAACCCACTGACTGCTCGCGTCCAGGCCAACCGTGTCTGGCAGCACCTGTTCGGCGAGGGGCTCGTCCGCACGCCGGACAACTTCGGCCGACTCGGCGAGTCGCCGACGCATCCCGAACTGCTCGATCACCTGGCCACACGCCTGATCGCTGACGGCTGGTCGGTCAAGAAACTGATCCGCGCGATCGTGCTGACAGACGCCTATCAGCGATCGAGTTTCCCGGGCTCCGACCTGCTCCGGGCCGATCCGGACAACCTTCTCGTCGGTCGGATGAATCGCAAGCGGCTGACCTACGAATCGTTCCGCGACAGCCTGCTGTTCGTCAGCGGCCAGCTCGACCTCGCCGCCGATGCGCCGCCGACCACTCCACGCCGAACCATGTTCGGGCCGGTCGAGCGGGCTCGCGGCGACGACATGCGGGCTCTGTTCGATGGCCCCGATCCGAAGGGCATCGTCCCCGAACGGGCCGACTCGACGACGGCTCCGCAGGCTCTGTTCCTGCTCAACAACAAGCTCGTTCTCGATGCTGCCGGAGCGATCGCGAAGACCGCCACGACTGATCCGACCCTGAAGACCGATGCAGCCCGCCTCGACCGCGCCTACCGACGACTCCTCGGCCGACCGCCCTCGCCCCGGGAGCAGGAACTGGCCCTGATCTACGTTCAGAAGGCGTCCTGGGCCGATTATCTGCAAGTGATCCTGTGTACCAACGAGTTCATCTACGTCGATTGATGCCGACGACCGATGACGGGAGACCGACATGGACCTGCCGCTGACGCGACGACAGATGCTGGGCCGACTCGCCGGCGGGTTCGGCTCCGTGGCCCTGGCCGGGATGCTCGGCGACGACGCCCGGGCCGACACGACCGGCAAACCCCACTTCCCGCCACGCGCGAAACGGATCATCTTCCTCTTCATGTCGGGCGGTCCGGCCCAGATGGACACGTTCGACCCGAAGCCGGATCTGGTGAAGTGGGCGGGCAAGCGCCTGCCCGTCCTGACGGAGAACACGAACAAGCTCCTGGGCAAACCTCGACCGCTGGGCAACGCCTTTCCGTCGCCGTGGAAGTTCGCGAAGTATGGCCGGGTCGGCCTCGATGTCAGCGAACTGTTCCCCCACGTCGCCCAGCGAGCCGACGACCTGTGCGTTCTGCGGTCGATGTGCTGCGACAGTTTCTTCCACGCCCAGGGCACCCTGGAGATGATGACCGGCAGCGGCCTGTTCCTTCGGCCGTCGATCGGTTCGTGGCTGCTCTACGGCCTGGGGACCGAGAACGCCAACCTGCCCGGCTTCGTCGTCATCGGTGCCGCGTCGGCCCTGGCCGATCCGACCAAGGTCTACGGCTCCGCCTTTTTGCCGGCCGCGCTCCAGGGCACTCGCCTGGTGGACCAGAAGAACCCGATCCCGAATCTTCATCCGCAGAAGCCAGCCGCCGAGCAGCGATCGCAGCTCGACCTGCTCCGTGAGTTGAACGAACTGCATCGCACTCCGCGTGCCGAGGACAGCAAGCTCGACGCCCGCATCCGGTCGTTCGAGCTGGCCTTCCGCATGCAGACCGAGGCGGCCGAGGCCTTCGACACGTCGAAGGAGACGGAGAAGACGGCGGCTCTCTACGGCATCGGCGAGAAGGCGACGGCCGACTACGGCCAGAAGTGCCTGCTGGCGCGCCGACTCGTCGAGCGGGGCGTTCGCTTCGTCGTGGTCAACCACGCGAACTGGGATCAGCACAGCGGCCTGTTCGCCGGCCACGGCAAGAACGCCGCCGGAGTCGATAAGCCGATCGCCGGTCTGCTGACGGATCTGAAGGTTCGCGGTCTGCTCGATGACACGCTGGTGATCTGGGGCGGCGAGTTCGGCCGGACGCCGAACACGGAGGGCAAGGACGGCCGCGACCACAACACGACAGCGTTCACGATGTGGCTCGCCGGCGGCGGCGTGAAGGCCGGTCATATCCACGGCGCGACCGACGAGTTCGGGGCGTACATCACCGAAGGCCGTATCCACACGCACGACTTCCACGCGACCCTGCTGCACCTGATGGGCCTGGATCACGAGAAGCTGACGTTCCGTTACTCGGGCCGCGACTTCCGGCTGACGGACGTGGCTGGCAACGTGGTGAAGGAGATTCTGGGCTGATGTCTTCGGCGAGCGTGGGGCGTCAGCCCCATGAGAGCTGGCGCTCGCCGAAGACGAAGACTCATGGGGCTAACGCCCCACGCTCGCCGGAATCACATGGCGGCGCTTCTCGACGTTGCCCGCCGCGTCCGTGGCATACGCCTCGACCTTGCCATAGGTCACCGGAAGCACGATCTCCCACTGAGCGACATTCTCCGCCAGCGCCGTCACGCCACGGACGACGAGCTTGCCGCCCTCGTTCCGGATCGATGTGATGACCGTCACCGGCGGCAGATCGTCCACCGGGTCGAGCAGTTTCGGAAACGCGATGCCGGCCACCTCGGCGGCACGCGATTCGTCGCCGGTCAGGTTCGCCTCGCTCTTGAACCGCGACGGCTCGGCCTTGAATTCTGGCGAACGCGTGCTGACCACCTCGGCCGTCTTGCCGGGGCCGAACCAGTCGTGAACGTAGACCGGCACCCCCTTCGCCGTCTTCGGCTTCGGTCGGCCGCCACCGCCGAGGTTGACGATCGCCTTCGCCTTGCTGCCGTCGTTCCAGGCCACCGTCTTGACGTTGCGGAAGTGACTCTCCGCCTTGCCGGTCGGATTGTCGTCCGAGATCTGGATCAGCGGCATCCCGCCTGACCGGATGCCCTCGAAGGTCAGGCCATCGACTGTGAGCGATCCAAACTGTTCGCTCCGGTCGTCATGGCCGCGATTGAACGGTTCCGTGTTCGTGTAGGCGATCGTGACGTTGCGGTAGACGTGGTTGTCGTAGTTGGGATGGTAGACGCCGTAGGCCGCCTTGTGGATCGTCAGGTTCTCGACGAGCAGCGACGGCACCTGTGGCCGGAAGCCGTAGTGAACGTCCCAGATCGTCAGGTTGCGGACGATGAACGGATGCTTCGTGTCCGGTCCGACGCGGTTGACGCCCTCGCCGAGGTTGACGCCGTACAGACCGTGGCTGCTGTGGACCTCGTTGTCCTCGAAGCGAATGAACGGCAGGGTGCGGATATCGACCGTCGCGGTCGTGCCGTCCGGTTGCGGCACCGCCAGGTTGAGCTTGAGCGAACTCGTCTGCGTCGCCTCGAAGCGGAAGCCGTAGAGGTCGCACTCGGCCGCGACGTTTCGCGTAAAACAGTTCCGGCTGTTCGCCCACCAGAAGCCGGCTCCCTCGTTCTGATCGAACGGCAGCACCTGCTTCGGCAGTCGCTTGCCCTCCTTCGCCAGCACGGCCAGGTTGCGGTCAAGGACGTTGTTCACCTCCGTCCCGTCTTCGAGGAAGAAACCGTGGCCGATGCTGCCGTAGCCGACGTTATCGCGAGCAACGAGATAGTCGGTGCCGTGAATCGTCAGCCAGCGGTTGGCACTGTCCCAGATCGAGCAGCCGACGACGGACGAACCGCGCATCGTATCGCGAACCAGGTGGAAGTGCAGGCTGTACCGACCCAGGACGTTCTCCTTGCCGAGATGGCGGAACTCCGCGTAGGAGAGCGAACCGGCCGAGTACTTGTGGTACATCGTGTGGCCGCGAACGCCCTTCGGGTTGGCCGACTCGACGACGACGTTCCGACTCAGGTTCGCCACCTCGCCGCGATAGGCCCCATCGCCCAGGTGAGCGTACTTCAGCGGTGAATCGAGTGTCACCGTCGCGTCAGTGATCGCCTGGATCGTGCGTTCCTCGGAGATGGACTCGTCCTGCGTCCGACCATGAACCGACGTGCCCGTGATGATGATCCGATCGCCGACCTTCCAGCCGGTGACGGCCTCGCCGAGCGTCAGCTTGCTGTCACTTTTCTTCGCGGTGGCTCCGAGTTTAACCCAGGTCCGGCTCATCGGCGTGCCGTGGAACTCCATTCGGCCACCGCAGCAGACGATGGCCGGGCAGGATTGCTTGTCGAGGCCCTCGACGTGATGCAGGCGGATCATCGCGGTCTTGCCCGTGTCGATCGGTCGTTCCGGCGTGCCAACGATCAGACCCGGTCGAGGCTTCTTCGGATCGGGCGCGACGAGGTGCATCTCGCAGTCGAAGCCCTCTTCGCTGAACTCCTCGGCGGCCTGGATCTTGAGCAGACCGACGTTCAGGAGTGTATCACGATCCGGTGCGAAGGCGAGGGTGCCGGCGACGTTGATCGCCCGGATGACGGCCTCGGAGCGCACGTCGTAGGTCACCGTGTGCCCTTCGTGGACGAGAACCTTCGCTCCAGTTCCGGGCACCTGGCCCCCCTGCCAGGTCGCGGCGGCGGACCAGGGGCCACTGCGGGCGGAGACGATCGGCCTGTCGGCCGCGCCGGCAAGCAAGAGGGTGATGGAGAGAAGCGTCGCGTGCATGGTGAGACCACCTCGGTTGGGATCACTGGCGGGATGGCGCAGTATCTCCCGGCGGCCGACAAAGTGCAAGCGGCAAAGGCCGTCACGTTCCCATTCCTCCATTCCGGTCGAGGACTGACAGATTTCACTTCTGCCGGGCCGCGAGGTCGGCTAGAATATATTTTCCTACCTGCCTCCGAATTCGTCCCGCCGAGCGAGAACTCCCGATGGTCCGGATCCTCCTCCTTGGGTTTCTGACACTCCTTCCGGTCACGGCCCGGGCCCAGACGGGCAAGGACCTCTACGCGACGAAATGCGCCCGCTGTCACGGTGCCAGCGGCGAGGGCACGACTCGACACAAGGCAGCTCTCGTCGGCGATCGATCGGTGAAGCAACTGGCGAAGTATGTCCAGGAGACGATGCCGGAAGGGAATCCCGGTTCGCTCTCAGTAGCCGAGGCCGAGGCGATCTCGGCGTACATGCACGAGGCGTTCTATTCGCCCCTCGCGCAGGATCGCCTCCGGCCGGCGCGAGTGGAACTGTCCCGACTCACGGTTCGGCAGTATCGCCAGGCCGTGGCCGACCTCGTGCAGAGCTTTCGCTGGACGCCCCGATGGGAGGAGCAGCGCGGCCTGAAGGGCGAATACTTCAACGGCCGCAGTCCCGGCCAGAAGAAGGCCCACGAACGGATCGATCCCGTGGTCAACTTCGCCTGGGGCAAGGAGACGCCCGTCGCCGGGAAGGTCACCGATCCGTACGTCTTCGCCGCGGCCTGGACCGGCAGTTTCCTCGCTCCCACAACCGGCCTCTACGAGTTCGTCGTGCGAACCGAACACGCCACCCGACTCCACGTCAACGACATGCGTCGGCCGCTGGTGGACGCCTGGGTGAAGTCCGGCAACGACACCGAATTCCGTGCGTCGATCTACCTTGTCGGTGGACGGATCTATCCCCTCCGGCTGGAATTCTCGAAGGCCAACCAGGGGGTGGACGATCCGAAGCAGCAGAAGGCCCGGCCGGTCACTCCGGCGAGCATGGCCCTGCTCTGGAAGCCGCCCCACGGCGTCCTGGAAGTGATCCCCGACCGGGCGCTTTCGCCGGCCGCCGCGCCGGAGCAGTTCGTCTGCGCGACGCCCTTTCCGCCAGACGATCGCAGTCTGGGCTGGGAACGCGGCACCTCCGTCTCGAAGGAATGGGACGCGGCAACGACCGCCGCCGCTCTCGAAGCCGCCGCGTACGTCGCCGCCAGGGTCAACGAACTGGCGAAGACCTCCAGGCGAGCCGACGACGCGAAAGCCCGACTCATCGCCTTCGCGCAGACCTTCACGGAACGAGCGTACCGCCGGCCGCTGACCGCCGGCCAGAAAGCCCGCATCGCCCGGCAGTTCGAGGAATCCCGCGACACGGAAACCGCGCTGAAGAAGGCGGTCCTGCTGGCGTTGAAATCGCCGCGGTTCCTCTACTGGGAACTCGGCATCGAGCAGGATGCGTTCACGGTCGCCAGTCGGCTGTCCTTCGGTCTGTGGGACTCCATCCCCGACGCGGCCTTGCTCCAGGTTGCGAAGGATGGGCAACTCGCAACGCCCGAGCAGCGCCGGAGTCAGGCGAGCCGCATGCTGGCCGACCCCCGGGCGCAGGCCAAGATGAAGGCCTTCTTCGAGTCCTGGCTGCTCATCGACCAGGCAGGCGACCTGGCCAAGGACCCGAACCGGTTCCCCGGCTTCGACGCGCTCCTGGCGGCCGACCTGAGGACCTCGCTGGGACTGTTCCTCGCGGACGTCGGCTACGGGCCGCGCTCCGATTTCCGCCAGCTGTTCACCGCCGGCGATGTGTTCCTCAACGGCAAGCTCGCGGGCTTCTATGGCACATCGGTGCCCGCTGGCGAGGGCTTCCACAAGGTGCGCCTCAACGAAGGGCAGCGGGCCGGGATTCTCACGCATCCCTACCTGATGGCCTCGTTCGCCTACACGGCGGAGAGTTCGCCGATCCATCGTGGCGTGTTCCTGGCCCGCGGCGTGCTGGGCCGGAGCCTGAAGCCGCCGCCAGTGGCCGTCAATCCGGTGTCGCCGAATCTGCACCCGAGCCTGAACACCCGCGAGCGGGTGATCCTGCAAACCGGTGGCCCCACCTGCATGACCTGCCACGGCGTGATCAACGACCTGGGCTTTACGCTGGAGCATTTCGATGCCGTCGGCCGATTTCGAGAGAAGGATAACGCCAAACCGGTGAACCCCACCGGGTCGTACCTGACGCGTGAGGGAAAGCAGGTGTCGTTCGCCGGGGCCGCCGAGTTGGGCAAGTTCCTTGCCGGCAGCCGGGAGGTCCACGAGGCCTTCGCCGAGCAGGTGTTCCATCACGTCGCCCAGCAGCCGATCCTGGCCTACGGCCCCGACACCCGGGCGAAACTGGTGGCGGCGTTCGCGAAGTCGAATTACAATGTTCGGGAACTGTTCATCGAGGCGGCGTTGATCATGGCCTCGGGGCCGCCCCGTCGCTAGGCCACGGCGAGCGTGGGGCGTCAGCCCCATGATCTTCCGCCTTCGATGCGTGAAAGAATCATGGGGATGACGCCCCACGCTCGCCAGGCTCTGTAATCGTTGTGAAATCACTGGAGTTCCGATGCCTACGATCCACTCCCGCCGCGAATTCCTGAGGACGCTGGGCGTCAGCGCGGCGGCCTTGCCGTTCGTCACGAATCTGACCAGTCTGGGGGCCGCTCTGGCCAGGCCAAGGCAGCGGCTCGTCGTGGTCTTCTCGCCCAACGGCGTGATCCCGACCAACTTCTGGCCGGACGCAACCGGCACGGATTTCGCCCTCAAGGAGTCGATGAAGCCGTTCGAGCCGTTCAAGAAGAACCTGCTCGTCCTGCACGGCATCTGCGACAAGATCAAGGGCGATGGCGACAGCCACATGCGCGGCATCGGCTGTCTGCTCACCGGAGCCGAGCTGTACCCCGGCAACATCCAGGGCGGCTCGCACACCCCCGCTGGCTGGTCTTCCGGCATCTCGATCGATCAGGAGATCAAGAACTTCCTGCAAAAGGACCCGGCCACGCGGACGCGGTTCGGCTCGCTCGAACTCGGCGTGATGGTGCCCGAGCGGGCCGACACCTGGACGCGCCTCAGCTACGCCGGCGGCAACAAGCCGGTGACGCCGATCGACGATCCGTACCAGCTGTTCGGCAAACTCTACGGCAAGAGCAAGGACCAGGAAGCTCTCAAGAGCGTCCTCGATGACATCCGGGCCGATCTGGAAACCATCCGCGGAGCGGTCGGCAGCGCGGATCGCAAGCTGCTGGAAGAACACGCTCAGTTCGTGCGGGAGATGGAGCGCGAACTCCGCGACGCCCGGGCCGCCGCGAATCATCCGGTGCCGGAACTCGAACCGGGCACGCGCCGCGACAACGACAACATGCCGAAGCTGACGAAGATGAACCTGGATCTCCTGGCGGCGGCGTTCACTGCCGACTTCGCCCGAGTGGCCACCTTCCAGTTCACCAACTCGGTCGGCGGAGCGCGGATGCGCTGGCTCGGCATCGACGAGGGACACCACCAGCTTTCGCACGAGCCCGATTCCAACGTCCAGGCCGTGGACAAGCTCACGCGCATCAACAAGTGGTACGCGGAGCAGATCGCGTACCTGGCGAAGAAACTGGCCGACACCCCCGAGCCGGGCGGCGAGGGGAGCATGCTCGATCACACGACGATCATCTGGACCAACGAGCTGGGCAAGGGCAACTCCCACACGCTGAACAACATCCCATTCGTGCTGCTCGGCGGCGGCCTCGATGGGATTCGGATGGGACGGTCGCTAAAGCAGGAGCGGAGCGGGGTGGCGCACAACCGCCTGCTCCTGAGTCTGGCTCATGGCTTCGGCCATCACCTGACCCGATTCGGCAACCCGGATTACTGCTCGGCCGGACCGCTCAGTCTGAGCTAACGGTACTCCCGCCATGCTGTTGACCACCGCACAGGCCCGCGAACTCGATCGTCGGGCCATCCACGAGTTCGGCATTCCCGGCATCGTCCTCATGGAGAACGCCGCTCGCAACATGGCCGAGCTGCTCGTCCGACTTGGGGCCGTGTCTCCGGTTCTCATCCTCTGCGGTCGCGGCAACAACGGCGGCGATGGCCTGGCCATGGCCCGCCACCTCGATCGGCTCGGCCTCAAGGTCCAGGTGCGGCTCTTCAGTCACGTCAACCAGTTGTCACCCGATGCGGCCATTCACTGGGCGGTCGCCGAGCGGTGCGACTTTCCACGTCGGTTGATCATCCCCGAAGCGTTCGCTCGGGCGGACCTCGACGCCGATCTCGCGGCGGCCGCCTGGGTCGTCGATGCCCTCTTCGGCAGCGGCCTGACCGGGCCACTCCGGCCACCGTTCGACGCGATCGTCGAGCAGGTCAACGCGGCGGGCAAACCGAGCTTCGCCGTGGACGTACCGAGCGGCTTCGACGCCGACACCGGCCGACCGACGGGGCCATGCATCCGGGCGACGCACACCGCGGTGACCGTCACCGGCCGCGTCGGCTTCGCGGTCCCTGGAGCGGCCGACTGGCTCGGGGTGGTTCACGTCGTGGACATCGGATTACCGATGTGCCTCTTGCCCACGGCGTGAGGAACCTTCACAATGGCGGCTGGATGTTTCTGTTTCCTCCACAAGGAGACCGAGCGATGCGTTTCACTTTCCGCGTTCTGCTGGCCGCCCTGCTTCTGGGCAGCGGTCTGGTCCTGGCGGCCGTCCCCGAAGAGGGCAAGCCGGCTCCAGCGTTTGACGCGCCGGCCACCTCGATCCAGACGGTCCTGCCGGCCGCCAAGGATGCCAAGACCCTGGGCCTGAAACAGTTCGCGGGCAAGAAGAACGTCGTGCTGTTCTTCTACCCGCGTGCCCTGACCAGGGGCTGCACCATCGAGTCGTGTGGCTTCCGCGACAAGATTGCCGACTTCGCCAAGCTCGATACCGTCATCATCGGTGCCAGCACCGACGGCCTGGCCAAGCAGCAGGAGTTCACCGACAAGGAGAAGCTCACCTACCCGCTGCTGGCCGACAACGCCAAGAAGGTGTGCGAGGCTTATGGCGTGCTGCCCCAGGGCGGCAACGCGGCCAAACGCTATACCTTCGTCATCGACAAGAAGGGCACACTCCGCAAGGTCTACACCAAGGTCAGCCCGGCGAACCACCCCGACGAGGTGCTGACGTTCATCAAGGAGCATCTGTCGAAGTGATACCTCCGAGCGGGGCTCCAGGCGAGCCCCCCTCCGGGCGAGCCCCCCGCGAAAGCGGGGGGAGTTCCCCTGGGTGAAGACTCCCCCCACTTTCGTGGGGGGCTCGCCTGTCGCCGAGGGCTCGCCTGGTGTGAGATTCAACGATCCAGGAATCCGATCATGTACCGCAATCCGGAAACCTTCCGCCTGCCGCCGCTGCGACGGCCCTCTCGCCGTGGCCTGGTGCCGAAGGAGGCCCTGCGTCTGGCCCTCAGCCGGATCGAGAAGGCCCTGCTCGCTTACCGTGAAGACCTCCACTTCGACCCAGTCCGGCTGCGAACGCGCCTGAGCATGGTCGTTCCGGGCGCTCCCCAGGAGACGCTTCGCATCTGGGCCCTCGGCTGGATCGCCTGGCTGCTCGGCGAAAACGACAAGGCCGAGTTGCTGCTCGATCAGGCCGCCCAGATGGCGAAGTCGGCCGGCGATCTGGAACTGCTCGCCCGGGCCGGCTACTGGCTGGCTCGCGTCCAGGTCCTGCGGCAGAAACCCGAGGCGATCCCGAACTACGAGCAACTCCTCCGCGTCCTCAAGGGGTCGGCTCAGGGCACCGTCTGGTTCGTCGATCTGCTCATCCGCGCCGGTTCGCTCGATCGGGCCGAGCAGGTGTGGAAGTCGGTGCGTGCGAACAAGAAGGTCGCCGGTGCGAACGAGGCCGCCCTGATCGAGGCCCGCCTCGCTCTCCGTCGCGGCGAGAGCGCCACGGCCGAGAAACTGCTCCAGGACATGCCCGAGACGAGCGGCGTCCTCGAAGCGGAGAAGCTGCTCTTGCAAGCGTGGCTGGCCGCCAACCGCAAACAGGACGCGACTGCTCTGCTCCTCTGGGAGGAAGCCCGTCAGCGGCTCTATCCGCCGGCCGCTCTCGACGCCTGGCAGGAACTCCTCGCCCTCCGCGAGAAGGGCGATCTTAGCCTGCCGGACGGCCTCGCCGACGCCCCATCCCTGCGTTCCCTGTTTCGCGCCCAGCAGGCCCGTGCCGAGGGCCGCAGCGACGAGGCCATCACGGGTTATCGCGAGGCGCTCCGATACGACGTCAACCAGCCGTGGGCCCGCTACGGCCTGGCCCTGCTCGGGGCCGATGAGCTCAACGAGGTCCAGACGCTGGCGACGAACGTCT
This sequence comes from uncultured Alcaligenaceae bacterium, assembly GCA_964471755.1. GTDB lineage: Bacteria > Planctomycetota > Planctomycetia > Gemmatales > Gemmataceae > CAYYJM01. The sequence goes on from CAYYJM010000076.1 coordinate 14,329, forward strand.
TCCTCGCCGCACGCTGCCGGCTCTGGCTCGCCCTGCAGAAGTTTGCCCAGCGACAGATCACCCCCGAGGACTGGCTGACCATCCTTCAGCAGCAGGTCGGTCAGGGCGTGCGGACGAATCCGACGCTCGAACACTTCCGCCTGCTCGGCCTGGCCCTGCGACAGACGCGTCCCCAGATCGAGACGCTCCAGCAGTTACTCGACCAGGCTGCCGCTCGGCAGGGAGTGGAGCGTCGAAACTACCTGCGGGCTTTCCTCGAACTCTGCGATCGGGCCGCCCCGGCCGCCGTCAAGGAGGTGCTGCCCCGCGAGTCGCTCGGCGAACTCTGGGACGATCCGCGTCTGCGTCAGGAACTCGATCGTCTGCGTCTGCGGGCGGCCCTGGCCGGTGGTGACGAACCGTGGACACTCGCCCGCCTCAGCCAGCGCATGGCCGATCTGCCCGAGACGGAGGCCCTCGTTCCGGCTCGACAGCTGCTCGGCCTGCTGGGTCGGCCGTTGACCGACGCCGACCGGGCCGCCCTGGCTCCGCTCGAAGCGCATCCGCGCTGGCAGGGTCTGGCCCAGGTGCTGCTCACTCACGACGCCCTGACTCGGGGTGATGCTGCCGACGTGGCGCGTCGGCTGGAACGGCTCGACAGCTGGAGCGGTCTGCGCTTCCTTCCCCGAGCGCTGCTCGCCGGCCTGGCGAAGTTCGTCCAGGCCCGGGCGAACCTGCCAGTCTGGAAGACGGTCCTGCCGCCCTGGCTACAGCGTGTCGGCCCCGCACTCGCCGGTCCCGAAGCGGAGGGGGAGAGTCTTCAGGCCCTGCGCATCGTCGCGGGACTCGTGCCGGCTCCCACCGGCCCCGAGCCGCCTCCGCCGGGCGTCGAGCCGGCCCTGTGGTATCTGCACCAGGCCGCCCGCCTCCTCGGTCGTCGCGAACCCCTCGCCGCCCGGGAGGCGATTCAGCCCGCGCGGGAGCATCTGGATCGGCTCACCGAGGAGCAGCGCGACGCGGTCCTGGCCCTGCTGCCGACGCTGGAACGGCTCGCCCGGGCCGGGGCCATCCTGCGGATGATTCCGACGCCGCCCGACGCTCCGCGTACGCCGCCAGCCGCCCTGCTCGACCTGGTGACGCTGCTCGACTCGATCCCCGAGGGACAGGCCGTCCTGGCCATCTGCCAGGCCGACAACCGCAAGGAGTTGCACGCGGCGTTGCAGGCCGTTCTCGACCGTGATGAACTGCCCGAGCGTCTGGCTCATCACCTGGCCCTGTGGACCTTCCGCATCGCGACCGGTCTGGAAGACCACGCTCCCAACGACCCGGTTGATGTCTGGTGGAAGCTCTGCTGGCAGGCCTGGCTCCGGCACCTGCTCCGCTGGACCTCAGAAGAGCGGGCTCCGCTGATCGACCATTTGCTCGCCCGGCACCGGCAGACGCTCACCGATCGCCTGTCCCGCACGCAGATAGAGCCGGCCCGCAAGATCTGGGGCGTCATCGCCGACTTGCCGAAGTTGGCCGAGAAGCTAAAGCCGGCCCTGCGAGCGGAACTGACCGGGCGCGTCAACGTCTTCCGCGAGGCCCTGGCCAGCGACTACCTCGCGCAGACCCGCGAGGTCATGAAGCAGGGCGAGATCCGTGAGGGCTTTCAGGCCGACTACGATCGCGGTCTGAGCCATCTGCGCCGCCTGGTGAACCTCGATCGCGAGAACCTGAGGCTCCTGACTGGTCTGGTCGAGATCTGCCATGAATGGTTCCTCGACTTCTACCAGGCCGGCGATCGGCCCGGTCTGGTGGAGCAAGTCGATCGCTTCACGCCGTTCGCGATGCAGTTGGCCAGCCTTGTCCAGAGCCGGCCGGACGAGACGGCGGCGCGGACGGCCCTGTCGGAATTCTGGAAGTTTCGCGGCTTCCTTGCCCCGAACCACGACGACGCCCGCCGCCTCTATGAGCAGGCCCTGGAATTCGACCCGGCCAACCAGAACGTCCGCGAACTGCTCGTCAAACTGGATGAGCCGCGGCCGACTGAGGAGATCGGCGGTCCGGACGACGACGCCCCCGAGATCGAGGAGGAGCCATGAGCAAGCTGAATCCGTTCGAGGTGCTGCAACTCGATCCGCTGGCCAGTCCGGAGCAGATCGTCGAGCAGGCGGCGCGGCTGCGTGAGACGGCGGCCGACGAGGCGGAGCAGACGCGCATCCGCGAGGCCGTTCAGGCCCTGACCGGCCAGCCGGAGGACCGCGACCTGGCGGCGCTGTTCACGTTCGCACGGCCGGGCTACCAACTTCCCGAGCGGGATCGCTTCGTGCAGACCTTCCGTCGTTCGCCGGTGCCTGCCACACCGACCACGACAGACATTCCGCCGCTGGACGAGACGGACCTGGCCATGCTCATGCTCGGTGGCCTGAGTGACGAACTGGCCGCGCCGCCGACGCCGCTGGAGACGCTGCCACTGGAGGAGTCAGCCGAGGAGGTCCGCGCCCAGCAGGCCGAGGCGCTGTGGCAGAGTCTGGTCCACGATACTCGGGGGTGAGATGCTCCCCTTCTCGATTCGCGCGACCCTGTTCGCCGGCTGCGTTCTCCTGGCCGGTTTCTACCTGGGTCAGGGTCAGCCGTTCGGTTTTGTCTGCCTGGCGGCGGCCCTGGTGCTGGTCTTCGGCTACCTCCGCTTCGGCACCGTCTGGCTCGCCTTCCGTGCGGCTGGCAAGGGCCAGCTCGACCGCTCCGAGCGCATCCTGGCCCAGACGTGGTTCCCGGCCTGGCTGGAACGAACGCATCGGTCGTACTACTGCTGGCTGAAGGGGTTGTTCGAGGCCCGCCGACAGCGCTGGCCGACGGCGCGTCAGTTCTTTCAGACCGCCCTGGAGATCGGTCCCCGTACGACGACGGATCGCGCCCTGCTGCTGGGCATCCTGGCCTACGCCTGCGCCGCCGGCGGTGACTTCGCGTCGGCACGGCAACATCTGGCCGAGGCGCGGACGCTCGATCCGACCCCGGCGACGACACGCCTCCTCAACCAGTACGAGCAAGAGATCGAGACAGCGGCTCAGGCCACGCCAAGCTCAGGAGTGGAGTGAAGAACGGCCGGAAGGTAATAGCGAGCGGCGCGGCGTCAGCCCGCCGGTTCTTTTCCTGAGAAGAACCGGCGGGCTGACGCTCGCGGAAAGAACCGGCGGGCTGACGCCGCGCCGCTCGCCATCTTCTACAGTAGAGCTACTCAAAAGCCGGGGATCACCTCCTGGCCGCGCGACGTACTCAGCCAGCGCCAGGTGTTGATGTTGATCGTGTTGTTGAGATAGCGAACGCTACCGTCACACATGGCCGCCTGGACGCCATTGGTGTGGCGACTGCGCGCGGCGAATGTCGTCGGGACTGCCGTACTCGACTGCGTACACGGCATCCCCTGCAAGGGCTGATTGTTGCAGTAGCCGCTGGTGTAAATCCGATCCGGAGCCGAGGAATTCGGTCCGAGATAGGCACTGAAGCCGGAAGCGTCGCCCCACCAGACGAAGCCCCGCAGATCGTGGCCGATGCCCTGGAGAACCTCGCCGACCATGAGCGTGTTGCTCGTACCGTCGGTGATGTGAGCCAGGGCAACCTCCTTCACCTTGCCACTACCTCCGGGGCCGAATGGAGCCTGGCCAAAGGCCAGCCCGCCGAAGTTGGACTGCGCGTAGCCGGTATTGCCGTAGTTCAGGGCGTAGTTGTGGTTGGTCATGTTGCTAATCGGCGAATTCGGCGTGTCGCTGGGACAGGTGAGGACCTTGAGCCGCTTGGTGGTCACATTGGTCGTGTTCGGGGCGGAGGCGTATCGTGGGCCGGTCGAGTCGTTGCCGCCCCAGTTGACGTAGAGGCGGGAGAGATTGTCCTGCTCGAAATAGGGCATGAGCCGAACCACCCAGGTGCCCCAGCAGCAGCCCCAGCCGCCCGTTCCCGGGACCAGAAAGCCGTTGGCGTCATGGTAGCCGTGGCAGGCCAGACCGATTTGCTTGAGGTTGTTCTGGCACTGAGCCCGAGCCGCCGCCTCGCGAACCTTCTGGACGGCGGGCAACAGCAGCCCGATCAGAATGGCGATGATGGCGATAACGACCAGTAACTCGATCAGGGTAAAACCGCGACGTGCGAGTCGCATCGGAATACCTCCCGAAAAGAAAGAGAAGAGAATATCTTCACGAAAAGACAGCGGAGGTCATTTGATATCGTAATCGAAGGTGTTCGTGGCTCCGGCCTTCACCTCGACGAACTCTTTACTGGAGGTGTTGTATCGGGCAGGGATACGCTCCTTCGCCAGCGGCCCCGATTCACCGGGGGCCGCTTCTACCTTCGTTTTGGCATCGCTGGAGGTGATGAAGACCAGATATTTGCCGGGCAGCAGGCCCTGGCTCGCCGGGATGGTGTACTTGCCGTTGGTGATCGGAGCCCCGGCGAAGGTCGCCCGTTCGCCTTCGCCCTGCGGGTGGAACTCGATCGAGCCCTGATCGAGCGGCGCTCCCTTGAACTGGATCGACCCGGACACGGCCATTCGCCCATCCGAGCCGCCTCCACAGCCCATCGACAGGAGAACACAACTCAGCAACGCCAGCCAGAATCCGGTAGATCGCGCCATGATCTGCTTCCCTCGGCCAGGGTATTCAGAACAACTTCGGCCAGGAGGATGAGAACAGACCCGTGAGCGTACTCCGGCCTTCTCACTGGCTCATTGAAAAATAGAGAATCCTGCGAATCGACCAAAATGATATGATGAGATTGTAAAGCGGAAGTCAAGCAGTGCAAGCGATTTTCTCAAGAAATCTTCATCAATACTCATGATCCGGGCATGCCAAAGCCCGACGGATGTATCCCGCGTTCACGCCAGGATTGGCTTGACGACCTTGCCCGCAACGTCGGTCAGCCGGAAGTCACGGCCCTGGAAGCGATACGTCAGCTTCTCGTGATCGAAGCCGAACAGGTGGAGCAGCGTCGCGTGCCAGTCGTTGACGTGGACCGCGTCTTCGACAACGCCCCAGCCGATGTCGTCGGTCTTGCCGTGGATCGTGCCGCCCTTGAGACCGCCGCCGGCCCCCCAGAGCGTGAACGCGAACGGATGGTGATCGCGGCCCGTCACGTTCTTCGAGCCGCCGCGATTCTCGCCCAGCGGCGTTCGGCCAAACTCGCTCATCCACAGGACCAGCGTCGAATCGAGCAGGCCACGCTGCTTGAGGTCCTTGATCAGAGCGGCGACCGGCTGATCGGCCATGCCGGAGCAGTAGGCCAGTTCGCTGTTGAGATTGCTGTGATGGTCCCAACTGGCGTGGAAGAGGCTCACGAAGCGGACGCCACGCTCGATGAGTCGGCGAGCGAGCAGGCAGTTCGACGAGAAACTGTTCCACGTCCCGACCGGCCCGGCTCGACCGGCCTTGAGGGCGTCCTTCCGACCAACGCCGTACATCGCCAGTGTCTGCTTCGTCTCGCCCGAGAGCGCGATCAGTTCCGGGGCCGCCGACTGCATCTGAAAGGCCAGTTCGTACGCCGCGATCCGGCTGGCGATCTCCGGATCGCCGACGGCCTTGACGCGCTCGCCGTTCAGATCACGCAGAGCCTCGATGGTCCGGGCCTGCATCGCGCCGTCGAGCCCGGGCGGGTTCGACAGGTTCAGGACCGGGTCGCCCTGATTGCGAAAGAGGACGCCCTGATACGTCGAGGAGAGGAAGCCGCTGGACCAGTTCGATGTGCCGCCACTGGTGCCCCGGCCGGAGTTGAGGACGACGTAGCCGGGCAGGTTGGCGCACTCGCTGCCGAGGCCGTAGAGCAGCCAGGAGCCCATCGACGGTCGGCCGAAGAGCGTGCTGCCGGTGTTCATGAGCAGCTGGCCGGGGTGGTGGTTGAACGCATCGGTGTGCATGCCGCGCACCCAGGCGATCTCATCGGCGACGCTGGCGAGGTGGGGTAGAAAGTCGGACAGTTCGATGCCGCACTGGCCGGCCTTCTTCCACTTGCGCGGGCTGCCCATGACGCGGGCTCCCTCCTTCTGGATGAAGGCGAAGCGGACCTTCTCCAGGAGCGAGTCGGGCAGTTTCTGGCCATGCAGTTCGTTGAGCTTCGGCTTCGGGTCCCACAGGTCGAGCTGGCTGGGCGCGCCTTCGAGGTAGATGCAGATACACGCCTTTGCCTTCGGAGCGAAGTGCGGCTTCTTCGCTGCCAGCGGGTTGACAGCGTCCGCCGCGTCGAGTCGGCCATCGTTGCGCAGCAGCGAGGCGAGCGCGGCCAGACCGATGCCGCTGGCGGAGGAGGTGAAGAAGTCCCGGCGGGAGAGTGCGTGCATGGCTGGCTCACCTCGGAGGGGCGGCAGAGTTTGTCGCAGTATTGCGGGTATAGATTGTCGTCTTCATTTAGCCGCCGGCTTGCCGGCGGTACCTGTCGCTGCGAAGACCGCCGGCAAGCCGGCGGCTAAATGGGGATCACTCCCGCACGACGAACTCATCCAGATTCGTCAGCGTCCGGGCGATGCCGACCCACGTCGCGAGTTCTGACGCATCGTGTCCCGGTTCGAGGTTGCCGCCGGCGAACTTCAGCGCCTCCTTCGGCTTCGCCCGCATCAGTTCGCGGAAGTCGCGCACCAGCTGACACAGCTTCGTCACCTCGTTCGCTGTCGCCTCCCGGCCCAGGCAGAGCCGCACGCCGTGGCGAATGCGTTCCTCGTCGTTGTCCGAGGTCAACAGTAGACGCTGACCCAGGTGCTGGGCACATTCGACGAAGACAGGATCGTTCAGCAGCGTCAGCGCCTGCAACGGCGTATTCGACCGCTCGCGCTTGACCGTGCAGACGTTGCCATCGGGAGCGTCGAAGCTCATCAGGAGCGGATACGGGCTCGTCCGCTGGAACCAGACGTAGAGGCCGCGGCGATAGCGGTCGGCAGCCTTGCTCTCGACCCAGCGTGCCGCCCCGGCGTAGGTCAACTCGGAGATGCCCGCCGGCTGCGGCGGCCGAACGCTCGGCCCACCGATACGCGGCGCGAGCAGACCCGAGACGGCCAGGTTCACGTCTCGCAGCACCTCCGCCTCCAGACGCATCCGGGCCTGCCGGGCGAGCAGCACGTTGTACGGATCGCGGGTCAACTGCTCTGAGCTGGGATGAGACGATCGCCGATACGCCGCGCTCTGGACGATCGTCCGGTGCAGCCGCTTCAGGCTCCAGCCCTGCCGCGAGAATTCGCTCGCCAACCAGTCGAGCAGTTCCGGATGACTCGGCTTCGCGCCCTGGGTGCCGAAGTCTTCCAGGGTGGCGACCAGACCGCGACCGAAGAATTTGCTCCAGACCCAGTTGGCGATCACGCGCCGTGTCAGCGGGTTGCGCTCATCGACGAGCCAGCGGGCCAGGTCGAGCCGGGTCGGGTTCTTCGCCGCCAGGATCGGCAGCACGGCCGGCGTCGCGGCACGCACCTCGTCGCCCTTGCGAAGGAAGTCGCCGCGAACGTGGACGTACGTCTTGCGAGCTTTTCCAAGGGCCAGCGTCTGGGCTTGCGGCGGGGTCGCCTTCTTCCGGGCGTCGGGTTCGTCTCCGGGAATCGGGGCTGGGATGTTCGCCTCGACATCACTGTTGAAGAACGCGAACAACTGGTAGAACTCGCGCTGACTGAGCGGGTCGTACTTGTGATCGTGGCACTGGCAGCACCCGACCGTCAGGCCGAGCCAGACCTGACCGGTCGTCGAGACGCGATCGATGACCGCCTCGACGCGGAACTGTTCCTGATCGACACCGCCCTCCTTGTTCGTCAACGTGTTGCGATGAAACCCCGTCGCAATCTTCTGCTCGATCGTCGCGTTCGGCAGCAGATCGCCGGCGAGCTGCTCGACCGTGAATTGATCGAACGGCAGATCGCGGTTCAGCGCGTCGATGACCCAGTCGCGATAGCGGTAGGCCCATGGCCGGGCGCTGTCCTTTTCATAGCCGTCGCTGTCGGCGTAGCGGGCGAGGTCGAGCCAGTGTCGGCCCCAGCGTTCGCCGTAGGCCGGCGATGCCAGCAGGCGGTCGATCACCTGTTCCAGGGCGGCGTCGTGGTCGCGTTCGGCCGCCCTCTCGAACTCGGCGATCTCGTCGAGCGTCGGCGGCAGGCCGGTCAGGTCGAGGCTCAACCGACGCAGGAGCGTCAGCGGCTCGGCCTGCGGATTCGGCGTCAGTTCCACTCCGGCCAGGCGATCGAGGAGGAACGCATCAATCGGGTTGCGGATGGCGGACTCCGCGTCTCGGATCTCTGGCACGGCGGGTCGCGTGATCGGCTGAAACGCCCAGTGTTTGCTCTGGATCGGCCCACCGACGGCGGCGGCATCGGGCCACTTCACTCCCTGTTCGATCCACGCCCGGACGAGGCCGATCTGCTCTGATGACAGACCCCTGTCACCTGGCGGCATCTTCATCTCCGGATCGAGTCCGGCGATGACGTGGAGTAGCCGGCTGCCCTGCGCGTCGCCGGCCTTGAAGATGATTCCGCCACTGCCTCCCTTGAGGGCGGCCGCTCGATCGTCGAGGCGGACGCCGCCACGCTGCTTCTCCGCGCCGTGACAGCGGACGCAATGCTCGGCGAACAATGGCATAATGTCCTTGACGAAGTCGATCGGCCGATCGGCCGCTGGCGGCACCTTCGAGACCGGCTTCTCGGCCGCGAGCAGGAGCAGGGCGGGGAGCAGACCGGCGAGCAACATCGGCAGCAGGTAGCGCATGGCGGCACGTCCTCATCCAGGTGGGAGGGTTGCATTCTACCAGTGGAACGGGACAGAGGGCCAGCCAAATGTAGGGTGGGCCGAGCGCCAGCGAGAGCCCACCTTCGCCGGAACGATGAACGATGAACGATGAATCCAGCGAGGCTTGGTGGGCTCTTGCTCTCCGGAA
>CAYYJM010000077.1:0-4857 GCA_964471755.1 uncultured Alcaligenaceae bacterium
CCGAGCAAGTTGATTCACGTCGTTCTCGGCGTAGTCGAGGTTTCGCAGGCCGGTGTTGTCGTATCGATTCACCCCGACGAGCAGGGCGATCTTGCGGCCCTGGTTCGACTGGGCCAGCAGACCGGCCGCCGACACGGCCAGCAGACACGCGAGCAGAAACAGACAGCGACGGACCAACATGGGGCTTTCTCCTCGGAGAACCAGTCGATGGGGAGGTGCGACGCGTGAGCGCCATCAGTCAGTGTAACGATATTCGTTTCAGATGCGAACCTATTCTTCCCAAACATCTCAGTTTTACATTCTGACAAGCCGATCTGGTTTCGGAGCCGAAAGACAAACGAGGGGAGAAGGTGGTTGGAGAGGCAGCGTCTGACGAGTCCGTGTCAGGCGGTCTCGAAGGCTGACCGCAGGCGGACCAACGATGGGAATGGTCGAAACCCTGAATTACAGGGTGGTTCTGGCCGCCTGCCCGGCCTGGATGTTTGCCATGGGCCGGCCAGGAGACCTCGTTTTCCAGGCGAGATCACGCCTCGAACCGCAGCAGCAGATCGCCCGCCTCCACCTGCGTTCCCGGATGCACCAGCACCTCGGCGATCCGGCCCTTCTGCTCCGCGTACAGCGTCGTTTCCATCTTCATCGCCTCCAGCGTGAACAGCTTCTGGCCCGCAGCCACTTCCTCGCCGGGAGCGATCAGCACGCGCGACACCAGACCCGGCATCGGGGCCCCGACCTGCAGTCGGTCGCCCGGCGACGCCTTCTTGCGCTGGACGACCGAGCCGGCCAACGACCTGTCCTGCACGCTCACCTCACGCGGCTGGCCGTTCAGCTCGAAGAAGACCATCCGCGTGCCGTCCTCGTGCGGATCGCCGACCGCCAGGTACTTCACGATCAGCGTCTTGCCCTTCTCGATGTCGAAGGCCACCTCCTCGCCCGGCTCCATACCGTAGAAGAAGACCGGCGTCGGCAGCACGCTCGTATCGGAGTACCGCGCCTGGTGCGCGGCCAGGTCCGGAAACACTCGCGGATACATCAGGAAGCTCGCCAGTTCGCGAGCATCGACTGGCCGCTTGATCTGCTGTTCCAGTGTCGTCTTTGTCGCGGCCAGGTCGGTCGGCGGCAGACTCGCTCCGGGTCGGCCCTCGATCGCCGGACGGCCACGCAGCACCCGCTTTTGCAGCTTCTCCGGAAAGCCTCCCGGCGGCTGGCCGAGCCGACCCTCGAAGTACTCGACGACCGACTCCGGGAAGGCCAGTTCCCGCGTACCGTTGACGACCTCGTCCGGCGTCAGATTGTTCGCGACCATGAACAGGGCCAGGTCGCCGACCACCTTCGACGACGGCGTCACCTTGACGATGTCGCCGAACATCGCGTTGACCTGGGCGTACGTTCGACAGACCTCACGCCAGCGGTCCTCCAGACCCAGGGCCCGACCCTGAGCGTGGAGGTTCGTGTACTGGCCGCCGGGCATCTCGTTCTGATACACGTCCGCCGTCGGGGCGAGCTGGCCCGTCTCGAACGGAGCGTACAGGCCACGCACCGCCTCCCAGTAGTTCGACGTCTCCAGCAGCACCTCCGGGTCGAGGCCGGTGTCACGCTCGTGGAAGCGAAACGCCTCGACGATCGTGTTCAGACTCGGCTGACTCGTCAGCCCCGACAGGGCGGCCATCGCACCATCGACGACCGAGACGCCCTCCTCGGCGGCAAGCAGGAACGAGGCGATCTGGCCCCCGGCACAGTCGTGGGTGTGGAAGTGGATCGGCAGACCGACTTCCTGGCGCAGGGCGCGCACCAGCATCCGGGCGGCGAACGGCTTGACCAGGCCGGCCAGGTCGTCGCCGAAGAGGATGTGAGCCCCGGCCTTCTCCAGTTCCTTCGCCAGGCCGACGTAGTAGGCGAGGTCGTACTTGGGCCGGGCCGGGTTGAGGATGTCGCCGGTGTAGCAGATCGCCGCCTCGGCGATGCCATCCGCGCCGCGCACCGCCTCGATGGCCAGGCGCAGATTCGGTAGACCGTTGAGAGCGTCGAAGACGCGGAAAACGTCGATGCCGGCCCGGGCAGATTCCTTGACGAAGAACTGCACCACGTTGTCGGGGTAGTTCGTGTATCCGACCGCACTGGCCGAGCGCAGCAGCATCTGGAAGAGGATGTTCGGAATCCGCTCACGCAGATCGGCCAGACGCTGGAACGGGGCCTCCTTCAGGAAGCGCATCGACGTATCGAACGTCGCGCCGCCCCACATCTCCAGGGAGAAAAGGCCGGCCAGGTTGTGGGCGTACCACGGCGCGATGCGGAGCATGTCGTGAGTCCGCATCCGGGTCGCGAGTAGCGACTGGTGCGCGTCGCGCATGGTCGTGTCCGTCAGCAGGAGCCGCTTTTGCTCGCGGAGCCAGTGGGCGAACTTCTCCGCACCGAGTTCCTTCAGCTTGTCGCGCATGCCGGCCGGCAGACCGGTGGGCAGAGCGACCTGGAGACACGGCGACTTGCCCGGAGCGGTCTTCTCCTTCTCGGCCGGTCGCTTGCCTTCCCGCGTCACGGTTGGGTTGCCGTTGACGATCACGTCGGCGATGTAGCTCAGGAGCTTGCTCGCCCGGTCGCGGCGGATGGCCAGGTGGAACAGCTCCGGCGTCTGGTCGATGAACCGTGTCGTGCATTTGCCGGCCAGGAACGTCGGATGGCCCAGGACGTTGAGCAGGAAGGGGATGTTCGTCTTGACGCCACGGATGCGGAACTCCTGCAAGGCTCGCTGCATCCGGCGGACGGCGTCGGTGAACTGCAACCCGTGCGTCGTCACCTTGACCAGGAGCGAGTCGTAGAACGGCGTGATGACTGCCCCGGTGAACCCGGAGCCACCGTCGAGGCGGATGCCCATGCCGCCGGCCGACCGGTAATTGCTGATCCGGCCATAATCCGGCAGGAAGTTGTTGGCCGGGTTCTCGGTCGTCACCCGGCACTGGACCGCGAAGCCGTGCGTGGCGATCTTGCCCTGGTCGCCGAGGCCGACTTCCGTATCGCCCAGGGCCTTGCCCATCGCCACGAGGATCTGGCTCTTGACGATGTCGATGCCGGTCACCTCCTCGGTGACCGTGTGTTCGACCTGGATGCGTGGATTGACCTCGATGAAGTAGAACTTGCCCGATTCGTCATCGACGAGAAACTCGACCGTGCCGGCATTGTCGAGCTTCACCGCCTGGCCGATCTTGAGGGCGGCATCGAGGATGCCCTGACGCACGCCGGCATCGAGGAACGGAGCCGGAGCGATCTCGACGACCTTCTGATGACGGCGCTGCACGGAGCAGTCACGCTCGAAGAGATGGACGAGGTTGCCGTGACTGTCGCCGAGGAGCTGCACCTCGATGTGGCGAGCCTTCGCGATGAATTTTTCGAGGAAGACGTCCGGTACGCCGAACGCGGTGCCGGCCTCGCGGCGAGCCTGTTCCAGGGCCTCGCTCAGTTTGTCTGCGGTCATCGCGATCCGCATGCCGCGACCGCCGCCGCCCATGGCCGCCTTGACCATGACCGGATAGCCGAGCTTGGCCGCGACGGCGTGGGCCTCGGCGTCGTCGCGCACCGGGGCGTCGCTGCCGGACAGGATCGGCACGTTCGCCTGGTGAGCGATGGCCCGGGCGGCGACCTTGTCGCCGAGGTTGCGCAGGATCTCGGTGCGTGGTCCGACGAGGACCAGGCCGGCATCGCGGACGGCCTTCGCGAAATCGGGGTTCTCCGACAGGAAGCCATAGCCGGGATGGATGGCATCGACGCCCTGTTCGACGGCGAGTTGGACGACGGCGGGGATGTCGAGGTAGGCCCGCAGCGGTTCGCCGGGTCGGCCGATGGGATAGGCCTCGTCGGCCTTGAAGCGATGCAGGCCGAAGCGGTCCTCATGGGCGTACATGGCCACGGTGCGCAGGCCGAGTTCGGTCCCGGAGCGGAAGACGCGGATGGCGATCTCACCCCGGTTGGCCACCAGGAGCTTGCGAATGGGACGCGGGTTCATGTCAATCGTCGCCTCCACGCCGGAATCAGCTTACCCGCGTGTAGGATAGGGATTCGCCTTCCGTGGGGGAGTGGCCAGCCAGCCGATCTGGTCGCCAACTCGGCGATCGTGGTAAGCTAGGCCAAAACTGCCGACCTGTCAGGAGGAAGACATGAGCGATCCGACGGTGGCCGAGCCGACGGTGGTTATGCCCGACCATAAGCAGCTGCCCGACCAGGATGGTGAGATCGTGAACAACTATCAGGAACATCCGCAGAGTGCGCTGTTGACGGCGATCCTGACACCGCGTCTGCGTGAGGTGCAGCCCGACGGCCAGTTCTCGATCGCGGCTAATAGCGGCATCTACTGGCGTTACACTCAGCCTCCTCTGGCTGGCTGCAAGGCTCCGGACTGGTTCTGTGTTCTGGGTGTGCCGCCGTTGCTGACAGGGGAGTTGCGGCGTTCCTACGTCCTGTGGCAGGAGGGCGTTGCGCCGTTGCTCGTCGTCGAATACGTCTCGGGCGACGGAGCGGAAGAACACGACACCACGCCGCAGACCGGCAAGTTCTGGGTCTATGAACGGAGCATCCGAGCGGGGTATTACGTGATCTTCGACGGCTTCCGAGGCACGCTGGAAGTCTACCGCCTGACTGGTGATCGCTTTCAGGTCATCGAGCCGAACGAGCGCGGCCGATATGCGATCGAACCGTTGCAGGTCGAACTCGGCCTCTGGCAGGGAGAGTACTGGGTTCAGCCGGCGACCTGGGTCCGGGCCTGGGATCTGACGAGCGGCGAGCTGCTGCCGACGGGAGATGAACTCGCCGAGCGAGAGCGGATGCGCGCCGAGCAGGAGCGGGACCGAGCCGAGACGGCCGAGGAACTGC
>CAYYJM010000077.1:4957-10228 GCA_964471755.1 uncultured Alcaligenaceae bacterium
TGCTCGTCATCGAGTACGTCTCCGGCGACGGCAGCGAAGAACACGACGCGACGCCGCACACGGGCAAGTTCTGGGTCTACGAACGAGCGATCCGTTCACCCTACTACCTGATCTTCGACCGTGATCGTGCCACGCTGGAGGTGTACCGACAGAGCGCAGGAACCTATCAGGTTACCGAACCGAACGAGCGGGGTCGGTTTCTGATCAAACCGCTTCGGGTCGAGTTCGGCCTGTGGCAGGGCACCTATCGTGGTCTGGACACGCTCTGGCTGCGGGCCTGGGATCAGGCCACCGGCGAGCTGCTGCCATCGCCGGAGGAACGCGAGGAACGAGAGCGAAACCGAGCTGAGACGGCCGAGGAACTGCTCGATGATGCCCGCCAGCGGCTCGAAGAGGAAACCGAACGCGCCGAGACGGAACGCCGACGGGCCGTCCGCCTCGAAGAGAAACTCCGCGCTCTCGGCTTCGATCCGAATGCTATGTGACTCGCCGTCGTTGCCGGCGCGTCTCCGGATCGCCCAGCAGGTGGTGTCGTACGCCCATGGTCGCCTCGTACAGATCGAAGTAGAACGCCTCGTGGGTCGGCGTCCACTCGCAACCGCGCCGGCTCATCGCCATCTTCGCCGTGTCGAACATCCGTCGCAGGTCGTTGCGGTCACTCACGCGCCCTTCGCGGGCCATCGAGAACGGCGGCACCACACGCGGTAGAAGTCCGCCACTGGCCACCATCATGCAGAACGACCCGACGACCGTGCCGCAGTTCATGCTCGCGTTAATGCTAAACCGGGTGTGGTCACCAACGAACGAACCAATCTTGATCGCACCACTATCGACCATCCGACCACCGGAGAAGACCTCGATCCGGCCGTAGTCATTCCGCAGGTCGCTGAACTGCGCCCCGGCTCCGACGTTGACCCACTCGCCAACATAGCTGTGGCCCAGGAAGCCATCGTGGTACTTGTTGCTGTGGCCGTGCAGAATCGACGCCTCGAACTCGCCACCGACCCGGCAGTCCGGCCCGATGGTACCGCCACGGACTTGAGCCCCGAGCAGATGCGTTCGTGGCCCGATGTAGCACGGCCCCTCCAGGCGCGTGAACGATTGCACTCGTACGCCTTCGTCCACGACCACCGGCCCGACCGTCGTGTCGAAGACGACGAACGGCTGAATCCGTGCCTCCGGGTGGACGTGAACCGCTGCGGGTGAGCCGACGATCGTCAGGCCGTCTACCGTGCGCGTCGGGTGTGCGCGGTTCCACCAGTCGGCGTCGGTGGCCAGGTATTCGGCGTTTCGCTCGACGAGCTGCCAGGGGTATCGCACCAACCAGCCCTCGGCCGGGACACGCGGCAGGCTCTCTTTCCAGTCGTCGAGGTGGTCTTGCACCGACTCCCAGGTCGGCGGATGGAGGAACCCTTCCGGTCGGTAGACCCAGGCGACCTCGTCGCCGATCAGACCGACGCTGGCCTGTGCGGGCGGCTGGAACAGGGTTCCAGGAGCGACCCAGCGGGCGTTGACGAGTACCTCACCCGGCGTACCATTGGTCAGCGGAGCGGCGGGAAGATCGGGCCGCAGCAGTTGCATCAGCGGACGCAGAATCGGCCGGACCAGAGCTCCGAACGAGCCATGTCCGAAATGCTCGCGTTGCCGATCGAATAACGATCGCAGGCCGAGCTGCAACTCAAACGCCGGTCGCGTGAGTGTCAACGGCTCCAGCCGCGCAACGACGGCGTCTTCAAAGAGATAGATGCGCATGGGGGAACTCGAATCTGCGGGAACCTGCGCAACGGCTCCGCCGTCTTGATCAGGCACCAGGGCGGGGAGATCGATCCGTGCCAGGCCCGGGGAGAGGGGAGGGGACAGGCCGCACTTCTGACACTCTAGCTCACAGCCGTGCCCGAAGAGACGAAAATGAGAAAGTGACCCGAGAAAAAGACGCCGCCGAACGTTCGAGAAGGAACGCCGGCGGCTCTGTTTTCGACTCCCGAAGTCGTCAAGGAGCGACCTGGGTAGTGACCTGGACTTCGACCTCCTTCTCGGCATCGTTCAGGTCGGTGATGATCTTCAACTTCTGAACCCGGTCGCCCGGTTTGTCTCCAGCCACGGCTCGCACCGTGAGTACCTGGATCGCGCGGGGTTCGTCACTGCTCGCCTGGACACTCAGGCCATCGTCGGCCCCCTCGGTCTTGAGAATTCGGAACGGCTTGGTCCCGCGTACGATGACCTTCCGTTCGCCCTGCTCACGCGGTCGAAGCGGCCCGATGACCACCGCGTTGGGAGAAACCGTCAGGGCGGACTCGATCTCGATTGTCAGCGGCACGCGGATCTTCGGAATCGAGGGATTGTTCGTGGTCAGCCAGACATCGCTGTACCAGCGGCCAGCTGGCGTGTCCGGGCGAACCTTGGCGATCAGGGTGAAATCGACCTGCGACTCCTGACGGGCGACCTCCTTCACGCTCGCCTGAATGTAATTGCTGTCGGTTTTGACATCCGAGATCTGTGAGAAGTTGTTGCCATAGAACGTGATGTTAACCGAACGTTCTCCACCAGTTCCTCGTTTGACAACGCCGAAAGCAAGAGACTCGGGCGTCAACACCAGGTCGTCCCGACCGTTGGCTTGAACCCAGAGACGAACTTCCTCCAGCGCCGGCCGGGAGAAAGTCACGAAGATGGTGACATTCTTGACTCCGACAAAGCGCGTGGTGTCCATCCTGGCGACGACAGAGGTTGATTCTCCCGGTTGCAGAACATTGGTAAGGGCGGTCGCCGAGACACACCCGCAGGACACCCGAACCGCTGAGATGACAGCGACCTGTCCTGTGTTGTTCTTGATCCGGAAGCTGTGTTGTAACGCCGGGCCCCGCGGAACGGTCCCGAAGTCCTTCGACACCTCATCGAACATCGCGTCGGCCCAGTTCGCCGCCTGCCCGCTTTCGGCCAGGAGCAGGATCGCAAAGAGGGCCACACCAAACCGCATCATGGTAGCCATGACCAGTTGCTCCGATCTTCAGGAACCCCCGCGGGGGGTATGGACGTTGAATCCACAAACCCACGCTCAGAGGGCTAGTTCTAGCTTTCCAGTTAGGGAGCGAACTGTCAAAGAGATGTCCGGCCAATCAGCCCATCGTCAACGTCTCCAGTCTGGCAAAATCGATAAAAGCAGCGAAACCTGGCCGCGCCACGCATCGACGCATCTCTCCCAGTTTCACTCGCCTGCCCGGGCCAAAACCGCTACCCGGACAGCCCCCGCGCCCGCCGCTCGGAGTGCGCGAGCGGCCTCGGAACAGGTCGCGCCGGTCGTGAAGATATCATCGACAAGAAGGATGGTTTGCCCCAGACTGGTTGCAGAGGAGCGGGCAAGAAATGCTCCGTGGACATTTTGTTTTCGTGCTGTCGGGCTCAACCGGGACTGCGGCAGCGTGGCTCGCACACGTCGCAGCCAGCCGGGTCGGTACGGGACACCAAGGAGACCGGCGACCCCCTCGGCCAGGGCCTCGGCCTGGTTATAGCCTCGCTGCCAGCGTCGCCACCAGTAGAGGGGGATGGGAACGACCGCCGCGAATGGCTCGCCGGGCCAGGCCGCCTGCACGCGCAGAGCCAGGCAGCGACCCAGAATCTCGGCCAGTTGCTCGCCCGAATGCTTTTTCAGGCTCAACACCACCTGACGTAACATCCCCTCGTAGGGACCGAGTCGGCACACGTCGGTGAAGGCGAAGGATTCGCCGCGACACAGGGAACAATCGATGGCCGGAACCAGATGGGGCCCAACGGTGGCGGCACACCGCAGGCAGGTGGGAGCCACGTCTCCGAGCAGGGCCGCCGTGCAGGTGGGGCAGAAATACTCCTCGGCCGAGGCCAGCGGTGCCTCACACCCGTGACAGGTGGGTGGCACCAGAAGGTCCGTCACGCCACGAAGCAGCCAGTCCAGGAACGCCATGTTCGTTGGCCTGTCAGGAGTAGCCGACGCCTTTGTGCCGGGGCATGCCTTCAGCCCATCCTATCCGTCAGGATCGGCAGTGCAAACCCGTCACGTTGAGTGCTGTCTCGAAGTTGTGGCCAATTGCATGAGCGTGACGCGGAGTCGGCGTTCGGCATCGGAACAGCAGGCTCGATCTCAGGCGGCCGACCGCAACGGACCAGAGACAGCACACATCCGCTCCAGCAGAGACAGCGGCGATTCCTCCGGAACGACCAGCGAGGTGTGTGACACCCGGAACGACTGCTCCAGCGCGTACTGGCCACGCAGAACCGCGTGCGAACAGGCATCACCCATGAGAACCCAGACCGAACCGGGGAGAAAGTGCCAGACCGTCTTGGCACACTGCGTCTGGAAGGCGTCGTTCCGCATCAGGTAATCGTGAAACCGATGCATGAACGAGTCATAGGGCGACGTGGGCTCGGTCTCGCCCGTCATCAGTCGCCGCAGCCCCTCCTTGACCCGGTCGAACACACTGGGCGTGACCTCGCCCGGCAGGCCGACCTCTCGTCCGTAGCGCTGGAGAAGGACGGCGAAGGGATCGCTCGTGATCCAGACACGCGGTTCCGTCGGGTTGATGTTGGCGAAGACACGCAGAATCCGGTCGCCACGGGTGGGGCGATTGGGCGAGGCATCAATGTGGAGCAGATCATTCCGGGCGATCGTTCGCAGCCGACGAGTCGCCTCCTGCGCCGGGTGAAAATGTACCACCTCGGCCCTGAGCCCCTCGCGATAGGCAGGGAGTACGGTCCGAACCCAGGTCGTGACCGTCTCGGAGAAGCGGAGCAGGATCTCCACCAGGCGCGCGGCCTGGTCGCGCTCGCCCTGGCGGAGTAATCCGACCAGACGCTGATCGGCCAGGTGACAGGTGATGTGCTTGTGGCCGAACGAGGCGATCTGCTGCTGCAAGAGGAAGTCCAGATCGTCGCCGGTGGGCAGAGAAAACGGCGCGGCGTGATAGTGGGCCACCTCACCACGCTCCAGCAGGGCGGCCCCCTGAGGGCCAGCGAGCGGTCCCGCCGCCGGGAACAGAGGAACGGACGGAGTCGGTTGAGACGAGGGCATGGGCCGAGGCCTCCCGCGCTGTGGTTCGTGCCGGCAACGCCGCGAGTCGAGACGCGGACGGCCCATTCAATCCGTGGCAGCGAATTGCGCCGATCCCCGGGCTCAGGCCGCTTCTCCGCCCGGCTCCCGAGAACAGCACTCCGGCCTCATCTCTTCCAGCCCGGGACCGAGAAGGATCACGAAGCGCGTCGGTCCACCGATCGGCCGCGCGTAACGCAGTTCGCCACCCTGCT
>CAYYJM010000077.1:10238-13549 GCA_964471755.1 uncultured Alcaligenaceae bacterium
ACCGGTAACCCCAGCCCCTTGCCACGCCCCGCCGGACGACCCGAGAAGAACGGATCGAACAGATACGGCTCGTGTTCAGGAGCCGGCCCGGGACCGCTGTCTTCCACCACCACCTCGACGGGATTCTTCCACCCATCCACCTTGCCGACGGCCGACCGCCGCACGTCAATGCGGACCCAGCCGGCCACCGGCACGGCCTCGATAGCGTTTCGCACCAAGGCCGTCAAGACCGTCCGCATCTGCTCGGAGTCCAGCGACAGAAGCCAGCCCCGACTGGCGGCCTGTTCCGTGGTCAGCACCGGGCCTTCCAGCCGCACCTGCCGCTGGATCGCCAGTTCCTCCTGACTCCGCAGCACTTCCCCGATCAGGAGCAGGAGATCGACCGGTCGCCGCTGTGGTGCGGGCGGTCGGGCGAACAGCATCAACTGACGCAGCAGCGTGTGGATTCGTCGCGTCTGAGCGATGATCGTCTCCAGCGACTGCTCGACATCCGCGTTCGCCTCGGGATCGAACCACTCCGCACCGTGGGAGAGCAGATACTGAGCCCGGCCGGAGATCACGGCCAGGGGGTTGTTGATCTCGTGGCCCGCTCCGGCGGCCAACTCGGCCAGGGCCTGCAAGCGGGCGGTCAATTCACGCTGGCGCTCGTCGGTCAGGCGAGCCGCGAGGGCGTTGTGCAGGCGGTCGTTCTCGTCTTCCAGCATGCGGACCTGATCCGCCTCGCTCCGCAGCCGCCGATTCTCCAGCGCCAGTCGGAGCAACTCGGGCAGCAGGTCGCTCTGTCGCGGATCACCCCAGGTTTCCGCGTCCAACCGCAGTTCCGGGATCTTCGCGACGGCCGGCACCTCGCCCGGATCGAGGGGCACCAGACCGAGCGGATACCCTTGCCGGGCGACCTCTCCGGCAGCCTGCTGGACGACCTCGAACAACCCGCGCTGCGTTCCCAGATCGACAGCCATGTCAGCCGTCAGACGCAATCGGCCCGGAATGGCACCGACCCAGCCGGGCAGACCCCAGCGCCGGGCGAGATGGCGGGCGAGCGTGTCCTGATCATGGCCCCAGTGCCGTTGCTGCGTTTGCTGAGGCTGGCCGCGATGGTCCGGGTCCAGCCAGCAGGTCTGCACCCGCTGGGGAGCCACGGCCGCCACGGTGAGCCAGCCCAGAGAGGCCAGCAGGCCGGCAATCCAGGCCTGAACGGGATCGACACGGCCCAGGGTGGCCTCGGCTCGCGCACTGGCCCGCTCGGCCAGGCAGAGCATCGCCTCATACAGCGGAGCCAGAGGCGCACTGGCGAAGGAGACGAAGGGCAGGGCGGGTGTCGGCTGCGCCAGCAGAAGCAGCGCCCGCTCGATCAGCGCGGGAGCGGCCAGATGACTCAACAGGGTATCGCTGCGCAGCGGGAAGTCGGCCGGCTGACGAAGCAGAAGCAGCACGGCGGCCGGGTCGCGTCGGATGACGCTCCAGGTTTCCGAGGTGATCGGGCGCGTGAGGGCCAGCAGCGAGGAGAGTGCCGGCGTCAGGCCGGCAACCTGATGGAAGGCGTCCGCCTGCCAGTGGCAGGCGTGAAACCCGCCACCCTCTCCTGCGGTTGATGCAGGCACGAGCAGGCTCCTTCCGTGGATACGAGGCGAACTCGAGGCCGACCGAACCCGGAAACACCTCCGGGCCACGGTCGGCCGATACTCCGGTTCTTCAGGCGGTCTCGGCCGGCTCCATCTCCAGCAGACTGCACATGCGGTCCATCAGTTCGTCGAACTCGAACGGCTTGTGCAGGAAGTCGTCGGCTCCGGACAGCCGCAGTTCCTGGATCTTGTCCTCTTCGATCATGCCGGACATGCACAGGATCCGAACCTCTTCCAGACTGGAGTCCGCCCGCACCCGATGGCACACTTCCTTGCCGTTGATGTCCGGCAGCATGACGTCGAGAAGAATGATGTCCGGCCGGTATTCCTTGACCATCATGCCGGCGTCGAAGCCGTTGGTCGCCGTCCGCACCTCGAACCGGCCATCCTCCTGCAAGAACTTGCAGAGCAGATCGACGAGGTCGGTATCATCGTCCACCAGGAGCAGCTTCCGCTTGCCGCTTTCCAGGGCATCGGTCGGGATGCCGTTATCCTTCATGAACTTGTAGAGCGCCTCGCGCGGAATGCGGCGGAAGCGCGAGCCAGGGACGCGGAACCCCTTTAACTGTCCGTTGTCGAAGCAACGGATGATCGTCTGCTGGCTCACCTTGCAAATCTTGGCGGCTTCGCCCGTCGTGAAAACCGTCTTCATCGCTTTATCCATCCTTCCTGGCCATCGCCAGTCGCACGCGGTGGTCTCCGGTCACCGGAGAACCGCCGAATCTTCCCTGATCTGCCTCACTCTTCCAGCGAAACTCGTACGAGCCAGATCCGCCAACTCGGTGCGTGCTCGGGTTGTTACAAGTCGATCCGTTCCATCGTGATCGAGGTTGCCGATCCCAGGAAGGAGTCGGGTTGTCGATCAGCCAAACAGCCACTGGACACCAACATCCACGCGAGCCTTCCGGCGCGTTCCGGAAGCTCTTCGTGACTTCCTTCCCGAATGGGCCTGGGAGAGGTGGCCTCACCCAGTGTGCGACAGGTGTGCGGTCGAGGGAGGGGATTACCAACCTTGCCACCCTCTTCGATTATAGCCAACCTCTCCACTCTGTCAACGCGAACTGAGCCGTCTCTGTCGCTCTAAACCGTTATCCCCAGGCCACTTCCTCCGACAACCTTCGTCAAACGTCCCACTTTGCGGAAACTTCCACGTCCATAAATACTACCCAGACTATCAAAATTTACCAGCCCTTCCAGATTCGACCTCGTTTACCTCGCTTGCCTCATTCATCGGTCGGCATTCTCTTCCGGCTTTGGGCAATCTTCGTCGTTCCGCCAGGTTCCCTGGTCCAGGTAAAGGACCAGGACTGCCAGATCGGCCGGAGTGATTCCGCCCACCCGGCTTGCCTGGCCCAGGTTGGCCGGTCGGATCCGGCTCAGTTTCTCACGGGCCTCCGTGCGCAGCTGGGGCAGGGCGGCATAGTCGAACGTGGCCGGGATTGGCCGATTCTCCATGCGCTGGAATCGGTCCACCTGGGCGGCCTGCCGCTGGATGTAGCCGGCGTACTTGGCCTCCAGCACGACCTGCTCGACGACGTCGGCCCGGCTCGCCCACTCGCGCACCTCCGGAGCCAGCGCCTCGATCTGCTCCCAGGTCGTCTCCGTGCGGCGCAGCCAGTCGGCCAGGCTCTTGCCCTGGTGTCGGGTCTTCTCCAGGAAGCCCTCCAGCGCGGCGATGGCGGACAGTTT
>CAYYJM010000077.1:13576-16101 GCA_964471755.1 uncultured Alcaligenaceae bacterium
CAGGCGGCATCCTTCACCAGGCCGATCCGTCGGCCCAGTGGCGTCAGACGCCGATCGGCGTTGTCGTGCCGCAGCAGCAGCCGATACTCGGCCCGACTGGTGAACATGCGATACGGCTCGTCCACACCACGGGTGACCAGGTCATCGATCAGCACGCCGACGTACGCCTGGCTGCGGTCCAGGACGAAGGCCGGCTCGCCCTTGATCTTCAGGGCGGCGTTGATGCCCGCGACGAGCCCCTGGGCCGCCGCCTCCTCGTAGCCGGTCGTGCCGTTGATCTGCCCGGCGAAGTACAGCCCGGCGACGCGCTTCGTCTCCAGGGTCGCCTCGCACTGCGTCGGTGGGGCGTAGTCGTACTCGACGGCGTAGCCCCAGCGCAGCACCTCGGCGTTCTCCAGGCCGGGGATCATCCGCAGCAGGTGGTACTGCACGTCCTTCGGCAGGCTCGTGCTGATGCCGTTGCAGTAGTACTCGTGGGTGGTGTACCCCTCCGGCTCCAGGAAGATCTGATGCCGATCGCGGTCGGCGAAGCGAACGACCTTGTCCTCGATCGATGGACAGTAACGAGGCCCCCGACTGTTGATCTGGCCGGAGTACATCGGGGCCCGGTGCAGGTTCGCCCGGATCAGGTCGTGGACGGCCTCGTTCGTGTAGGTGATGTGGCAGTCCAGTTGTCGCTGCGTGACCTGCTCCGTGGCGAAGCTGAACGGCCGGGGATCGCTGTCGCCGGGCTGGACCTCGCAGCGAGCGAAGTCGATGGTCCGGCCGTTGAGCCGACAGGGCGTGCCGGTCTTGAAGCGGGCCAGCTCGAAGCCGACGGTGGCGAGGCTATCGCTGAGGGCCTCGGCCGAGCCGTCGCCGGCCCGGCCGCCGCTCATCTTCGCCTCGCCGGTGTGCATGATCGCCTTGAGGAACGTCCCGGTGGTCAGGACGACGGCCCGGGCGCGATACTCCGTGTCGCCGGCCGCTCGCACACCCTCGACGCGCCAGCCGTCCGGCGTCTGTTCCAGGAGCAGCCCCTCGACCATTTCCTGGCGGAGCGTCAGGTTCGGCGTCTCCTCGACGACGCGCTTCATGTACTGCTGATAGAGCTTCTTGTCGGCCTGGGCTCGCGGCGAGTGCATCGCCGGCCCCTTGGTCCGATTGAGCAGACGGAACTGCAGGCCAGTCGCGTCGATGGCTCTTCCCATCTCGCCGCCGAGGGCGTCGATTTCGCGCACGATCTGTCCCTTGGCGACGCCGCCGATGGCGGGGTTGCAGGACATCTGTGCGACGGCGTCGGCGTTCATGGTGAGCAGTACCGTTCGCAGGCCCATCCGGGCCGCGGCCAGGGCCGCCTCAGTGCCGGCATGGCCAGCGCCGACAACGGCCAGATCGTACTCGAAACACAGGGTGGACATGGTGAAGGTCGATGGTTGCGGGTTCTCGTCGTCCGGGGGGAATATACCCAGGGACGGCGAATGGAAAAAGATGGATCCGCGCGAGTCGCAGGACTGGCCTGGCAACTCCGGGGAGGAATTGCTCTACTCCCTCCCTTTGAATAGAGTATCGGTCACGGGGCATTCCAGGCGAGCCCCCGGCGACAGCCGGGGGAGTTGACCGGGGCGGGAACTCCTTCGGCTGTCGCCGGGGGCTCGCCCTCTCCGCGATCGAGGAGGCGATCATGGACCACCTCACCCGCGTCCGCGCCGGCTTCCAGACCATCGAGGGGGACGCCACCGTCAAGGAGCGTGCCCTCGCCTTTCTCGACCAGTGGCTGACCGCCCCGGAGTTCGCCGCCTATCGGCCTCAGTTGCGCTGGCTGATCGAGCAGGAGCGGTGGAGCGGTCTGCTCGATCGTTTCGCCGAGATCCTTCCCTTTGGCACCGGTGGCCGGCGCGGAGCCGTCGGCATCGGTCCCAACCGCATGAACCCCTGGACGCTGACCGCCTCCGTCCAGGGGCACTGCGAGTATCTCAAGGAATCGTTCCCCGGCGTGCCCGAGGTGAAGGTCGCCCTGGCCTTCGACGTTCGCCGTTTCGAGGACGTCCGCCGACAGTATAATCCCGAGCTTCCCAATCCGGTGCTTCATCTGTCGTCGCGGGACCTGGCCCAACTCGCGGCGTGCGTCTACGTCGCCAACGGCATCCACGCCTGGATTCTGCCGCCGGACAGCAAGCTCTATCCCTCGACGCCGGAACTGTCGTTCACCATCCGCCTCTTGCAGGCTCATGGCGGTCTGAACATCTCCGCGTCGCACAATCCGCCCGGCTATAACGGCGGCAAATTCTACGACGATCGCGGGGCTCAGCCGGTGCCGCCGGAGGATCAGGTCATGGCCGACCTGGTCGAGGAGGTGACGACCATCCGCACGATGACCTGGCACGAGGCCCAGGGCAGCGGCCGACTCCACTTTCTCGATGAGACGCCCCACCGGGCCTACGTTGATCTCTGCCGCAAGCAGACGCTGGTGCAGCCGCCCCGTGCCGACGAGATCAAGGTCGTCTTCACGCCGTTGCACGGTGTCGGTGGCTTCACGGCCGGCG
>CAYYJM010000077.1:16111-22947 GCA_964471755.1 uncultured Alcaligenaceae bacterium
TCGGCTGATCCCCGTACCCGAGCAGTCCACGCCCGACGGCGGCTTTCCCAACGTGACAAAGTCGCCCAATCCTGAGGTGCCGGCCTGCTTCGATCGAGCGATCGCGGTCGCTCGCAAGCACACGGCCGACATCGCCCTGGCGACCGATCCGGACGCCGACCGTATCGGCTGCGTCGCCCGGGACGACACCGGAGAGTACCGCTACATCACCGGCAACCAGATCGCCGCCCTCCTGACGCACTTCAAGCTGGCAAGGGCTGGTCAGCAGGGTCGGCTGCCGGCCGCGCCGATCGTGATCACCACTGCGGTGACGACGGGCCTGATCACCCGGATCGCCCGGCACTTCAAGGCCCAGATCGTCGATAATCTACTGGTCGGCTTCAAGTACATGGCCGAGGTACTGAAGCAGCTGGAGACGACGGGCAACTACGAGGACGTCCACGGTACGCCGGCCGATTTCGTCATTGCCACGGAGGAGAGCCACGGGGCGATGCACATGCCGCAGATCCGCGACAAGGACGCCGGCGCGGCCGCGCTGCTGCTCGCCGAGATGGCGCTCGACCAGAAGCGCAGCGGTCAGACGCTGCTCGACTACCTTGCCCGTCTGCACCGGGAGTTCGGCTACTTCCGCAATGAGGGTCGGCAGGTGGTCCTGCCCGGTCTGGAAGGCCGGCTCCAGATGGCTCGCATGCTCGATGCGATCCGTGCGGCTCCGTTCACGGAGGTGGCCGGGGTACCGGTGACTGGCTACGCGGATCTGCGGGACGAGGCCGGCCGACTGGGAGCGCTGAAGGGCCGCACTGATGCCGCGTCGCGGAACGTGCTGCTGTTCACGCTGGGCGAGCAGGCCCGGATCGCTCTCCGGCCCAGCGGAACGGAGCCGAAGGCGAAGGTCTACCTGGAGACGCGAACACCGCCTCAGGGCGGTCTCTCGGCGGAGGCGTGGCGAAAGCAGCGTATCGAGGCCGATGCCCTGTTCGATCGCCTGGCCGAGGACTTCGTTCGTCGAGCGCTGGCCCTGATCGGCCTGGATTCGTCGGCCGTTGGATGAACGCGAGGGTGACCGTTCCGTCTGCTGGGAGGCTCATGAACCGCGGCGTCAGCGGGTCGGCGCGGCAGGCATGCCGAGGAGGTTCTGCCAGCTTGACGCGGCCCGGACGCAACCGCAGAGATCCAGAAGACGAGTCTGGTCGGTGATGGCCTCCAGGGCCGCGGCCGTGGCCACATCGGGTGGGCCGAATCGCTCCGTGCCCAGCTCGAGCAGCACCTCACGGAGGCCGAGCAGACGACCCTCGGCAAAGATGGCCTGGTAGGTGGTGGATTCCTTCATCCAGTCCCCGAGGCGATCCCAGGGGAAAAACCCCTTGCTCGGAGGTATGGGGTCGTTCTTCCGACTCATGAGACATCCTCTTTGGCCATGAGAAACGGAACTCACCGACGTCGGCCGCGCCGCCGGGGGGGAGCGGCAGGTGCGCCCAGCAGGTCTTGCCAGTCCGTGGCAGACAGCACGCGGCCGCGGAGTTCGCGCAGCCGGGCCAGGTCGGTGATGGCCTCCAGCGCGGCGATCGTGGCGGCATCGGGTGGGCCGAATTTCTCGGTACCGAGATCGATCACGTACTCCCGGACTTCCAGGAGGCGTCCTTCTTCGAGAATGGCCTGATAGGTAGTGGATTCCTTCATCGATCGGACTCCCTGAATCAGGTGATGAGCAACCTCGGCGGAAAACCGCAGCCCCAGCAGGATGCACGTCGTGTCCCACACGCTCGCCACGTCCGACGGGCGGATGTCCGGCATTTCCAGCCGTTGCTCCATCCGATGTATTATGCCCGGAACCTGCTCGTCTGTCACGTTCGAGATCGGAGCCAGCGGCAGTGTGCCCGGTCCTCCCGCGAGCAGCATCTCGGGGTCGAGCAGCCAGACCCGACAGACCTCGTACTCGAAGACGAGGTACGGGCCGGGCCGCTGCGGCAGACGTTGTTCGTAGCGCTCGTTCAACCGCGGCGAATCGGCCTCACGTCTCAGGACGATCACGACGCTCCGCACCGGCAACGCATGGCGATGATGGAACAGCGCATTGCGGACGTACAGCAGAGCGGGCAGCTGAGCGCCGTCATGGCCGGTGTGGAACTCCAGGTGGAGCAGCCACTCCGGCTCGGAGCGGACACGCAGCACCTTGTCGGCGGCTCCACTGACGGTGGCGACGTCAGCGTCGAGAACCTCGACCGGAGCAGGTGGTGCGCCGATCAGGGCCAGCCAGTCCTCGGGCACCGTTTCGACGAGGGCCTTCAGCGTCGGATCATAGGGATGGCTCATGATTTACGGCGTCGGCGTGTCGGGGTCGGTGGTCGGAGCAGATCCTGCCAGTCGGTGGCCGACAGGACGCGGCCACAGAGTTCACGCAGGCGTGCCAACTCGGCGATTCCTTCCAGAGCAGCGACGACGCTCGCATCGGGCGGGCCGAATCGCTGCCCACCCAGAGCCCGTAGAATATCGCGGTGGGCTCGCAGTTGACCTTCTTCACGCCCTTCTTCACGCCCTTCTTCGCGTCCTTCCTCACGCCCTTCCTCGCGTCCTTCCTCGCGCCCTTCTTCGCGCCCTTCTTCGCGTCCTTCTTCGAGGATGGCCTGGTAGGTTACTGATTCTTTCATGGACAGAACTCCTTGCAGCAGGTGCCCGGCGACCGTGGTGGAGTAACGCAGACCGAGCAGGACATAGGTCGAGATCCAGAATTGATCGGTCAGGTTTCGACGCACTCGTCGTGTCTTCAGCCGTTGCTCCATCTGCTTGATTATGCCCGGTAGTTCCTTCTCTGTCACGTCGGAGATCGCTGCCAACGGTAGCGTCCCTAGACCGCCCGCGAGCAGTCTCTCCGCAGAGAGTTCCCACACCCGAAGGACCTCGTAGCCGAACCGGACGTGGGGCTGGGACTGCCCTGGCAGTGTCTGGCTGTACTGGCCATCCAGGCGAGGCGAATCGGCTTCACGTCGCAGGACGATGGCCACGCTTCGCACGGGTAGTGCATGGCGATGATGGAACAGTGCGTTACGAACGTACAGCAGAGCGGGCAGTTGCGCGCCATCGTGGCCGGTGTGGAACTCCAGGTGGAGCAGCCACTCCGGCTCGGAGCGGACACGCAGCACCTTGTCGGCGGCTCCACTGACGGTGGCGACGTCAGCGTCGAGAACCTCGACCGGAGCAGGTGGTGCGCCGATCAGGGCCAGCCAGTCCTCGGGCACCGTCTCGACGAGCGCCTTCAGCGTCGGATCATAGGGATGGCTCATGAGTGACGGCGGGGTGTTTGGGTAGATGACTGGAGCAGATCTTGCCGGTTCGTCACGGACTCGTCGAGTCCTTTTTCGAGGATGGCCTGAAAGGCGATAGCTTCTTTCATGGACAGACCTCCTTGCAGTAGGCCGATAACCACTCCAGCGGGATATCAAGGCACGGCCGAGCGGCACGACGCCAAGCTGCCGGTCGCCAGGCCCCGCTCGAACATTCTCGCCCCTGTCAACTTGCCCTCCAGGCCAGACGCACGCTATCATAATCGGGCCCTTGCCTCCGGGGAACGTCCACGGAGCGTGGTTGTCGGGTTCTCTGTCGCCAGGAGTCGGACCATGCCAGCTACCCTTCACGTAACCCGCGGCCTTCCCGAAGGAACCACCATCCTCCTGGAAGCCGAGCGCTACGTCCTGGGCCGAAACCCCGACTGCGACATCGTCATCCCCTTCAACGCCGTCAGCCGGGCCCATGCTCTTATCCTCCGCCTTCAGGACCGCTACTACATCGAGGATAACAAGAGCCGGAACCTCACCTTCGTCAACGATCGCCCGATCAGCACTCGAACCGAACTCAAGCACAACGACCGAATCCGTATCTGCGACTTCCACGCCACCTTCGTCGCCTCTGAACAGGCCCTGCCACCCGCCTTGCCACAGGAGTACGAGAACGACCAATCGACCGTCGAGGCGTCCCTTGCTCCCAGTGCCCAGACCCTGCTGGAGACCCAGCCGGCCGAGAAGCTGCGTGGCCTGCTCGATATCAGCGCCAGCCTGTCCAAGACCCTCGATCTCGATCCGCTCCTGCCGAAGATCGCCGAGAGCCTGTTCACCCTGTTCAAGCAGGCCGACCGCTGCTTCCTCATCCAGGCCGAGGAGCCCGTCCGCGCCGGCGAAAAGTCCCGCCTCCTGCCGCGTATGGTCCGCACACGTCGGCCCCAGGACGAGGCCAACGCCCGCTTCAGCCAGAACATCGTCCGCATGTGCCTCGACTCCGCCCAGGCCCTGCTGTTCGAGGACGCTATGAAGGATCAGCGCGTCCAGATGGCCCACTCGGTCAGCGATCTGCGCATCCGCTCCGTCATGGTCGTGCCGCTGCTCCGCGCCGATGGCCGGGCCTTCGGCGTCATCCAACTCGACACCCAGGATCGCAGCAAGCGCTTCAAGAAGGACGATCTCGAACTGCTCACCGGCGTCGCCAACCAGGCGTCGATCGCACTGGAGAACGCTCGCTTGCTGGAGGAGGCCGTCAACCAGGCCAAGATCAAACGCGATTTGGAAGTCGCTCACCAGGTCCAGATGAGCTTCCTGCCCAGTGAACTGCCCACCGTCGCCGGCTACGAATTCTTCGCCTACTACCAGCCGGCTCAGTCCGTCGGTGGCGACTACTACGGCTTCATCCACCTGCCCGACGGCCGGATGGTCGTCTCACTGGGCGACGTCGCCGGTAAGGGCATCCCGGCCGCCCTGCTCATGGCCAAGCTCTCCTCCGAGATGACCACCTGCGCCCTGACCGAGGCCGAACCGACTCGGATGGTCGCGCGCCTCAACGACCTGATGTACCCGTTCACCAACCCGATGCAGCGCTTCGTCACCCTGGCCCTGATGCTGCTCGATCCACGGACCCACCGACACACCCTCGTCAGTGCCGGCCATCCTTCCCCGATGATCTACCGGCCCGGAACGAGCCAGCTCGACGACGCCATGCGGTATGAGGAGGGCGGTCTGCCGCTGGGAGTGATGGACGGTTACCCCTACGACGCCAGCCAGATAACGCTGGCCCCCGGCGAGGTCCTCCTCGTCTTCAGCGACGGTCTGCCCGATCCGGAGAACCGGCAGGGCGTGCCGTTCAGCATGGATGGCGTCAAGCAGGCCGTGGCCGGCCTCGGTGCGACCGACGCCCGCACCCTGGTCGAAACCATCGTGGCCGCCGTGACGAAGCACGCCGCCGGGACGCCGCCCTTCGACGACATCACCGTCCTGACCGTCCGCCGGACGAAGTGATCGGCACATGACCACCTATCGCTACGAGGCGAACCGGGCCGCGACCGTTCGGCCCGGGATCGATCCCGACCTCGACGCCTTCGATCGGATCGCCGATCAGGTCCTGGACCTGGGCGTCTACCCCCTGCGTCAACTCGATCGCCTGGACGAGTCCAGCCGCAAGCAGGTCGAGCGACTGCGCTGGCGCGGCCTGCTCGATCGCGCCGACCAGGGCGAATACCGCGTGACGGCCGCCGGCCTGAGGCGATGCGAGGAGCAGGCTCTGCGTGAACTGCTCGCCAACGGCCTGGTCGGCACGCCTGGCCGGCACGATCCACGGTCGAGTCCGTACCAGGGGATTCCCGAGCCGGGGACAGCACGGCCCTACCGCGAAGGCGATCCGCTGGCCAATCTCGATGTCGGCGAGACGATCCGCCAGGCCCGGCAGCGCTGTCGCGGCCGACGACCCGCGAACCTCCAGGCCGAGGATCTCGTCCTGCTGGAGGCGGAGGCTGCGACCCGATGCCACACGATCCTGCTCCTGGATCGCAGCGGCTCGATGGGACTGTACAACAAGTTTCTCTTCGCCAAGCGGATCGCTCTGGGTCTGCGAGCCATGCTAAGGCGGTGCTTCCCGGAAGATCGCCTGACGGTCATCGGCTTCGGCACGCGGGCCACCGTCCTGCGCGAGGACGAGGTGCTGCTGGCCCAGCCGTTCGCCGTCGGCCTGTTCGACGACCGGATCCACCGACGAATTCGCCGGGGGACGGAGGGAATCGATGTTCCCGAGCATTTCACGAACTTGCAGGCGGGGTTACAATTAGCAAGACGGCTGCTGGCAGGGCAGGGGAGCGAGAATCGTCAGATCCTCTGCCTGACCGATGGCGAACCGACGGCCCACGAGGAGGAGGGCGATCTGGTGCTGGCGAGTCCTCCGACGGAGGCATCGGCCGACGCCACGCTGCGCGAGGTGGCTCGCTGTCGCCAGGCCGGCATCGCCCTGAGTTTCTTTGCCCTGATCGACAGCCCGTTGATCGGCCAGCTGCACGCCTTCGTGGATCGAATGGCCCGGGTCGGCCGTGGTGCGGCGGCGTACTGCTCGGCCGGCCGCTCGGCCCGCCTGGTGCTGGATCGCTTCCGCACCGGACGTCAGGCCCGGCAACTTCTGGGATGAGGTATCATGAGCGACACCATCACTCTCCCCGAAAAGCCCCAGTTGGAGCCGGAGGAGGAGGTCCGTCATCAGCCGCCCTACCACGTCATCCTGCTCGACGACGACGACCACACCTATCAGTACGTCATCACCATGATGCAGGTCCTGTTCGGGCATCCGCCGGAGAAGGGCTACCAGATCGCCCGCGAGGTGGACACCAACGGCCGAGCCATCGTTCTGACGACGACGAAGGAACACGCCGAACTGAAGCGTGATCAGATCCACGCCTTTGGACCGGATCCGCTCAGTTCCCGAAACAGCGTCGGCTCGATGAGCGCCATCATCGAGCCGGCTTACGACTGATCCGGATTCCCCATTTATCCCATGTTAGGAAAGTAATGCACGGGGAAGCGGGAGTTCAGAAG
>CAYYJM010000078.1:0-22925 GCA_964471755.1 uncultured Alcaligenaceae bacterium
CTATCTCGTCGCCGGCTGGACGGTGGTGGTGCTGGCCCTGCTCGCCGTGGGCGTGCTGGGGCGCTTTCTGTTCCTGGTCCGCTGGCTGCGGCCGGCCACGGTCAAGCGCTGACCGGTCTGGACCTGATCTTGAACCTTCCGAGGATGGTGAGGCGATTCATGGAGCGACTGGTATTTCTGGGCGCGGTGCTGCTGGTGAGCCTGCTGCCGGCGATGGTCTTTGCCGAGGGCAAACGGCCGATGAAGGTCGATGACCTGTTCCGCTTTCAGCGACTCGGCGACGCGCAGGTCAGCCCGGACGGCAAGTGGGTCGTCTACACGCTCGGCACCGTGGACTTCAAGGCGAACAAGGTCGTGACGCATCTCTGGATGGCTCCGACGGTCGAGGGCGAGCCCCGGCAACTAACCTCCAGCGGCAAGCGCGACGCTCATCCACGCTGGAGCCCGGACGGCAAACAGATTCTGTTCGAGTCAACGCGAAGCGGATCGAACCAGCTCTGGGTTCTCTCGCTCGACGGCGGCGAGGCTCGCCAGTTGACGAACCTGGCCACCGGCGCGGAGGGCGGTCAGTGGTCGCCCGATGGCAAGTCGATTGCGTTCGTCTCGACCGTCTATCCCGAGTTCTCGAGCCGGCCGCTCGCCGAGAGCGATCGGCTCAACCGCGAGAAGATCGAGGCGATCGAAAAGAGCCCGGTCAAGGCGAAGGTCTTCACGAAGCTGTTCTACCGTCACTGGGATTCTTACGTCGAGGATAAGCGGCAGCACCTCTTCGTCCTGTCGCTGGGCGGCAACGGCGAGCCGAAGGACATCACTCCCGGCGATCGGGATTTCAACCCGACGTCAAGCACGTTCTCGATGGGAGACGACTTCGCCTGGAGTCCGGATGGATCGCACCTGCTGATGACCGCGCCGCCGGAGCGGAACGAGGCGTGGAGTACGAATCACGACATCCTGCGCGTGCCGGTTACCGGCGGCAAGATCGAGAGCCTGACGAAGCAAAACGAGGCGGCCGATGGCGGACCGCGCTTCTCGCCGGACGGCAAGCACCTCGCCTTCCGCCGTCAGACGAAGGCCGGCTACGAGGCGGATCGCTGGGACCTGTACGTTGTCGCCGTCAACCCGGATGGGTCGTGGCGGGGAAAACCGCAGCAGTTGACCGGGGCGGACCTCGATCGATCGGTCGGCGACATCGTCTGGTTCCGGCCGGACCTGATCGCCTTCCTGACCGAGGAGGACGGAGCGAGTGCCCTCTACCTGACACCGTTGACCGGCGGCAAGGCGGAGCGGCGTGAGCCACCGCTCGGCGGCCAGGTCACGTCGCTATCGGCGAGTTCGTCGTCGGGCCGGATGGCGGCGACGATCGCGCGGATGGATCGGCCGGCCGAAGTGTTCACGTTCGACCGGGCGGGTCTGCCGAAGAACATCAGCAACGCGAACACGAAACTCCTGGGCGAACTGGATCTGCCCCGGCCGGAGAGCGTCCTCATCCCGGTCGAGGGGGCGAAGATGCAGATGTGGATTCTGAAGCCGCCGGGCTTCGATCCGAGCAAGAAATGGCCGCTGGTCTACCTCGTTCATGGCGGCCCGCAGGGAGCGTGGGAGGACGGCTGGAGCTTCCGCTGGAATCCGGAGTTGTGGGCCGCTCAGGGCTACGTCGTCGCGCTGCCGAACCCGCGTGGGTCCACCGGTTTCGGCCAGAAGTTCACCGACGACATCTCCGGCGACTGGGGCGGCAAGTGCTTCGATGATCTGATGGCCGGCCTGGCGTATCTGGAGAAGCGGCCGTACATCGACACGAACCGGATGGCCTCGGCCGGGGCGTCGTTCGGCGGCTACATGATGAACTGGTTCCAGGGCAACACGACCAAATTCAAGACGCTGATCACGCACTGCGGCGTCTACAACTTCGAGAGCATGTACGCGACGACCGAGGAGTTGTGGTTCGACGAGTGGGAGCATGGCGGCCCACCGTGGGGACCGAACCGGGCCAGCTACGAGAAGCACTCGCCGCACAGGAAGGCGGCGAACTTCAAGACGCCGATGCTGATCATCCACAACGATCTCGATTTTCGCGTGCCGGTCAGCGAGGGGCACCAGTTGTTCACCACGCTCCAGCGACTCGGCGTGCCGTCGAAGTTCATCAACTTTCCGGACGAGGGCCACTGGGTGCTGAAGCCGGCGAACAGTGAGTTCTGGCACCGTGAGGTGTTCGCCTGGCTGGCGAAGTATGCGCCACCAGGCGGAAAGTAAGACGCTGGAACATCACGATGGCACCACGCTGAGGCCGACGCGACCCTCGTCGCCCGGCCTCGTCAGTGGTTCCGGCTCGATGGTGATCGTCACCGCCTTGAACGCCGGCGTCTGCGAGCGCGGATCGACACCATCCGGGACGAGGACGTTTGCCTCGGGAAAGTACATCACGGCATTGCCCGCCCGCACGTCAAACTCGCGGACCAGGACGGTCAGGGAGCCGACGGCGCTCCGCACGACGACACGCTGATCCACCTTCAGACCGAGTCGGCGGATGTCGTCGCGGGCCATCAGGATCACGTCCCGCCGATCCTGGCCGCGGTAGAGATCCTCCTCCTCGTAGACGACCGTGTTGAACTGCCCCTCGGAGCGGATCGTCATCAGCTTCACCTCGCGGTCCTTCAGCTCGCGACGGGGCAGGGGATCGGCGGCGAAGACGGCCTTGCCACTGGCCGTGGCGAACGTCGGCGTGTGCTTGATCCGACCGCCGACGTGGAACTCCTTTCGCGTCGTGTCGATTTCGGCCAGGCCGGCGTAGCCCGGCACGATCTTCGCGATCATCTGCCGCAGATGACAGAGACTTGACAGTTCGTTCCAGGCGACGGGCGAGTTGCCCAGGAGTCGTTCGCCGAGGGCGGCGATCACCTCGACCTCGCTGCGGGTGCCGGGCTGCCGTTCGGGGCCGCCGTCGGACAGGCGGACGAAGTTGAACATGGACTCCTGCGTCGTCGGTTCCGGTTCCTCGTCGCGTGCCTTGACCGGCAGGATGAGCGTCTCGCGGCCCGTCCCCCAGGCGTGGCCGGTGTTCAGGGTCGTACTCAGGTAGGCGACGAAATCGAGTTTGCTCAGCGCCTCGTGAGCGAAGGTCGCGTGCGGATTGCTGCCGAAGAGGTTGCCGCCGAGGCAGACGGCCGTGCGGAGCTGACCCGCATGAGCGGCCCGCATGCAGGCCATCGTGTCCAGGCCCGGCGAACGCGGCAGCGTCACGCCGAGAAGCGATTCGAGGTTCTCCAGGATCTCACGCTTGAGGTTGGGTGCCACGCCCATCGAGCCGACACCCTGGACGTTCGAGTGACCACGGATTGGCAGCAGGCCCGCGTGTGGCCGACCGACCATGCCGCGGAGCAGGGCGAGATTGACGATCGCGCGGACGTTCTCGACGCCATGTTCGTGATGCGTGATGCCCATCGTCCAGCCGAAGACGGTGCCCTTCGAGCGGAGGTACAGTTCGGCCGCCTGGCTGATGGTCGCGCGATCGACACCGGAGCCGGCCTCGATCGCCGACCACGGCGTTGCCTCGACCAGAGCCTTGTAGGCATCGTATCCCTCGGTGGCCGAGGCGAGGAAGTCGCGGTCCTCGCCGCCGCGTTCGAGGACGATCTTGGCCACGCCGAGAAGGAAGGCCATGTCGCCGCCGATGTGCGGCTGGACGTAGAGACTGGCGATCTTCGAGCCGAAGAGCAGGCTCCAGACGTCGGACGGAACGCGGAAGTTGACCAGGCCGACCTCGCGCACCGGGTTGACGACGACGACTTGACCGCCACGCCGACGGATGGTCATCAGAGTCCGCATCATGCGTGGATGATTCGACGCCGGGTTGCCGCCGATGAGGAAGAAGAGATCGCACTTCTCGACGTCGTCGAGCGTGACGGTCGCGGTGCCGGTGCCGACCGACAGACCGAGTCCGACGCCGCTGGCCTGATGACAGTAGTAGGAGCAGTTGTTGACGTAGTTGGTGCCGTGGAGTCGGGCGAGAAGCTGGTAGAGGAAGCCGGCCTCGTTCGACGATCGGCCGCTGGCGTAGAAGAAGGTCTGATCGGCCGGCGTGCGGCGCATCTGGTCGGCGAGGCGCGTGAGGGCGTCGTCCCAGGTGAGAACGCGGTAGTGAGTGTCGCCCGGCCCGGCATACAGCGGAGCGACGAGCCGGCCGCAGTATTCGAGTTCACGCGGCGACAGGGTGCGGAGCTGGGCAATGGAGTACTTCGCGAAGAACTCGGGCGAGAGGCCTTTCTGAAGGTCGGCGACCATGGCCTGGAGCGACTTCTTGCAGACCTCGGGCCAGTGGCCGGCCTCGTTGCGCATGCCGCCGGCCTGGCCGCCCATGCCCAGGGCGCAGGTCTTGCAGGCGTTCTTCGTGCGCATGGCACGCCAGAGCCGCCACCAGCCGACGCGGTTGGCCATGCGCAGGGTGTACCAGATCGCCGCCCAGCCGCCGCCACTGCCTGGCCGTTTCATCGTCGTGTCCTCGTCGCGCGGGGTCCGAGGAATACCTTACCGCAGCCGGGGTGCGGTTGCCACAGAACCTCCGGGCGAGCGGCGCAGCGTTAGCTCGCCGGTCCTTCACGCGAAGAAAGAACCGGCGAGCTGACGCTGCGCCGCTCGCCTTGCGATTGATGGGGCGAGTTCCGATACTGGATAGAGACCGCTCGCCTTCTTCCACGAGATACCGCCATGTGGCCGTTCCTGCTCCTGCTGTGGCTGGCTCCCACGAACGAGGCGACGCCGGAAGAACGGGCCATCGCCGCCCTGGCCCCGGCGGTCAAGGCCTGGCGGCCGGAGAACCGCTGCTGCTCGTGCCATCACAACGCGGACGCGGCCCGGTCGCTGTATCGCGCCGCGACGGCCGGCCTGGCCGTGCCCGGAGACGCCCTGACCGAGACGACCGCCTGGCTCGGTCGGCCCGCCGGCTGGGCCAACAACGGCGGCGAAGGCCCCTTCAACGACCGGAATCTGGCCACGCTCCAGTTCACCAACGCCCTCGCCGTCGCCCTGGAGACGGGCCGCCTCAAGGAGCGTGCCCCGCTCGTCAAGGCCGCTCGCTGGGTCGCCGATCTCCAGCAGGCCGACGGCTCCTGGAAGGCCGACAGCGACGACATCCCCGGCACTCCAGCGACACATGGCCGACACCTCGCCACGAGCCTCGCCCTCCAGAC
Source organism: uncultured Alcaligenaceae bacterium (assembly GCA_964471755.1). Lineage (GTDB taxonomy): Bacteria > Planctomycetota > Planctomycetia > Gemmatales > Gemmataceae > CAYYJM01. The sequence goes on from CAYYJM010000078.1 coordinate 5,184, forward strand.
CCTCCGCGCTGCCGATGCGAAGACCCACGCGGAGGCGATTCGCAAGGCCGAGCGCTGGCTGCAGACGACGAAGCTCGTCAACGTCTATCAGGCCGCCGCCGTCCTGCTCGGCCTGGGCCGGGCTGACGACGAGGCGGCACGAAGGCAGCGTACGGCGTGCCTCGACCTGATCCGTCGCGGCGAGGCTCGCACCGGCGGTTGGGGTCCTTACGTTCGCGGCGCGACCGAGCCGTTCGACACGGCCCTGGTCCTGGTCGCCCTCTCCAGCCAGGAGCCGACCGACGAGTTGCGTGGGATGCTGCGTCGCGGTCGGGCCGCCCTGATTAGTTGGCAGGAAAGGGACGGCACCTGGCCGCCGACGACTCGCCCGGCCGGGGCCGAGAGCTACGCCCAGCGCACCGCCACCACCGCCTGGGCGCTGTGGGCGCTGATCCGGACGCGGTAACCATTTAGCCGCCGGCTTGCCGGCGGTCTTCGTCGCGAATACCCGCCGGCAAGCCGGCGGCTAAATGAAGAGGAGACACCGTCATGTCACCGTCCGTGGAGATTCTGCCGACGCCCGAGGCTCTGGCCACACGCGCCGCTGACCTGTTCGTCACCCGCGCCGCCGAGGCGATCACCGCGCGGGGTCGTTTCACCGTCGCCCTGGCCGGCGGCTCGACGCCGGAACGAACCTACCGATTGCTCGCAGGGACCGATCACGCCAGCCAGATCGACTGGGCCCGCTGTCACTTCTTCCCGGGCGACGAGCGCTTCGTCCCGGTCGATGATCCGCGCAGCAACCTCGGCATGGCGCGCCGTTCGCTCCTCGATCACGTCGCCGTCCCGGCCGACAATATTCATGCCGTGCCGACGCACCTGGCGACGGTCCAGGAGGCCGCCATCGTTTACGGCCAGACGCTCACGCAGGCCTTCGGCGGGGCCATCATCTTCGATCTGCTCCTGCTCGGTCTCGGCGACGACGGCCACACCCTGTCGCTGTTCCCCGGCAAACCGGCCCTGACCGCGACGAATGTTGTCACCTGGAGTCCACCCGGCATTCTGCCGCCGCCGGTCGATCGCGTGACGCTGACGTTCCCGACGGCCAATGCCTGCCGTCATGTCGTCTTTCTGGTCAGCGGCGCGGCCAAGGCGGACATCGTCCCGAAGGTGCTGGCCGATGGGGTCGATCCGGCTGTCTATCCTGCGGCCGGCATCCGGCCCACCTCTGGAACGCTCACCTGGCTGCTCGACGCGGCGGCCGGTCGAGACGTGACACGTTGATGTCACAGCAACGGCGTACGGCGGCGATCCATCTCTTCGCGCAGGCGGGAGAAGTGTTCGCGGGTCTGCTTCTTGCTGCCGCAGGAGCCACACCCGCCGCTGCCGCAGGAGCCACCTTCGCTGCCACACGATCCGCAGCCGGCCGCGTGGTCGTGGTCCTCTTCCTCCGCCTCGGCCGGGGGATCGCTCAGGTTCAGCAGCTCGATGGTCAGGTCGAACTCGCCGGCCAGGCGGCTGACGAGTTCGCGTGGATCACACGTCCCATCGGTGAGGTGATGCAGCACGCCTCGCTGTCCGTCGAGGAGGATCTCGGCGTCGAGAAACGCCAGCGGCAGACACCGTTCCTCGGCCAGTTGTACCGCCCGGCCGAGCAGGTCCAGTCCCCGCGCGGCCAGAGCGATTTCGCGGGCCTCGTCCTCCGGGCTCGCCAGCCGGACCAGGGCACCGACGGTCGTGTTCGGCAGGAAGGGGGCATGTTCCGCGCCCGCCTCGGCGAGGATCTCGCCCAGTTCGAGCCCGCGAAAGGTCCGCACGACGACGCGCTGACCGCGCTGGCAGACCAGGGCCGGCTCGGCCCGGAAGCGACCAAAGTCGGCCAGCCGACCGTGACGCACCAGATACTCGGAGAAACTCGGCGCGATCATGCCTGCGGCAGACCGGTTGTTTGCGGCTCATCCAGGGCCAGGAACTCGCGCATGTAGCGGTCGTACTCCGCCTGGCCGCGATCCGTGCTGAGGTCGAGCCGCAACTCGTTGATCACCTTGATGCTGTAGTTGCGCAGCCATTCGTTCCAGCAGTCGGCGCAGACCTTCTCATGAATCTGCCGGCCGACCTCGTCCGACGATGGCGGTTTGGCCAGCTGCCGGGCTCGCGCGCCGTAGGCACACGTCGGCCGCTGACAGCGGAAGCCGTCCACGCCGGCGACGCCGCCGCCCACTGCCGCCGTCGGCATCGCCAGTTGCGGCGTCGTTCCGCCCAGTTCGACGATCAGTCGGCCCATCTCGTCGCGCGGCATGTTGTCGCCGCGCGACGACGCCACCTGATAGCCTTCCTGAGCGGTCTTCAGCGCCTCGTCGTTGCGACCCAGGGCGTGATAGCACTGGGCCATCAGCGCGTAGACCTTCGAGAAGTGCGGACTCAGTTCCAGCGTGCGCTGGAAGGACGCGATCGCCGCCTCGTGTTGTTTCGCTTCCATGAGGAGTTGGCCGAGGCGGTAGTGACCCAACTCGTTGTCCGGGTCGTCCTGGGCCATCTTGCGGAACTGAGCGATGCGATCGTCGAGGGAACTCATCGGAGAAGTCTCTGCGAAGGGAATGCGGGGGCCGGTGTCGGCCCCCGCTGGAATTATTTCACGTCCAGGACCGTGAAGTCCAGCTCCAGGCCCGCCGTCTTCTTGCTGTTGTTGTCTGTCGCCGTCACCTGCACGCGGAACTTGCCCGGCCGGTTCAGCGAGAGCTGGTGCGTCCAGGGGATGAACTTCTTGAACTCTTCCTTGTCCACTTCCTTGATCTGGCCAGTGACCGATTTCGGCAGCACGGCCTTGTTCGTTGACAGGTCGTACACCTGCAGGTCGATGCTGACGTCGGGCTGCTTCTTGTCGTTCAAGGCGAAGCCGGTCAGCGCGAAGTGGACCCAGAAGTCCTGCCCCGGCACGGCGATCGGCGGCGTCGGCCGATAGTCTGGCTGCGTCAGCCCGACCAGCACGAACCCGAAGCGCTGTGCCAGCACCTCGAACTTCGAGGTCAGCACCTCCGACTTCTTGGCCAGCCGATCGGTCACCGTCAGGGTCGCGGTGTACTCGCCTGGCGGCGTCTCGGTGCCGATCTCCAGAAAGGCGAAGGCCGGCTTCCGGCCGCCGCCCAGGGAGTTGACCGCCTCCAGGTCCTTCGGGGCCTGCTTGAAGATCGACTTGCCTTCCTTGCTGGTCAGCTCCATGCCGATGCTGTAGAGGACCTTGCCGTCCTCGCGCGTCTGGAGGCCCTCGATGTCGTAGGCCAGCCAGAAGATGTCGCCGAGCAACAGCTTCGCTTCCTTGCGTTCCTGGCCGAACATGCTGTAGACCAGGCGCGGGTTCTTCAGGGTCAGGCTGCCCGCCGGTTGTTGTGCCTCGGCAGGCGGCAGGAACAGGGTCATCATCGCCATCAGGGTCAGGGCCAGCATTACCCGCATGATCGGGACTCCTCCGCACAAACTCGGGAACCGTATCTGCCTTCCGTGGTTGCCGCAGATCATCTGCCCTGCATTGTGCCGGTTCCCCTGTCCGGCTTCCAGAGCAATTCGCCCCTACGGTCGCGTAGATCCTGGCCATCTCTCCCAGGCTTCCCGGATTCCGGCTAGCGACCTTCCAGGGCGGCCACCAGGTCCGTCGCCAGGCGGCGCACGGCGTTCAGCCGCTCGCTCCCCGCTCCCTGATTCTCGATCAGCCGAACGATGGCACTGCCGACGATGATCCCATCGACGTGGTCACGCAGCGTTCGAGCCTGCTCCGGCTGCGAGATGCCGAACCCGACGCACAGCGGCAGCGTCGTCTGCTCACGCAGCCAGGCGAGTTGGCGCACCAGTTCCTCCGGCAAGGCCGTCCGTTCGCCGGTGATGCCGGTCACGCTCACGCAGTAGAGAAAGCCCGTCGATTCCGTCGCGATCTGCTTCGCTCGCTCCAGCGGCGTCGTCGGCGTCACGAGCTGGACCAGGCTCAGGCCGCGTTCCGTCGCCAGCGGGGCCAGGGATCGCGCCTCCTCCAGGGGCAGATCCGGCACGATCAGGCCGCTCATCCCGGCCGTCTTCGCCTGATCGAGGAATCGCCCCGGTCCGCGGCGATGAATCAGGCTGTAGGCCACCATGCCGACGACCGGCACCTTGCCCGCCACCTCGGGGAGCTGCGCGATGCGCGCAACGCAGCCGAGCATGTCATCGAGCTTCAGGCCGCGTCCCAGGGCTCGCGTGTACGCCGCCTGGATGACCGGACCATCGGCGATCGGATCGCTGTAGGGAAAGCCGATTTCGATCAGCGTCGCCCCGGCTGCGGCCAGCACCCGCGCCGCCTCGACGGTCGCGGCCACGTCCGGATCGCCGGCCACCAGGAAGGGCATGAACGCCTTGCGTCCCTCCGCTCGGAGTCGCCGAAAGGTCTCATCGATCAGGTTGCCGGGCGACGCGCTCACGGTTTCTCTCCCATCAGCCGGGCGACCTCGTTGCAATCCTTGTCGCCGCGTCCCGAGAAGCAGACGACGACGACCTCGTCCGGGCCGCGTCGTCGGGCCTGCTCGACGGCCTCGACCACGGCATGGGCCGTCTCCAGCGCCGGCAAGATGCCCTCCTGACGGGCGCACAGATGAAACGCCTCCAGGGCCTCGCGATCGCCGACGCTCGTGTAGCGGACTCGACCGGCATCCTTCCAGTAACTGTGTTCCGGCCCGACGCCCGGATAATCGAGCCCGGCCGACACCGAATGCACGTCCGACGTCTGCCCGTCGTCGTCCTGCAAGACGTAGCTCAACGTCGCGGAGTGATCGCCGACGCCGACTCCGCGGCCGCCCGCCTCGACGCCGACGAGTTCCACGCCGGCATCGGTCAGGAACGGGTAGAACATGCCGGCCGAGTTACTGCCGCCGCCAACACAGGCGACGACGACCTCGGGCAACTTGCCGACCTGGTCGAGGCACTGTTGCCGGGCCTCCTTGCCGATGACCGACTGGAAGTCGCGCACGAGGACCGGAAACGGATGCGGCCCGACGACGCTGCCGAGGATGTAATGGGTCGTCCGCACACTGGCCATCCAGTCGCGCATCGCTTCGTTGATGGCATCGCGGAGCGTTCGGCTGCCGGTGCGTACCGGCACGACCTCGGTGCCCATGGCCCGCATGCGGAAGACGTTGAGTTCCTGCCGGCGGACGTCCTCCTCGCCCATGTAGACCTGGCACGGCAGACCGAACAGGGCCGCCGCCGTGGCCGTGGCGACGCCGTGCTGTCCCGCTCCCGTCTCGGCGATGAGACGCGTTTTGCCCATGCGCCGCGCGAGCAGGGCCTGCCCCAGGCAGTTGTTGATCTTGTGGGCCCCGGTGTGGTTGAGGTCCTCGCGCTTGAGGTAGATGCGTGCCCCGCCGGCATACCGCGTGAGTCGCTCGGCGAAGTACAGCGGTGACGGTCGATTGACACAGACGCGCAGATAGTGCGCGAACTCGGCCTGGAAGTCGGGATCGACACGGGCCCGATCGTACTCGGCCGTGAGCTGCGTCAGGGCTTCGAGGAGCGTCTCGGGAACGTAGCGTCCGCCGAACGGACCAAACCGGCCAGCGGTATCCGGATCAAGCAGCAACGGAGCGGACATCAGAGGGTGCCTCATCACCAGCGGGATCTCGTCAACCTAGGCCGAGCCGGACCTCGGGTCAACCCCGCCAGCCAGGAGCGTACGTTCTCCCTTTTTTGGACGGCGGTGATTCTTCACCGCTCTACCTGTCTGACTTGCCTGGAGTTCCCGCCCACTCATTGTCCCCGATTCGCCGGCGATGTGGGCAGCCCCAATCCGTCTTGATTTGGTATCCTGGAGGAAGGATCGCCCCAGCCGATCTCTCGTTTCCCGGAGGGCACCCCGATGCTGAAGACACGAATCGGCGACGCGGTCTGGCTCGTGACGCAGCCGGACCACGCCCAGGTGGCGGGCTATCTGGCCGCTCACTGGGGCGGCGTCCACGACTTCGCCCAGCCCGGCGCGTTTGCCCCGGCCGACCACCCCGAGTTGCTGCGTCAGGAGGTGGTTCAGGCCATCGCCGAGCATGATAATGGCTGGTGGGAATGGGAGGCCGCTCCGCCGATCGACCCGGGCGACGGTCTGCCGCTGGGCCTGACCGACGCCAGCCGGTACACGCACGACGACGGCCTGAACCGCTGGCGTCTCGGCGTCCCGCGCCTGGCCGAGGTCCATCCCTACGTCGCCCTGCTGATCAGCTACCACGCTCACTGGCTCTACGCCTTCGCCTTCGACACTCCCGCTCACGATGACGTCTTCCGCCACCCGCTCTTCGGTAGTCCGGACGTCGCTCCGCGGCTTGCTCCCGATCGGGAGAAGACGCACGCCTTCCTGAGCGAGCAGGCGACCCTTCGGCGCGACTTTGCCAGCCGCCTGGAGGTCGATCCGACGTGGGCCGTCGCGGTGACTCCGGCGCACCTGTATCCGCACGTCAGGCTGCTCCAGGTTCTCGACGCGATGTCCCTGCTGCTGGCCTTCGGCGGCAATCAGGAACACCCGTTGCCCAATGTCCCGCGCCGCGGCTGGCGCGACCGCGTGACGCTGACCTGGCGTCCGGTCGCCGAACGGCGGATCGTCTGCGATCCGTACCCGTTCGACGCCGATCCGCTGGAGGTGTTCCTGCCGGTGCGCGTGGTTCCGACCGGCGCGAACGGGGATCTCCCGCTGACGCGCCTGCACGGCACTCCGCGGTGGACGATCCGCTTCGAGCTGGAGTCGGTTCGATAGAATCGCCACGGGATTGGAACCCTTCTCAAGGAACCCGCACCATGCGACCCGCCGCCTTGCTCGCCACGTTCGTCATCGGCCTGGGCCTGACGTGTCTGATCGGTTGCAGCCAGAGCAGTCCGACCACGCCGAACACGCCCGCACCGATCGTCCCCGAGCCCAGCCCGACTCCGCCGAAGCCGGAGGTCAAAACGGACCTGCTCAAGGCCCGCGCCGGCTTCCAGACGCGCGTGACGCCCAACCGGAACTACCACGCTGACGGCCCGGTCGATCAGCCGCCGGCGAAGTTCTTCAGCGTCGTCCGGTATCCCTCGCCGGCGGGCAAACTGGCGGCCTATCTCTCGCCCGATCCCGGCGATGGCAAGAAGCACCCCGCCGTCGTCTACGCTCACGGTGGCTTCGGTGGCATCAACGGTATGGCCTTCGGCCGCGAATCCTTCGCTCCCTTCCGCGACGCCGGCTTCGTTCTCTTCTGTCCGTCCTGGCGCGGCGAGAACGACAACCCCGGCCAGTACGAGATGTTCTTCGGCGAGGTGGACGACGCCGTCGCCTCCCTGGAATACCTGGCGAAGGTTCCCTACGTGAACCCGAACCGCATCTACATGATCGGCCACAGTACCGGCGGCACGATCACGCTGCTGACGGCCGAGGCCAGTCCGCGCCTGCGAGCGGCCTTCTCGTTCGGCGGTGCGCCCGACCTGCAATTCGTCGAGTACGGCAACACTCCGTTCAGCCGCCTGGTCGCCGACGAGGTCCGCCTGCGCTCGCCGATCCATTTCGTGGCCGGCCTCAAGACGAAGACCTTCTACTTCGAGGGCAACCGTGACCCGGCCGGCCAGCCCGACGAGGGCTACCTCCCCGACGCCCGGCGGATGCAGAAACTCGCCAGTGCCGCGAAGGCTCCGTTTCAGATGTTCACCGTCGAGGGCGGCACTCACTTCAACATCGTCCGGCCGATCTGCACCGTGTTGGTGGAGAAGTTGAAGACCGACACCGGCGAACGATGCAACGTGACCTTGACCGCCGACGAGGTCAACCGGGCCTTCGCCGGAAAGCGGCCTCGTCCCTGAACCGACAAGGCCCTACTCGCAGTCGCCGTACCACAGGTACTCGCGTTCATCGTCGTTGACATCGTCCGGATCGAACTGCTGGCCGATCTCCAGTGGGATGCCCACTGCCTGGAGCAGAGCCACGCCCTCCGTGCCGATCAGGTTGTTCGTCAGATCCAGCCTGTCCAGGTTCCGCAGATCAGGACACTCCGCCAGGATGCGGGCTCCGACATCCGTCACGCAACCGCCACGCAGGTCGAGCGTCTTGAGACGCCTGAGCATGCCGCTCTCGACCAGGACGCGCATCCCCTCGTCGCCGGTGTCGCTCAGGCGCAGTTGCAGGTGCCGGACGTTCTTCAGGTTCGGCGACCGGAATACCGCCTGCGCCCCTTCCGACGTGATGTACGCCGCCTCGTCGCCCGGCTCCAGGGCGTGCGGCCAGAAGCATAGATCCGTCAGGTTCGACAGGCTCTGGTTCGCCGCCAGTATCTCCAGCGGATAGCTGTGGATGTGGTGGATGGTCAGCTTCCGCAGGTGTGGCAGATTCATCGCGAAGATCGCCGCGGAATCGACCCGGTGAGCGTAGCAGTGCAACTCCTCCAGCCGTGGCATCCGGGTCACGAACTCGACCGTGTTGCCGCCATCTATGTGGCACGATTCTCCCTCCGGGCCGATCTGGAAGCGCCGCAGGTTGGCGAAGATGTCGGCCGTGAGCAGCGTCTGGAGGCCGGGACCTTCGTAATCGCGACGAATCACGATGAGCGAGCGGAGCAATCGGAGCTGGTTCTGCTGCTCGACGATCGCCCGGGCCACGTCGTCGGCCAGGTTATCGATGCGCAGTTCGTCGATCCAGCCGCGCCGCCAGGTCAGACTGTTGTAATAGCCGCTCTGCTGCTGCCAGTCCTCGATCGTCTGATCGACCCACCACGGAGCCATCGGCCCGAGCCAGCCGCGCAGATGGGCGTTGAGCAGTTCCGTCTCGCGTTCCTGCAAGACCTGGCGAGCGGCCGAGCCGAGGCCCTCGTTTTCCAGGGCGATCTGCACCTGGGCCAGGTCGCCGAGCGGATCGCCGAGTTCGTGCAGATGATCGGCATACGCCATCGATGCGGCCTGATCGTCCGGGTTCTCGGCCAGGGCCGCCTCGAGCGTCGCCCGCAATGGCGACGAGAAATTGCTTCCGGAGGGCGTCGTCTCGACGTAGCCCTTTTTGAGCTTCTCCGCAACGAGCTTGTCGTGTTCGCGGATCGCCCGGGCGGCGTCGGCGAACGTCTTGGTCTGCGTCCGACCAGTGGAGCCGATCTTGCCGAAGGTGACCGTGAAATGGTCGCCCTGGAGGTCGATGTTCCAGAACTTCTGGGATTTGCCGTCGTCGAACTCGAACGTGCGCATGCGAACCTCGCCACGCAGTGTGAGGGATTTACCTTCCCTGTTGTACCGGCGCTTGCGAACGCTTGCCAGGTCGGTAAACTGATCCGAAAGCTGCATCGGTCGCGAACCGGGTTTCTCACCCCCGAGTACCATGAGTCAGAACCGTCATCTCGCCGTCTACACCGGCACCTTCGATCCGGTCCACCTGGGCCACCTCGACCTGATCGGGCGGGGCAGCCGGATCTTCGATCAGGTCATCGTCGGCGTCGGCGACAACCCGGACAAGTCGCCGCTCTTCTCTCCCGAGGAGCGCGTCGATCTCATTCGCCAGGTGATCCAGCCGTTCCCCAACGTCACCGTCCAGGCGTTCCACGGCCTGGCGGTGACGTTCGTCAAGAGCCTCGGCGCTCGCGTCATGATCCGCGGCCTGCGAACCACGAGCGACATGGAGGCCGAGTTCACCATGTCGCTGATGAACTCGAACCTCGACCCGACCATCGAGACGATCTTCCTGATGGCCCGCGAGCCGCACTCGCACCTGTCGAGTACGCTGCTGAAGCAGATCGCCCGCTTCGGTGGCGACCTGAGCAGCTTCCTGCCGCCCGTCGTCCGGGCCGCCGTCATGGCCAAGCAGCAGGGGTGACCCCGGAGGCCGCATGACCACTCTCTCGCGCCGTACGATCCTTGGCCTTGGCGCTGTCGCTGCCGGAGCCGCTCTCGGCGTCACCGGCTGGGAGGCCGCTCGTTCGCTCTTTTCCACCGCCGTCGCTGACACGCCGGACGCGGAGAAGAAGGCTCCGCCCCCGTCGGCGATCATCGACGTTCACGTTCACCTCGTCCACACGAACCTGGCCGGCGTCCCCACGAAGCGTCTGACTGGCGGCGACATCTTTCCGGCCAAACCCGAGGATGTTGCCCGCGTCCTCCAGGCCGAGATGAAGAGCGCCAGCGTCACCCACATCCTGGCCATGCCACGCCGCGAACCGGGCGACGCCGACCCGCTCGGCGTCGCCTTCAACCGCGCGGTCGCCAGGATCGTTCCGGGCGTTCATCCGGTCGGTTTCGCCGATCCGGAACGCTTCGACGATGGCCACCTCGAACGTGTCGAGGCCGACCTGAAGAAGGGCGACGTGAAGGCCTTCAAGGCGTACCTCGGCTACGTCCACCGTGGCCCGAGTGATCCCGGCTACCGCCCCTACTACAAGCTCGCCGGCAAGTACGGCATCCCGGTCATCCTCCACACCGGCGACACGTTCTCGCAGCAGGCCAAGCTCAAATTCGCCCATCCGCTCCAGGTCGATGAGGTCGCCGTCGATTATCCAGAGACGAAGTTCGTCATCGCGCACCTGGGCAATCCCTGGCTCATTGATGCCGCCCAGGTCCTCTACAAGAACAACAAGAAGGGCCTGCGCGAGAACGTCCATGCCGACCTGTCCGGCCTGCTCGTCGGCTCCGCCGAGACGTTCGCGGCCTACCGCCTGGGCGGCGTGCTGAAGAGCGTCGCCGCCGATGTCCGCAAGGCGTTCGACTACGCCGAGCGACCCGAGGCGTTCCTCTACGGCAGCGACTGGCCGCTCGCCCCGATGGCCGCCTATCGCGACCTCATCCGCGAGGCCATCCCCACCGACTACCACCAGGCCGTCTTCCACGACAACGCGAAGAAGCTCTTCAACCTGAAGTGAGCCAGCCATGCCGGACAACACTCCCGCCCCCATCGATCCGCAGACGTACTCGAAGTTCATCCAGGCTCAGGGGGCGGCTCTCCGCGCGAAGGACGTGCCGCCGCAGACCCTGGCCCAGTGGCAGCAGCGCCGCAAGGGCCTGCGCGAGAACCTGCTCGCCGCCATGGGCACCCTCGACGTGCCGACCACGCCCCCCGAGGCGAAGTCGGTCGGCGTCCTCAAGGGCGTCGGCTATCGCATCGAGAAGCTGCTGCTGACCACCTTCCCGGGGATGCAGGCGACGTGCAGTCTCTACGTCCCGGAACCGCTGACCGGCAAGGCTCCGGCCGTGCTGGCAGTCCACGGTCACTGGCCCTGGGCGCGGCGGGATCCGGTCGTCCAGGCGCGCTGTCTGGGCCTGGTCAAACTCGGCTTCGTCGTCCTGGCCATCGACGCCTTCGGGGCCGGCGAGCGTCATCCGCATCCGGAGCGTGGCTGCTACCACGGGGCTCTGCTCGGGGCGACTCTCTGGCCGGCCGGCCTGACGCTGCTCGGCGTCCAGGTCGCCGAGAATCGCCGGGCTCTCGACTATCTCCAGACGCGCGAGGAGGTCGATCCGCGGAAACTCGGCGTCACCGGCGCGTCCGGTGGCGGCAACCAGAGCCTGTACGTCGGGGCCATCGACGATCGGCTCGGCTGCGTCGTGCCGGTCTGTTCGATCGGCACCTACCAGGCGTACCTCCGGGCCGCCTGCTGCGTCTGCGAGGTGCTGCCCGGCGCGCTCCGCTTCACCGAGGAAGGCGACGTTCTCGGCCTCGTCGCTCCGCGGGCTCTGCTGGTCATCAACGCGACGAAGGACGGCTTCCAGTTCTCCGTCGGCGAGGCGACCAAAAGCGTGGCCCGAGCGCGTGAGGTCTTCAAGATGCAGGGGGCCAACGAGAAGCTGACGCACGCCACATTCCCGGTCGGCCACGGCTACGACCAGGCCATGCGCGAGACGATGTACGGCTTCATGACCCGCTGGCTCAAGGGCGAAGGGGAGGGCAAGCCGATTCCGGAGCCGAAGTTCGTCACCGAAACGGTCGAGGCCCTGGCCTGCTTCACGGGCGATCGGCCGGCGACCTATGTCTTTCCGCCGACTCTGGCCCACCAGCGAGCCCGGACGATTCTCGATCCGCTGGAGAAGGGCAAGCTCGACCACCGCGAAGCCTGGGAAGCGACGGATCGCACCCTGACCGCGGCCCTGAAGAAGGCTCTCGGTGACATGCCGGCTCGACCGCGTCCGACGGCGCGACTCGGCCAGGTCGAGAGCGACGGCGACCTGCGGACGACGACGTTCGAGTTGATGCCGGAACCGGGCATGCCGCTGGCCGGGATCCTGCGGTTCCGGGTCGGCAAACCTCAGCAGGCGGCCTGCGTCCTGCTCCATCTCGACGGCCGACAGGAGGCCCTGAAGCATCCGCTGGCCGACGCCCTGGTCAAGGCGGGCGGCACGATCCACGCCTTCGATCTGCGTGCCACCGGAGCCGGCAAGCCGCCCGGCGACGCCGTCCGCACGGCGAAGGACCACAACAGCGCCGAACACGCCATCTGGATCGGCCGGCCGCTCCTGGGGCAATGGGTTCACGAGGTCGTCTGCCTGCTCGACTGGCTGACCCCGCAGCCGAGTACGCGACCCGGTGGTGCGATCCTGGTCGGTTTTGGCCTGGCCGGCCTGGTCGCCCTGGCCGTCGCGGCGAGCCAGCCGGAGCGTACTGCTGCCGTGGCCTGTGTGAACATGCCGACGACGCTGGTCACCGATCGCGAGTATCCCGGTGGAGTGCGCATGGCGTTACTCACGCCGGGCCTTTTCGAGGCCGGCGATCTACCCCACCTGGCGGCGCTGACGGCACCGAAGCCGCTGCTGATCGAGGGCGGCACCGACCTGGACGGTGGTGCCCGAACCGGGCGTCAGCTCCGGGCCGCGTACGCCTTCACCGAGCGGGTCTACGCCACGCTGAAGGCGGCCGAGCGACTGAAGATCGAGGAACCGACGCCAGCCACCGAGTCGGCGCGGTGGCTGCTGTCAACGCGATGACATCGTTTCACCGCCGGCGTGCCGGCGGTGCCCCAAACGATTCGGGCCCCTGCGGATCACAGAGTAATGGTTTCGACACTGTTCGTGGTCAGGCCCGGCACGTTGACCCCGTTGAACGTGGCCGTGTCGCTGCCACTGCCGCCGTATATGGCGAACGAGGTGCCGGTGAACGTCGCCCCGATCTGCACGGTGAACACGTCATCGCCCGAACCGAGGTTGACGTACCCGTTCCCGTTGATGGTCGCGGTCGATGCCACCGTCACGGTGTCATCGCCCGAACCGCCGAAGACGTAGAGGACCGTCCCCGTGCCACCGCCGACCTTCCCGTTGAGATTGAGGGTGTCGTCGCCGGAGCCGAGGTCGAACCAGCCCCGACCGGAGATCGTGCCGCCGGCGGTCACCACATCGGCACCGTCACGAGCCACGATCGTGGCATTCCGACCGATCGATCCCTGGAGATCCACCACATCAACATTGTTCGTCCCGGAGAAGTAGAGATCCCGGCCGACAGAGCTGCCCGCGGCGGTGGTCAAAGTGGCCCCGAACGCGTTGAACCACGAGCTGGAGAAGACCAGGTCCTGAGCCACACTCGCGTTGGCACCCAGTGTGAGATTGCTCATCCCGGTCTGGTTGCCCCAGAAGAGCGGGGCGAGGAACCGCAGGCTGCCGCCCACGTCGCCATCGAAGACGATGTTGTTGGTCGAGTTGCCGCCGTAGATGTTCACCGAGCCACCGATGGCGCTGGCGGAGTCCACGTCGATCGTGTTGACGTACGCCACGGTCAGGCCGCCGGTGACATCGGCGTTGTTCATATCCAGGCTGTCACCCGCACCGCCACCGAGATTGATGAAGGCGTTCTGGCTGACCGTCACGTTGGTGAGCGTGACCGCGTCGTCCCCGCCGCAATCACCGATGGCGAGACAGCCGCTGATCGTCCCGTCGTGGACCGTCAGTTTGTCGTTTCCGCTGCCGAGGTTCATCGAGACGCTGCCGCCGAACGCAAACCCACCGAGGTTGAGATCCACAACGTCGTTGGCGCTGGTCAGGTACGCTCGCAGTGATGTGACGCCGGTGAAGGTCCCATTGACCTGGGTTACACCGTCATAGACCGTGAACGATCCTGCTGCGGTCTGGTTGATTTGCAGCGTATCGGTGGGAGTCGTCACCGCGCCAGTGATGGTCAGGATGCCGCCGACCTGTACTGCACTAATCGCGGGACAGGTCCGGTCCTCGAGAAACTCCAGCGACGGACGAGAGCGAAGCGAATTATTCATGGCATTTTCACCGACATTCTGGACAGGCTTCCGATAATGGTCTACACTATCGCTCCATCTTAACTCTCGGGGGAGGAAATACAACGAAATTCCGACGGCCGAGATTGACGCCGGCGGCGATCGATGATACCGACGGGAGGCCGTCTCACCTCCGACGTTCGACGACGACCTCGACGTGCGTTGAGGGACGGAGCGTGAACGTCGGCATCGGCTCGGGTTCGATCGTCGGCCGGGTGAAACGCAGCGTCTGCGCCAGTCGGGCCACGACGAGGACCAGTTCCAGCATCGCGAACGAATTGCCGATGCAGACGCGCGGACCACCACCGAAGGGGAAGTAAGCGTACCGCGGCATCGTCGCCAGCGAGGCGTCGAGCCAGCGCTCCGGCCGGAACGTCTCGGCCTGGCCGAACCAGCGCTCGTCGCGCTGAACCGCCCACTGCGACATCAGGATCGTGTGACCGCGCGGCACCGGATAGCCAGCCACCTCGCACGCCTCGATCGCCTCCCGACCAATCACGTACGCCGGCGGATAGAGCCGCATCGACTCCAGAATCACCGCCTCGGTGAACTTCAACCGCGGTGCGTCCTCCGCCGTCGGCGGCCGACCGGCGAGGACCGCGTTCACCTCCGCGATGAGACGCTCCTGCACCTCAGGATGGCGGGCCAGCAGCACCCACGTCCAGGTCAGAACCAGGGCCGTCGTCTCATGACCGGCCAGGAACAGTGTCATCGCCTCGTCACGCACCTGCTGATCGGACATCCGACCGCCGCCGTCCTCGTGCCGGGCGGCCAGCAGCAGCGACAGCAGATCGGTCCCCGTGTGGCCCTGCTTCCGCCGCTGCTCGATGAGGCGGAAGAGGATGGCGTCGAGTCGGCGCACCGCGGCGTTGAAGCGCAGATTCGACGGCGTCGGCAGCCAGAACGGAATCTGAATCACGCGGTGGAAGCGGACGACCCACGTTTCCTGAAGCACCTCCAGGGCCTGACCGACCTCGGCCGCCTCGGCCTCGACATCGGCGTCGAACAGCGTCCGGGCGGCGATGTCCAGCGTCAGCCGCATCATCTCGGGCAGCACGCCACGCACCTCGCCGGGCTGCCAGCGAGCCAGCAGTCGCTCGGCCGCCTGGACCATGATCGCCGCGTAGCCCGCGATCCGGGCGTGCGAGAAGACCGGCTGAATCAGCCGACGCTGACGACGCCAGAAATCTCCCTCGCTGGTCAGCAATCCCTCGCCGAAGACGTGCGGGTTGAGCCGCAGAGCGAAGTGCTTGTGGAAGGACCTCGCCCGCTGAACGAGAACCTCCTCGATCGCGGCCGGATGGCTCACGAGGTAGATGCGATGGTAGCCGAACCGCAGGGCGACGACGTCGCCGTATTCGCGGACCGAGCGGGTGAACAGATCGAGCCGACCACGCCGGAAATCGGCCAGATGACCGCCCAGCCAGGTGCCAGGCGGGCCGGGGGGCAGCTTCAGGGTCGGAGTCAACGCCATGGTCGCCTCCATCGCCAGGGACAGAACGGTGTCATTGCCATTCTACCAATCGCCGGGCCGATTCGTTACCCTGACGAGATGGAAACCTCCCTGGCCAGCTATGACGACGTACCCTATCCGGGCGATCCGATCGCGGCCATGCACCCCGACCGCCTGGCCGCCCTCGCCCGACTGCACGGCCTGGCCGCTGCCTCGCCGGCTCGCTGCCGCGTCCTCGAACTCGGCTGCTGCGATGGCGGCAACCTCATTCCGCTGGCGTTGACCTATCCGGCGAGCCACTTCGTCGGCGTCGATCTGTCCCGCCGCCAGATCGCGACCGGTCAGGCGGAAATCGCCGCCCTGGGACTGACGAACCTTGAGCTGTGGCACGCCGACATCCGCGACATCGGCCCGGCCCGGGGGACGTTCGATTACGTCCTCTGCCACGGCGTCTATTCGTGGGTGCCGGCCGAGGTTCAGCGGAAGATCCTCCACATCGCCCGGGAGCAACTCGCTCCCGCCGGCGTGGCCTACGTCGCCTACAACACCTACCCCGGCTGGCACCAGGCCGGCACCGTGCGGGAATGGCTGCTCCGGGCCGTCGCCGGAGAGGCGAATCGAGCCCGGCGTCTGGCCCGCGCCCGGCTCGCTCTCGACGCCCTGATCCGGGCGACCGAGCCGGACTTGTCACCGCACGGCCGACAACTGCACACCCTGGCCGACGAACTGCGTCAACGGCCGGATCACTACCTGGCCCATGAATACCTGGAGGACTGCAACGAACCGCTCTGGTTCCGTGAGTTCGTCACGCGAGCCGAGACGGCCGGGCTGCGGTTTCTGGCCGAGGCCAACCTCGCCACGATGGAGGTGAGTTTCTTCCCGCCGGCGACCCGCCAGACGCTGGCCGACCTCGCCCCGGATCGCCTGACCCGCGAGCAGTGCCTGGACGTGCTGCGGAATCGGACCTTTCGTCAGTCGCTGCTCTGCCAGCGCGAGGCCATCATCAAGGAGCAGCCCGACGCCCTGGCCCTGCTCGACCTGAGCGTCTCCTCGGAGGCTCGACTGACCTCACCGCGCACGCCGGGCGCGACGACCTTCGCCCGAGCCGATGGCAACAGCCTGACCACGACCGACTCGGAACTCGTCGCCGTGCTGACCGCCCTGGAGACGGCGTATCCCGCCGCGGTGGCGGTTCGGGATCTGCCCGCGATCGCGCCCGATTTGGCGACTCGACTTCTGAACTGCGTCACACGCGGTTTCGTGACGGCTCACGTCGCCCCCGCGCCAGCGGCGGCGGCCGCCGGGGAGCGACCGCTCGTCAATCCCTGGACGCGACGCCAGGCCGAGCGCGGCATCCGGGTGACGGACCTGCGCCACCAGCTGGTCGAACTGGACGAGACGGAACGGCTTCTCGTGCCGCTGCTCGATGGTCGGACGCCGCGATCGCGTCTGATGGCTCTGCTGGAACAGGAACTGATCGCGGGTCGGCTGGCCTTCACCGACGGCGGCCTACCCGAAGGCGCGGCCCTTCAGGCGGCCCTGGCCGAGATCGTCGAGGTGGTGCTGCGGAATCTCGCTCGCCAGGCCCTGATCACGGCCGCTTCTTCTTGATCGCGCCGATGCCGATGAGATCGGCTCCCGGTCGGCGATCGCCCACTCCCGGCAGACGAGCGGGCAGCACCAGCGGCTCCAGGTTCGCCCACGACTTGCTGTCGAGCGTCGCCTTGAGGCCGGGCACGATGGTGACCTTGCGGACAGAGGCCGAGCCCCAGGTGCGCTGCGGCGTCGCGGCCGGAGCGGTCGGGGTGTCCTCGCCGGATACGACCCGGCGGGTGATGCGACCATCGATCACGTCGCCATCGCTCTGCCACAGGAGCAGGCCGGCCGCCAGGATCGAGCCGCGTGCGTTCAGAAGCGTCGTCGGCGTCTTCGTCTCGAACGGATGGAGAAAGGCGCAGTAGCGCGACTGAATGACGAGCGGTTCGCGAACGGGTTCCGTCGTCGTGGTGGCGGCCACGACCAGAGTCGGCCCTCGTGCCGCGAACGTGCTGCCTTCCAGGCTGGCGGCGACGCCCACGCGCGGGCCGACGCTGGCTCCCGGCTCGA
>CAYYJM010000079.1:0-19926 GCA_964471755.1 uncultured Alcaligenaceae bacterium
GCGGCCCGCGAGGGACTGTTCGCGGCGATCAACCTGGCGAACGTGCCGAACCACCAGCGCCTCGCCGCCGCCGCCCTGGACAACTGGATCTTCCGCGATCGCCACGGCATCCCCTACCCCGACTCGGTCATGACCCTGGCCTTCAACCGGACGAAGGTGGCCGAGCCGCCCTCGCGGTGGGCCGACCTGATCCGCCCGACCCTGGCCGGCAAGATCGGTCTGTACAACGCCTTCTACCTGTCGCTCTACACCTTCGCCTGCATGATGGCCGACCAGGCCGGTCGGGCCGGAACCGCGCAGGAGCTGATCCGAAAAGACCTCGACGGCGTGCTGCGGTTCGCCCGTGAGAATCGGGACCGGGTGCGACTGTGGTGGCCGACCTCGACCGACATGATCCTGGCCCTGGCCAACGGCGAATGTGCGGCCGGGAACATGCACAGTCCGGAGTACATCACCGCGCTGCGCGAGAAGCCCGACCTCGGCGCGGTGGTGCCCGACGCCGACCGGGCCTTCGTCCAGGTCTTCTGGGCCATCCCGGCCGGCAGTCCGAACCGGGACCTGGCCGAGCGGGCCATCGACGTCCTCTTCTCTGACGAGGTGCAGCTGGGCTTCGCCCGCCGTGGCTCGGCGACGGCCGTCCTCGCGGTCGCCGAGCGGATGGCCGAGGAGGATCCGTTCTGGAAGCAGCTCTACCCACACACCGCCGAGCAGTTCCGATCCCTGCGCTACTATCCGTACGAACTCTATGCCGAACACTGGGACCACCTCGCCGATGAATGGGACCGAACTGTCCTGCGGAAGGGATGAGGCCGAGCGGCTCGTGGACGCCGTCCAGGTGACCGGGCTGAGCTTCGGCCACGGCCCGGTGCCGCTGCTGCGCGACCTGTCGTTCGGGGTGCCTGCCGGGCGATTCCTGACCCTTCTCGGCCCGTCGGGCTGCGGCAAGACGACGCTGCTGAAGCTGATCGGCGGCTACCTGACTCCGCAGGCCGGGGCCGTCCGGCTGCGCGGCCGTGACGTGACGGCCCGGCCGCCGGAGGGGCGGAACGTCGGCATGGTCTTCCAGAACTACGCCCTGTTTCCGCACCTGACCGCTCGCCAGAACGTGGCCTTCGGCCTGGAGGTTCGCGGCGTGCCGAAGGACGAGCGGCATCGGCGCGTCGAGGCGATGCTCGACCTCGTCGGCCTGCTCGGCGGCGAACGCGATCGTCGGCCGGCCGCTCTGTCGGGCGGACAGCAGCAGCGCGTCGCCCTGGCCCGCGCCCTGGTCTTCGCTCCGGATCTGCTCCTGCTCGATGAACCGCTGGCCAACCTCGACCGCCATCTCCGCGATCAGCTGCGGGCCGAGCTGCGCCGGCTCCAGCGCGAGACCGGCGTCACCGCGATGATGGTGACGCACGATCAGGAAGAGGCGCTGGCCGTGTCCGATCTGCTCGGCGTCATGATGGCCGGCCGACTCCTGCAACTGGGGCCGCCTGCCGAGCTGTACCATCGGCCGCGAACGCCTTTCGTCGCACGCTTTCTCGGGAATGCGAACCTGCTCTCCGGGCGGGCTCTCGGCACCGGCCCGAACGTGCTGACGATGGTACGACCCGAGCAGTGCGTTCTGGGGCCTGCCGCCGATGCCTGTCCGTGGCGGCGCGACGGACGCATCCTGGCCGTGACCTTCCTGGGGGCCGACGTGCTGGCCGAGGTGGCGTGTGGCGATGGGATCACGCTCCGCGTGCGGGTTCGGCCAGATGCGGACCTGCGACCGGGTCATCTCGTCCCGGTCGGCATCCCGGCAGAGGCTCTCTGGGGCATTCCCGATGCCGATCCCGAGGGGGTGACCGCATGACCCGAAGGTGGACGCCGTATCTGCTGTCGGCCCCGGCCGTCGGTCTGCTGGTGGGCCTGCTGGCGTGTCCGCTGCTGCTGCTGGCTCGGGTCAGCCTCTACGAGCCGGCCCACGGTCGCGGCTTCTTCACGCCGGGCACCTGGACCCTGGCCAACTTCGCGACGGTGACCGACGATCACGGTCTGCGTCTGCTCGCTTTCACGCTTCAGTTCGGCGTCGGGGTGGCGGTGCTGACGGTGCTGATCGCGTTTCCGCTCGCCCTGTTCGTGCGGTCGCTGTCGGACACCGGACAAAAGGTCGCTCTGGCTGGCGTTCTCCTGTCGAAGTTCGCCAGCGTGCTGGTGATCCTGTTCGGCCTCCAGCAACTGCTCGGCGATGCGGGGCCGATCAACCGGCTGCTGCTGGCCTTCGGCATGATCGCGGAGCCGATGCGGCTGGTACGCGGGCCGATCGGGGCCGTCGTTGGCGAGGTGTTCCTGATCCTGCCCTACGCCGTGCTGGTCCTGCTGGTGCAGCTGCGCGGGATCGATCCGACGCTGGAATCGGCCGCCCGGGGGCTGGGCGCATCGCCGTGGCAGGTGTTCCGGCGGGTCACGCTGCCGCTGTCGGTTCCGGGTCTGGTGCTGGCCGGCCAGCTCGGCCTGGTCTGGGGAGTGGGCGCGTTTCTCGGCCCACTGCTGCTCGGCGGCCCGGAGGAGACGACCCTCTCGGTCGAGGTTCACCGGCAGGCATTCGAGTATGGCCGCTGGCCACAGGCGGCGGCCAGTGCGACTCTGCTGGTCCTGTCGGTGGCCCTCGGCCTGGCCGCGTACGCGCTGCTGACCCGACCCGCGCGGAGGACGACATGATCGTGCGACGCTGGCTGCTGCGTCTCTCGGGCTGGCTGGCGATCGGGTGTCTGCTCGTCCCGCTGCTGTTCGCCGCCTGGGTGTCGTTCTCGCCGGACTCGTTTCTGACTCCGCCGGCCAGGGAGTGGTCGCTGCGCTGGTACACGGCCTTCGCGGCCGATCGCCGCTGGATCGCCGCACTGGTTCGGAGCCTGGTCGTGGGCGTTGCGTCCGCGATCGTGGCCGTGGTGACGGGAGCCCCTCTGGCCTTCGCGATCGCCCGCTGCCGCTTCCGGGGTCGGGGTCTTCTGGCCGGCCTGGCTCTGCTGCCCGTCTGCGTTCCGCCGGCCGTTCTGGGGATGGGGCTTCTGCCGCTGCTGTACGCGGTCGGCCTGTGGGGGAACCTGGCCGGCCTGGTGCTGGTCCACGGCCTGGTCGGCCTGCCAGTCGTCTATCTCATCGCCCGGAGCCACCTGGAACAGACGAGCCCGGACCTGGAGGGGGCGGCGCGCGGCCTGGGGGCGAGTCCGCGTCAGGTGGCCATGCGGGTGACTCTGCCGCTGCTGTGGCCGGCTCTGCTGGCCGGGGCGGTGGCGGCCTTCGCGGTGTCGCTGAACGAGTCGATGCTGACCCTGTTCCTGGCCACTCCGACGACGGAGACGCTGCCGGCGGTGGTCTGGCCGCAGTTGCGGTACTCGCCGTCGCCGCTGGTGGCCGTGGCCTCGTCGGTCAGCGTGGCGGTGGCCGTCGTCGTGGCGGTGGCCGTCGTCGTGGCCGGGCGAGCGGCGCGACGTTAGCCCGCCGGTTCCGCACCCGAGAGGCAAGGCGATGGCTGACGGCGGCGGAACCGGTTATCCTGGACCGTGAGGCGGCCGCATCGGGACTCGCCGCCGACCAGGAGCCTGCCATGCGACATCTCGTTCCGCTCGTGCTGGTGCTGTTCGTTCCGCTGTCCGCGTCGGCTCTGGAGCCGGCCGGCGTCTTTCCGATCGTCAACAAGAAGGTGCCCGCCTCGCGCACCCTGGCCGAGTATTACTGCAAGGCCCGCGCCGTGCCCGTCGCGAACATCGTCGAGCTGGATCTGCCCACCGGCGAGGACATCTCCCGAGCGGACTACGACCGGCTGCTCGTCGAGCCGTTGCGCGAGCAGCTCAAGGAGCGCAAGGACCGGGTCCAGCTGCTGCTCTGCTTTTACGGCGTGCCGCTGCGTGTGGGCCGGGTCGCGCCGGATGCCGAGCAGAAGAAGCAGCTGGACGCCGTGCAGAAGGAACTCGACCCGCTGCTCAAGGAGCGTGCCGACCTCGACCAGAAGATCAAGCAGGCCGACGATGCGAAGAAGAAGGACGAGGCCGACGCCCTTCGCAAGGAGCGCGATGCGCTCCAGGGGAAGCTCCGGCCGCTGGAGTCGCAGCGGAATCGGCTGAACGGTCACGAGACGCAGGCGGCCGTCGATAGCGAGTTGGCCCTGCTCTGGAAGTCGGACTACGAACTGTATCGCTGGCAGCCGAACTCGCGCTACCATCACCTGTCCGCGGCCCTGGCGAAGCGGCTACCGACGAACGTGATGACCTGTCGGCTCGACGGGCCGACGCCCGAACTGGTGCAGCGACTGATCGACGACGCCCTCGCCGTGGAGAAGGCGGGCCTGACCGGCAAGGCGTACGTCGATGCCCGCGGCATCAAGTGGGATCGCAACAGTGACCGCACCGGCACCGGTTACGGCGGCTACGACGAGGCGCTGCGCGAGATGGCCTCTCTGCTGGAGAAGCAGGCGAAGCTGCCCGTCGTGCTGGACGACAGGCCGGCCCTGTTCGCGGTCGGCTCGTGTCCCGAGGCGGCGCTCTACTGCGGCTGGTACTCGCTGGCCAACTTCGTCGATTGCTGCCGGTTCCAGCGCGGCGCGGTGGCGTATCACATCGCTTCGAGCGAGGCCGTGTCGCTGCGTCGGCCGGAGGCGAAGTACTGGTGCAAGAACCTGCTGGAGAAGGGCGCGTGTGTGACGCTCGGTCCCGTGGCGGAGCCGTACACGGTCGGCTTTCCCAAACCGGCCGAGTTCTTCGGCCTGCTGGTCAGCGGCGAGTACACCGTCGCGGAGTGCTACTGGAAGACGGCCTTCTTCACCAGCTGGATGACGACGCTCGTCGGCGATCCGCTCTACAACCCGTATCGCAAGACGCCGAAGCTGAAGGCGAGCGACGTGAAGGTGAGCCCGGCGGGGGCGTCGTTTCTCTTCCGTCCCTGAGGGAGGTGAGGAAGAAACCGTTCACAATCTAGGAAAATTGGAGGAATGATGTTGACTGCGTCGGAAAGATAGTTATCGTGTGGTAGCTCGCGCCTCGTGATCCGGTTCCTCTGGCCCCGGCGAAGCGGAGCCCGCACCATTGGGAGACCTGACCCATGTCGAACTCGACGAAGTTGTCGGCCGAAGCCCTGAAGCTGGCCCAGGAGTACGGCATCGACGCTGCCAAGCTCGAACTCACCGAGAACGACCTCGAACTCGTCCGTGGCGGCAGTAGCGCCTCCGGCGGCTTCAACCTCAGCAAGGGTTAATCAGCCTGGTTGACCTTCGTGAGAAGCCGGGTATTCGGATTGGGGCCCGGCTTCCCGATCGGCGGATGTCTCCGCTCGCGCGGGAGACGGGGGCGGCGCTGACAATATCGATAATGTGGGTAAAATAGATGGAGCAAATTGACTGGATCGGATCGTGAGTTACTCTTTCTCCAGTTGTTTGTAATCCCGGCTCGGGAGGACGCCCGATGAGCCGAATCACCCAACGGGAGAATGAAGACCATGTCCACCGGTACGCACAATCTGTCGGCCGAAATGCTGAAGCTGGCCCGGGAACACGGCATCGACCTGGCCGGTCTGGAACTGACCAACACGGACCTCGAACTCGTTCGCGGCGGCGCGCAGGCCATTGGGATGGCGGCGGTCGGTGGTCTCGGTGCTGCGGCGACTCCCTTTGCCGCTATCGGTGCCGGTCTGGGCGGTCTTCAGCTCAACAAGTAACGCCTCGACATTCTTCCTCGCCTGGGCTCTGTCCGGCGGCTGACTGGTGCCCAGGCGGCCCGGTGTTCCATGCTCCCCGCCTTCCGTATCGAAACGATCCAACCTGGCCCCGAGGCGTCGGCCTACCTGGCGATGACCTTTCCGATCTACTGGTCCCGCCTGCTGGGTCGAGCCGCAGGGTTGCCGCTGCGCTGTCTGGCCGCCCGCGCGGACGAACCGCTCGGGTTCGCCCTGGCTGAGGTCCAGCCCGACGCGACCTCGGTTCGGCTCCTTTCTCTTTTCGTCACCCCGACTTGCCGCAAGCAGGGCCTGGGCACGACCCTGGTTCGCCAGCTGGAGGACACGCTCCGACAGCAAGGGGTCCGCGAGGTGTTCGGTGCCTATCAGCTAGGTCTGCCCAGCGTGCCGGCCATCGAAACCATTCTCGGTCGATGTGGATGGTCGTCGCCGACTCCCTACCTGCTGCTGGTCCGTGTCGGCCCGGATGCCATCCCGACCTTTCGGACGCTGCCCTCGTTCCGCCGTCGCCGACTGCCTGCCGGCTACACCTTCGGCTTCTGGACCGAAACGACGCCGGCCGAACACGCCGAGATCGTCGCCTGGATGGAACGCGGCGTGGTGCCGCGTTACCTCAACCCGTTCGCCGACGCGGAACTGATCGAACCGCAGTCGAGCCTGACGCTGCGGCACGAGGGCCGACTCGTCGGCCTGCTCGTCACGCATCGCGTCGCACCGCACGTCGTGCGTTACAGCTGTCTCTTCGTCCATCCCGATGTGGCGATCAAGGGTCTGGGCCTGTACCTGTCGCTGGAGGGACTGCACCGCCTGACCGACGCGAACGAGGCGGGGGTGGAGGTTCTCTGTGCCACCTACGCCGGTACGTCGCTGGCGGATTTCTGGCAGCGCCGCTGGCTTGCGTCCCTGCCGCAGGCCCACGTCTCGCTCAGTTCCATGGCAGGCAAGCACCTGACCGAATCCTCGTCGGGACAACCCTGGCAGCCACGCCGGATGGGCGGATTGTTCGACGAGTGAGCCTTCTCTCAAGCCGGGCCGGCGAAGAACCGATCCAGAGGGTATGAGCCACATGCCCCGATCGATTCTGTTTCTGCTCGTGTTCGCCACCGCTGCCGTGCTGACGGCCCTGGCGGAGGAACCGCCCCGACCGTGTGCCGAACCGCCCTTTGAACGAGCGATCCTCTTCTCCGGTCTTGGGCCGGACTGCGTCGTCTACCTGGGGGTGTACGATGCCGTGGTCGATGCGGGTCGGCCGCCGGAGGTGATCTTCGGCACCAGTGGCGGAGCGCTGGCCGCCGCGATCATCGCCGCGAAGCCGGATCGCACGGAGCGGTCGGCGCTGCTGGCCTCCGAGGAATTCCATCGCTTCCTGCTCAATTCGCGGATCGTTCGGCCGCGGGTGGTGCCGTTGCTGGTCCGCTCGCTCGGCTGGTCGGCTCGGGCTCGCGGTATGGCTTCTGGACCACCGGACCTGTTGACGCCGCCGTTCATCGACATGCCCCAGGATCTCGGCCTGCCGGCCCTGGATCGGCCCTTCCCGACCGGAGCCGAACGTCCGCGCGTCGTGCTGATCGCCAGCCGGATCAACCCGGCCTTCCACCGGCCGCGCGGCGGCGATCGGAAGTATCTGTCCGAGGCGTGGTTTACCGATCGCGACACGGCCCGATACCTGGCCGGTCGGCGCTCGCCGATCGGCACGAACTATCCGGAGAGTTACGTCGCTGCGTGTGGCTTCCTGCCGTGCCAAACCTCGCTGGCCGTGGCGGCCCGGGCGTCGATGGCCGAGCCGTACATGGCCGCGCCGACCCGCGTGCATGGCGACGACTACGTCGGTGGCGGTATCGATCTCTGGCCGACCGAGGTGGCCCGACTGCTGGCCCGTCAGGTGATCGTTCCCCGAACGGCTCGGTTCACCGGCCTCCATGATGCGGGCGCGCACAGCTCGTTCGGTTTCAGTCAGCGCGAGCGGCAGTTGGTGGTCGAGGCCCAGCCGGCCGAGGCGACGGTGGACCTGACCGATTCGCCAGGGGGGCGCGATCGCTCCTTCTGGCCGGTCGGTGTCGGCCTTCGGATCGAGGCCGGCGTGCCGGCGGATCGGGCGGAGTTCCAGCGTCGGGTGGCGGCGCAGTATCGCTACGGCTACGAGCGTGGCGCGGCGGCGTTCTGCGGCTGCGGCCTCAAGCCCGGCTCGCGGTGACCATGCGCTGAATCTCGTCGGCGAGGGCTCCGAAGGTCATGCTGGCGACGGCCGGCCCGATCTCGGCCAGGCCGAGTTCGACGCCGGTCTTCTCCTCCATGAACAGGACCAGATCGACGGCCTCCATGCTGTTGCTGATGATGTCGCGCGGCTTGATGCTCTCGAACGAGTCGAGCATCTCCGGCGGCAGACGGGCCGTGAAGTAGGCCCGCAGATGGTCGAGGATCATGTCGCGTTCCATGCAGAGCCCCTTCATCGCACCCGGCGGACGCGACCATAGATGACCGTGAAGCCGGCTCCCATCGTCAGCAGGTTGACCGCCGCTCCGACCGCGGCGGTCGCGGCGACCTCGTGCAGGATGTGCAGGATGCCGACGCTGCTCATGTTGGACCGTTGCCGGTAGTGGGCCATCGTGGGTCGCAGGGCTTCGCTGGCCAGGCCCAGCGGCTTGGCCAGTCGAACGAGCAGGGCAATCCCCGCCGGATGGATCGCCCAGAGTGCCTCATCTTGCCAGAGGGGCCGTACCGCGGTCAACGTCTCCTGGACGAGACGGCGCACCTCGCCATCGAAGGCGCGGTGGTCGCGCAGGGCGAAGGTGTAGTAGCCGTGGTAGCCCCAGCGGATCAGATCGAGGCCGGTGCTGGCGAACTGGCGGGGGTGGATCTCGTCGATGGCGAGGGCGAGTGGGCCGGCGTCGGGATCATCGGTGATCCACAGGGCGGCGGCTCCGTCGCCGAAGGTGCAGTTGCCCTGCCAGCCGTCGTGGGTGGTGGCCGCCAGGTCGATCAGGGTCGAGGGGGCCTCGACGACCACGAGCAGAACCTGGCGGAAGCTGGCGGCCAGTGAGCGGACCAGGTTCAGGGCCTGGATGCTGCCCGTGCAGCCGACGTTGGCCAGATCGATCAGCAGCGCGTCGGGGCGAACACGCTCGCCGAGTCGCTGGGCCATGCGATAGCTGAGGCCGGGCATCAGGTTGCCGGTCGCGGTCGTCGTGACGATGGCGTCGAGCGGCCCGGTGGCGCTGGCCAGGGCGGGAGCGATCTCCGTGGCGAGGTGATCCAGGGCGAGGTCGGCTCCGCGCTCGAAGCCGGCGGCGCGGGCATCGAACCCGGACGGAAGGATCTCGCCGGGCAGACAGTGGCGGACACGGTCGCCGATCAACTGGAAGGCGACGTGTTCCTGAAGTTGCTTCCGTTCCGCGTCGGGCAGATCGACCTGTTCCAGGGCGGGTTGATAGACAGCGTGAAGTTCCTGGTTCGTCCAGGGTCTGCCGAGAACGGGGGTGAAAAGCTGGTTGATGAACCGCATCACCAGGGGACCCATCAGGGGAGGTTCACACGAGCCTGCCCACGATATACGAAGCCGACCCGGAAGAACAAGGCGGGCCGACCGGCAAAATCCGTCTGACCGGCCCGCCAGAGCGGTGAACTCGGCGAGCGTGTCAGAGTGGTTCAAGGCGTCGGACGCGGCGAGACGATGGGTACTCCACCTACTCGTTTTGCGCCAGCGCCCGGCGCTCCCCTGGCCTGAACTCCAGGAACGCCATGAGCCGCCAAGGTCTTTTCGGAAGCGTGGTCCTGCTCCTGGGCATTGTCAGTGCCGCCTTGACGGTGTCCATCCAGCCGGCCCAAACGCAGCCACTGCCGCACCTCCCCGCCGGGGGACCGATCTTTGAGCGCGCGATCCTCTTCTCCGGTCTGGCGACCGACTGGGTCGTGCATCTGGGCGTGTTCGATGCCGCGGTGGACCACGGCTATTCGCCCGATGTGATCCTGGGCACGAGTGGTGGCTCGCTGGCCGCCGCCATCGTCGGGGCCTATCCCGATCGGCGAGCGCGGATGGAACTGCTCGGCACCGAGACGTTCCATCAGCTGGTGCTGGCTCCACAGATCGTTCGACGACGGCTCGGTCCGATTGGCGTCCGGGCGCTGGGCTGGATTGCACGGGGGCGAGGCCTGGATTTCCGACCGCCGAATCTGTTCGCGCCGGCCGTCTTCGATGTGCCGCAGAATCTCGCTCCGAGCCACCTGGGCCGGCCCTTTCCGACCGGGCCTGAGGGGCCGAAGGTGATCCTGATTGGCGGCCTGGTCAACCCGGCGTTCTTCCACACGACCTGGGGCGATTCGCACTACTTCACCGAGACCTGGTTCACCGATCGGATCACGGCTCAGGCCCTGGCTGGTGGCACGTCGGTGATCGGCACGGCCTATCCCGGCAGTTACGTCCGGCCATGCGCCTGTGTCCAGGGCGAGGTGACGCTCGGTGCCGCTGTTCGCTCGTCGATGGCGGAGCCGTACATGGTGTCGCCGGCGGTGGTCAACGGGAACTACTACGTCGGTGGCGGCATCAATCTCTGGCCGATCGAGCTGGCCCGCACGGTCGCCCGTCGGGTGATGCATGCTCGGCATCAACCGCTCGACACGATCAAGGAAATCGGCAGTCTCAGCGCGTTCGGATACCGTCAGCGGGAGCGTCAGAAGGTGGTCGAGGCTCAGCCGGCCGAGGTGGTCGTGGACCTGACTCATCCGCCTGGCCCGGACGTGTCGTTCTGGCCGGAGATCACCGGGCTGCGTCTGGTGGGCGGCGTGCCGGAAGACCGGACGGACTTTCTACGGCGGGTGTCGGCCCTCTATCGCTACGGCTACGAGCAGGGTCGGGCGGCCTTTCCCCACTGCTGCCCGGTGACGGCCCGACCCTGATTCCGGGCGTTAGTTCTCTCGACGAGGTGGCTCATTCCGGGTACAGTGGCGGAAGCCAACTCGGAGGAAGCACCATGGGAATGGATGAAGCGTTCCTGGAGTCGATCCACCAAACGCCTGATGACGACACGCCGCGTCTCATCTACGCCGACTGGCTCGAAGACCACGGCGACGAGGCCGCCCAGCCGCGGGCGGCGCTCATTCGAGCGCAGTGTGCCCTGGAACGTCTACCGCCCAACGATCCGGGTCGGCCAGCACGGGAGGCCGAGGCGGCGAAGATCCTCAAGGCCCACGGCAAGAAGTGGACGGCCGATCTTCGCAAGGCGAAACTCGTCTCCACCTGGACGTTCCGCCGGGGCTTCCTCGACAGCGTCACGATGAAGGCACCGCGATTCGCCACGACGGGAGACCGTCTGTTCCAGCTCGTGCCGATGCTCCGCGCGGTGCGCTTTCCCGACGCCTCGAACGAACTTCGCTATCTGACCCAGTCGCCGCACTTCTCCCGGTTGGCCGAGGTGGATCTGAGCAAGATGTGCAGCTGTGGCTACTGTCGAATCCACGCGGAACTGCGCACCCTGTTCACCGCACCCGTCGCCACCAACGTGACCGTTCTGAACCTGGCCGACAATCGGCTTGACGAAGCCGTCCTGCGCGACCTGATCTCTTCGCCGCAGCTTGCCGGCCTGACAGCGCTCAACGTCTCGGACAACCTGTTCGGTAACGCTGGCCTGACCGTTCTGGCCGAGACGCTGCCGACCACGATCCGACAGTTGATCGTGCGAAACACGCAGGGGCATCATCGTATCAGCGTACCGGGAGCCCGTGCCCTGGCCGGGTCGGAACGGCTCGCCGGACTGAAGGTGCTGGATCTGCACGGCAACCGCCTCTCGTCCACGGGGGCGATGGTCGTGGCCGAGTCGCCGCACCTGGTGAATTTGGAACGTCTGATCGTCAGTGACAACAAGATTGGTCCCGCCGGTGCGAAGGCTCTCCGGGCTCGTTTCGGTGACCGGGTGGAGTTGTAACGCGAAGGCGGCGAGATCGCCCCGGCGAGGCGTCCTGGTAGGGTATTAGTGCCCGATTCGCGCGACCACCCATTGCGTCCGGGGTGGCGGAACCCTATAATTCACGTTTTACCGCCTTGCGCGCTCCAGGACGCCGCGTGCGCCGGCGGTCCTCAGAGGGGTTGACGACCCATGTTTGAAGGTATTCAGCGCGGCCTGAGCGAGATCTTCAAGAAGCTCAGCGGCCGGGGCCGGATCACCGAGGCCAACATTCGCGAAGCGATGGCCGAGGTCCGCCGTGCGCTGCTCGACGCCGACGTGAACTTCGACGTCGTCAACGCCTTCATCCAGCGCGTCACCGAGAAAGCCGTCGGCCAAACCGTCCTCCGCTCGCTCAACCCCGGCGAGCAGGTCATCAAGATTGTCTACGACGAACTCGTCGCCCTCATGGGGCCGGTCGATCCGAACATCAAGTTCGCCAAGGACCGACCGACGATCCTGATGCTGTGTGGCCTCCAGGGCCAGGGCAAGACGACCACCGCCGGCAAGCTGGCCCTGACCCTTCGCACCCAGGGCCGCAAGCCGCTCCTGGTGGCGGCCGACCTGCAACGACCCGCCGCCGTCGAGCAGCTCAAGGTTCTCGGCCAGCAGCTCGGCGTCGCCGTCTACGCCGAGACGGGCTCGACGCCGGTCAACGTCTGCAAGAACGCGGTCGCCTTCGCGAAAACCAACGGGCTGGACACGATCATCCTCGACACGGCCGGGCGACTGCACGTCGCCGAGATGCCGATGGACGAGCTGAAGCAGATCGATCGGCTCGTTCGGCCCGACGAGGTCTACCTCGTCTGCGATGCGATGACCGGTCAGGACGCCGTCCAGAGTGCCCGCGCGTTCAACGAGGCGCTCGACCTCAACGGCGTGATCCTGACCAAGATGGACGGCGACGCCCGTGGCGGTGCGGCCCTGTCGATCAAGGAAGTGACGCGCGTCCCGATCAAGTTCATCGGCGTCGGCGAGAAACTCGATCGCCTGGAGACGTTCCGGCCCGAGGGCATGGCCCAGCGCATCCTCGGTCAGGGCGACCTGATGGGCCTGGTCGAGCGAGTCGCCAGCGTTCAGCAGCAGTTGAGCGAGGAGGATCTCGCCCGCCAGCAGAAGATCGCCGAGAAGGGCGACTTCACCCTCGACGACTTCAAGGCCCAGTTCGCCCAGCTGAAGAAGATGGGCAACCTGAAAGACGTCGTCAAGATGATGCCCGGCATGGGCGATATGATCCCCGACGACGAGGACCCCGAGGCGGGCATCAAGCGCATCCAGGGCATCATCGACTCGATGACGAAGGCGGAGCGCAAGGACCCCGACGTGATCGATCTGAGCCGACGTCGGCGAATCGCGATCGGGGCCGGCGTCGAGGCGCACGAGATCAAGCAGTTCCTGACGCAGTTCGAGCAGGTCCGGACGCTGATGCGGCAGATGGCGAAGATGTCCATCTGGGATCGCATGAAGATGATCACCGGTCTGGGTCGGCAGGGAGCGTTCATGCCCGGCTCGAACGTGCTACAGAAGAAGGGCGACACGGGGCATCGCAAATCGCCCAAGGAACGGGCGAAGGAACGGAAGAAGAAAAAGAAGAAGTGACACCCATTTAGCCGCCGGCCTGTCGGCGGTGCTTTGGGACGAAACCCCGCCGGGTCGCCGGCGGCTAAATGGAGAGGACCGACGTGGCTGTTCGCATTCGCATGAAGAAGATGGGTCGCAAGCACCGACCGTACTACCGCATTGTGGCCATCGACCATCGCCAGCCGCGCGACGGCCGGGTGATCGAGGAACTCGGCACCTACGACCCGATGATGGCCGACAAGGAGCGCCGTGTCGTCCTGTCGGCGGCCCGGCTCAAGTACTGGCTGAGCGTCGGTGCTCTGCCGTCGGAGAACGTTCAGGTCTTCCTGAACAAGTACCTGGCCAAGTTCGAGCAGCGCGAGGCCGAGCAGGCGGCGACGGCGAGCCAGCAGCCGGCAGCGACGCCAGCGAGCTAACCCCGTTCCGGGCCGGATCATGCGCTTCGACGTGCTGACCCTGTTTCCCGAGATCTTCGCCGGGTATCTGACGCAGAGCCTGCTCAAGCTGGCCATCGAGCAGGGTCTCGTACAGATCCACCTGTGGAACATCCGTGACTGGGCGAAGGGGAAGCATCACAGCGTGGACGATCGGCCCTTCGGCGGCGGTCCTGGCATGGTGATCATGCCCGAGCCGGTCTTCGACTGTGTGGAGGCCGTCCAGGCCCGGGGCGACGAGCCCGGCCAACTGGTGCTGCTGACGCCGACCGGGCGACGACTGAACACGCCGTTCGTGCAGGAGTTGGCGGCGTCGCATCGGCGACTGCTCCTGCTCTGCGGCCGATACGAGGGCTTCGACGAACGCATCCGTCTGGGCCTGCGACCGCTGGAGATCTCCATCGGCGACTTCGTCTGCAATGGCGGCGAGGTGCCGGCCATGGTCGTGATCGATACCGTGATCCGGTTCGTGCCCGGCGTTCTGGGCGACCCGGACAGCCTAGCGGAGGAATCGCACAACGAGGAGGGCCGGCTGGAGTATCCGCAGTACACCCGGCCGCGTGTCTTCCGTGGCCTGGAAGTGCCCGAGATTCTGTTGAGCGGCAACCACCCGGCCATCGCCGCCTGGCGGCGCGAGCAATCCCTGCGACGCAGCCAGGAAGGTGAGGCCAGCGAGACATCGCCCCAGACACCCCCGAACACCCCTGACGACGGAGGTAACGAGCCATGATGAATGAGTTGATGAAGAAGGTCGAAACGGCGGCCATGAAACCCGAGGTGCCGAAGTTCGAGATCGGCGACACGATCGACGTCCACCTGCGCATTCTGGAAGGCAACAAGGAACGTGTGCAGGTCTTCAATGGCACGGTGATCGCTCGTCGGGGCGACGGCATCCGCGAGATGTTCACGGTTCGTCGTATCGTCCAGGGCGAGGGCGTCGAGCGGACTTTCCCGGTCCACAGTCCGAAGATCGCCAAGATCGAGGTCAAGCGCAGCGGCGAGACCCGCCGGGCGAAGCTCTACTACCTGCGTGATCGCGTCGGCAAGGCGACCCGTCTGCGCGAGCGGAAGGCGAAGGAGACGCCGGAAGCCGCCGCCAAACGGACGCGCAAGAAGCCGGCCAAGAAGGGGAATACCACCAAGTGAGCGGTCCCACCGCCCGGTTGCCCTGGTGGCGGCGCTGGTTCGGCACGCGCTCGGAGCGTGTCGCGGCTCGCTACTTGCAACGGCGGGGGTATCGCATCGTCGCCCGCAACTACACCTGTCCGCACGGCGAACTGGACCTGGTCGCCGTGCAGGGCAGGTGTGTCGTTTTCGTCGAGGTCCGCTCGACCGAATCGGACGATGCCGAGCGGCCCGCGGCGTCCGTGGACCGGACCAAGCAGACGAAACTGACGCAGGTGGCTCTCCACTTTCTGCGGGCGAAGGGCCTGTTGGGCTGCTCCGCGCGGTTCGACGTACTCACCCTGCACACCCCGGCCGGGGCGCGCGAACCCGAGGTCACCCACTATCCTCAGGCCTTCGAGGCCGTTGGACGGTTCCAGATGCACTCGTGAGGTAACCGGCGAGCGTGGGGCGTCAGCCCCATGACTCCCGTCACGACGCGAGATGAGTGAAGATCGGCGAGCGTGGGGCGTCAGCCCCATGACTCCCGTCACGACGCGAGATGAGAGAAGATCGGCGAGCGTGGGGCGTCAGCCCCATGACTCCCGTCACGACGCGAGGTGAGAGAAGATCATGGGGCTGACGCCCCACGCTCGCCCGGATCACGACGCGAGATGAGAGAAGATCATGGGGCTGACGCCCCACGCTCGCCCGGAAAAGGACCATGAGCGACACGCCGAACTCCGCCATTGAAGAACAGATCACCCGCCTCCGTCGCGGCGTCGAGCAGATCGTGCCGGAGGAGGATCTCCGTCGCAAGCTGGCTCGCAGCCTGACCACCGGTCAGCCGCTCCGCGTCAAGTACGGCATCGACCCGACCGGCATCGACGTTCACCTCGGCCACACGGTCCCGCTGCGCAAGCTGCGGCAGTTCCAGGACCTGGGGCACAAGGCCGTCATCATCCTGGGAACGTACACGGCGATGGTCGGCGATCCCAGCGGTCGGGACCAGACGCGGGCCGGCCTGACCGAGGAGGCGATCAACGCCAACGCCCGGACCTACCTGGAACAGGTCGGCCGAATCATCGACCTGAGCCAGGCCGAGGTTCACCGCAACGGCGACTGGTTCGCGAAGTATAGTTTCGTGGACGTCATGCGTCTGACGAGTCGGATCACGGTGCAGCGCATGCTCGAACGGGATGACTTCACCAAACGCCTGCGCAGTGGGACGCCGATCTCGCTGCACGAGTGCCTCTACCCGCTGATGCAGGGGCAGGACAGCGTCGAGATCCGGGCCGACGTCGAGCTGGGCGGCAGCGAACAGCTGTTCAACCTGATGATGGGTCGGAATCTCCAGGGCGATGCCGGTCAGGAGGCGCAGGTGTGCATCACGCTGCCGATCCTGCGCGGCCTGGACGGCACTCGTCGCATGGGCAAGAGCCTGGGCAACTACGTCGGCGTCGGCGAACCGGCCCAGGAACAGTTCGACAAGACGATGAGCATCCCTGACGAGCTGTTGCGCGAGTGGTTCACGCTCCTGACGGATCGGCCGGCGGCGGAGATTGACGTCCTGCTCGATCCGAACCAGACGCATCCGATGGAGGCGAAGAAGAGATTGGGCTCGGAGATCGTCCAGTTCTATCATGGGGCCAGCGCCGGCCCCGTGGCGCGGAAGGCTTGGGAGGAGCGTTTCAGCGAGCGGAAGGACCCGACCGACATCCCGGACGGCCCGATTCCGCGCGCGAATCTCGTGGACGGCGGCTTGCCAGCGAGTAAACTGATCGTCGCCCTGAAACTGGCCAGCAGCGGCAACGAGGCTCGTCGTCTGATCCAACAGGGCGGGGTGACCATCGGCCCGGAGCGGACCCGGATCGAGGATCCCAACGGCGTCGTCCCGATCGAGACGGGTCTGCTGGTCCGCGTCGGGTCGCGCAAGATCGTGCGCGTGGTGCTGGTGTGAGGGAGGGAGGCATGACGCTCGTGCGGATCTCCTGGCCGATCGAACCGAGCCCACCGTCGCTGGGAAAGGACGAGGTCCACGTCTGGAGTGCCGACCTGGACCGGGCCCCCGAGCAACTGGAAAAGCTCTCCCGCTTGCTGGTGGCCGAGGACCATGAGCGGGCCGACCGCTATCGTATCCCGAGTGTCCGACACCACTTCATCGCTGCCCGAGCTATGCTACGCGGGGTGCTGGGAGCCTACCTCGACGCCGATCCGCGTCAGTTGACGTTCCAGTACGGGCCGCAGGGCAAGCCGTATCTGGAGCCGCCGTGGTCGGACCTGTACTTCAATCTGTCGCACTCGCACGGCCTGGCCCTGGTCGCCGTCAGCCGGATGGAGATCGGCGTGGACGTCGAGCGCGTCCGCCCCTTCAACGACATGGGCTTCGCCGAGCGTTACTTCTCGCCGGGCGAGGTGCGTTCGCTGCTGTCGGTGCCGGAGCATCAGCGGAATGAGATTTTCTTCCATGCCTGGACGCGAAAGGAAGCGTACCTGAAGGCGACCGGCGAGGGCATCGCTCGGGGTCTGGAGCGGGTCGAGGTGGCGCTCGCACCGTGGGAGCCGGCCCGGCTGATGCTGCTGGACGGCTGTCCGCGTCAGGCCGAGGAATGGGGTCTGTGGCACCTGACGCCGGCTCCGGGCTATGTCGGAGCGCTGGCCCTGATGCGGCCGGGCGTGCAGGTCCATTGCTGGCACTGGATCGAGGACGCCGTGACGGCCCGCTGGACTCACGTCGCGTAAGGCCCCTCAGTTCTCGGCCGGCTTCTCTTCCGCTTCCGCCTGCAAGCGGCGCAGCAGTTCGGCCCGCTCCTCGCGCGTCAAACCCAGCAGACGCTGCTCGACCGGCACCCCTTCCAGGCGTTGCTCGACCGGTACACCTTCGAGGCGCTGCTCGACCGGCACGCCTTCGAGGCGTTGCTCGACCGGCACGCCTTCGAGGCGTTGCTCGACCGGCACCCCTTCCAGACGCTGCTCGACCGGTACGCCCTCCAGGCGTTGCTCGACCGGCACGCCCTCCAGGCGCTGCTCGACTGGGATGTATTTCAAGATCTGCCTGGCATGCTCCGGGTCCTGAGCGATGTGGAGCAGCGTCTCCTGGACGAACTCCTCGACAGTGAACGGCATCGGCATTCCCTCCTCGCGGTAACGATCGTAAAGCTGAAACAGGAAGGTACTGGTTCGTGGCGATCGCGGCCGGTATTGCTGAGACCCGAACCGGACCAGTTCCTCGCTGGCGCTGAACAGGTGCAGCAGAGCGTTGTGGGCCTGCTGCGGCAACTGGGCCACGACGATCAGACGCATCGTTCCCGTGAAGTGTTCGATCTCGTAAACCCCATCGCCAATCGGATTCAAAGGCCGTCGCTGATTCAGCACACGCGGAAACCGGGCACTCACGGCGAAGAGTCGGAACTCGTTCTCCTGCAACAACGTGTCCGTCCGGGGACTGATCAGTTTACGGTAGTTGACGTAGTGGGCGATCAGTTCATTGAGCATCCAGCCGTCGAGCGTCTCGCGGTGCGACTTGTAGCTGATGAGGTTGTGCCCTGCGAGATCGTCGAAGCCGTCCGGCATCGGCCCCGTCAGCGGTGTGGCCATGTCCCTGCGGACGAGGACAACATCGAGGAACTGCTGCTGCTGGGACAGATCCTTCTCCACCTCGACCGTGACCGGCTGGCCGACGAAGAAGTCCGCCCAGGACATGCCGAACAGTCGGTGCCATTGCCGTTGCTCGTCCATGCTGTCCTCGCTCGATCTTATTCTACCGTCAGGGGCGGTTCCTTGCCACGGTCGCGGTACGCATCCGGCCAGCGAGAGAGCGAATTATTTTCTTGCCTCGGCGCGAACCTCGGTTATGATCTGGATGTCAGAAATGACAGCGGGTCGCGCAAAACGTGGCGCGACGGACGAGAGCCTGCGAGCCGGCGGTCTGGTTTTCCGCTCGCCGCGGGATGTCTCTGGCAGAAGGAGGTGGTCACCTTGTGTACCAATAACCAGGAAGGGCTGCGCTGACCGCAGCCGACGGGTTTGCCGTCGGTGGCAGCCCACCCGTAGAAGGCTCTGGCGTGTATCTCGCCAGGGCCTTCCTTGTTTTCGCCGACGCTCCTTCTCGGGGCGAGCGAATGACAGAACCGCCCCGGATTTTCCGGGGCGTGTTCGTTTCCATCTACCCCCGGCGCGGCTGGGGCACCGGGGGCCGGTGCGCCACGGGCGTCGTCCCCGGTCGTCGTCGGCGCGGCGACGGCGCGGCGGGGATCGGCTCGGCACAGCAGAGGGTATATAACCCACACCGAGGACAGGGACTCGATTCCAGGGCCTGTTGTTCGTAAACCGTAAACGCCGTCTCCATCGTCCAGCTGTGCTGGCAGGCGAGACAGCGGATCACCAACCGATCCATAAATCACCCGATAAGGAAAGATCGCAGCACCGGAAATTGAGGCACACTTCCGGCGTTACGAATGTACATTCTACCATGATTTTCGGGCCTCGCGGGAGCGAATTTACATGAATTCTTCTCCGAAACCTCGCACTTATCGTTTCACCTTCGGTCCCTGGAACATCCATACGGGAGCCGATCCCTTCGGGCCGCCGGTGCGGCCCGACATCGCCTTCGCCACCAAGCTCCGCGAGTACAAGAAGCTCGGCTTCGATGGCGTTCAGTTCCACGATGACGACGTCGTCGCCGCCGACCTCTCCTGGGCCGAGACCGAACGCGGCGTCATGGAGGTCCAGAAGATCCTTTCCGACGAGGGGCTCTTCGTCGAAATCGTCGCTCCGCGTCTGTGGGAACACCCCAGCACGATCGATGGAGCCTACACGTCCAACGATGCCGGCCACCGTGCGTACGCCCTGGAGCGCTCGAAACGCTGCGTCGATATCGCCAACCGACTCGGCTGTCCGAACCTGGTCCTCTGGCTGGCCCGCGAGGGAACGTACATCCGTGAGGCCAAGGATCCGATCCTGGCCAGTCAGCGGATTCTGGACGCCGTCAACACCCTGCTGGCTCACGATCCGAAGATCCGCATCCTGGGCGAGATGAAGCCGAACGAGCCGATGGATCAGGCCTATCTGCCGACACCGGGCCACTTCCTGGCCCTGTGCTACAAGGCCAGTGATCCGAGTCGCGTCGGCGTGCTGATCGAGTCGGCCCACTCGATCCTGGCCGGCCTCGACCCGTCCGA
>CAYYJM010000079.1:19936-21103 GCA_964471755.1 uncultured Alcaligenaceae bacterium
TTTCGCGCTCGCCTTCAACAAGCTCTGGAGCGTCCACCTGAACGACCAGAACGGTCTGAAGTACGATCAGGACAAGATGTTCGGCTCGGTGGATCTGCGTCGAGCGTTCAACACCGTCTGGGTGCTGGAGCGAGCCGGCTACGACGGCAGTATCGGCCTCGATGTCAAGGCCATGCGAAGTACCAAACCGGAACACCAGACCCTCCACCTGGCCAACAGTCGGGCCATGTTCCTGCGGCTGCTCGACGTCGTCCGCTCGGTCAACGTCGCGGAAGTCGAGGCCCTGCGCCAGGCTCGCAACTACGAGGCGCTGGAGATGTACATCCTGGGCAAACTCATGGGGATGTAACGCGCCCCGGCGAGCGTGGGCCGCTGGCGAGCGTGGGGCGCTGGCGAGCGTGGGGCGTCAGCCCCATGACTCTTCATCTGGAGAGAAATACTCATGGGGCTGACGCCCCACGCTCGCCTTCTGGAACCGCTAATGCCCGCGCGCGGCTTCCGCCCCGGTGGGGAAGCCGCGGAAGTCGCGCAGAATCGTGATGCCCCAGGCGGCGACCGGATAGCCGGCCTCCGTGTGGACAAAGAGGCGAGTCGGATCCACCGAGGCGAAGCCGGCCTTCAGGGTGTCGCTGATGCCGCCGACACAGACGAAGGTCCGTTCGCGGAAGCGCTCCGGCCGGGTCACGGGGCCATCCCAGAAGTCGTACTGACTGTGTCGGTCGCCGCAGACGGCTCCGACCGAGTACGTTTCCGGCTGGCCCGCACAGTAGACGCCCAGGAGGCCCGGCAGGCTCCAGCCACTGCCGACGATGACCGGGTCGATGCCGCGCTCGCGCAGTTCGGCGCAGACGCGATCGACCTCCTGGCCCAGTTCCTTCCAGCCGCGCAGGCGGCAGGTCGGATCGAGACGCCGGAGCGGGTACGGCTGCACCGCGGTCGGCTCCCCCGCGACCAGCGCCAGCTGCGGGTACAGCCAGTCCGTCCGGTGCATGACCAGCGTCAACGCCAGACTCAACACCAGACACCCGACCACCCCGACCCCGACGAGGCAGAGCAGCCCGCCGGCGCTCACCGCCGCGGTGACCGTCAGCAGCGACGCGGCGACGCCCGACTCGAGGTCGCCGAGGCGCGGGCCGCTCGTCACGACGAGCATGAACACCGACGACA
>CAYYJM010000079.1:21113-22671 GCA_964471755.1 uncultured Alcaligenaceae bacterium
GTCGGCGACGGAAAGGGCCGGCCTGTTCCCAGCCCTCGGGGAACCAGCCGACGACGAGAACCATGCCGGACAGATACGCCGTCACCGGCCAGTTGAGTTCGCCGCCGCCGGTGCGTGGCGAGAAGAGCAGAAAGACGACGAACATCGGCAGCGAGAACCACCAGAGATAGAGCCGACCGGGCTCCTTCTCGACGCCGGGCCGACAGGCGATCATCGCCGTCACCCAGAGCAGGAACCAGACGACCAGGAGCAGGGCCATCTGACCGCCGACGTAGGCCAGTGGTCCGAGCGGATGCCATTTCTTAGCCGCACCGGAGACGCCGGCCAGGCCGAAGACGTGCTGGAACGTCGCCCAGTCGTGCTGGGCGTTCCAGAGCAGAATCGGCAGGCCGGCCAGAGAGGCACAGGCGACGAGTGCCCAGAACCCCGGGCGGAACAGTTCGCTGCGGTAGCCGGGCGTGAACCAGAGGAACAGGACCAGCGACGGCAGGAAGATCACCATCGTGTACTTGGCGAGGATGCCCAGGGCGACGAGCAGGCCCGCGACCGGCCAGGCCCAGCCGGCCCGGCCAAAGACGGCGTGGTGTGTCGCGACCAGGGCCCAAGTCCACAGGCAGGTGTACGGAGCGTCGATGGTCATGAGGGCGGAGCCGACCGCGACGACGGGGCTGATGGCGAAACCGAAGACCACGACGAGGGCGTAATCCTCACGACGAAAGACCTGCACGGTCAGTATGTACAGGCCCAGGAGCATGAGCGCCCCGCTGACGACGGCTGGGAAGCGGATGGCCGGCATCAGCGAACCGGTGGCGGCCAGCGACCAGGGCCCGAGCAGCTCGGTGCTGGCACGGATGAGCCAGGCGACGAGCGGCCCCTTGCTGTAGTAGCTCCAGTCGAGGTGGCGGGACCAGTGCCAGTAGTGTGCCTCGTCGGGAGCGAGGTTGAGCGGACAACCCGGAGTGACGAGAAACCACCAGCGAAGCAGAGCGGCCCCGACGATCAGGACCAGAACGAACAACCGGCAAGCAAGCGGAGTGAGTAGCCCTTCGGTGGGCCGGCGCAGCGGCATAAGCACGATGAGTCCTCCCGACGCGGAACATCCCGTCCGCGCCAGGCGTGCTTGTAGTGCAAACAGACGTTAAGGGTCAAGGCGAAGTCCTCCGGACGGACCGGCGGACCGAGCCTACGAAGGCCCTTCGTCAAGAAAAAACCGCCAGGTGAATTTCGCCCTTTCGTCCTGCCGAGATCGCGCGCCGATGCTTGCATAGCGTGCCAGCACGCGGTAATATGCTGCCGACGGCTGGAATAGCGCGCCGGCGAGGCACATAGCGCTGACGCCGGTCAGCATAATTCACCATGTTGAACTAACCCGCTGGCGCGGGAGATAACCCGGCCAGCTTTCGCCGATTCCGATCTGCTCTTGCGCTTCCGCGTCGGCTCGGCTATGCCCCTTCCGGTGTCGCTTTTCCCTCACACCGGAGGACGGCCATGACGCCACTTCGCCAACGCTTCATCGACGAACTCCGCCGCCGAAACCGCTCGCCACGCACCATCGAAA
>CAYYJM010000080.1:0-6425 GCA_964471755.1 uncultured Alcaligenaceae bacterium
TTGCCGCCACAACAACGCGAAGAATCCGCCGACGCACAGCAAGGTGAACACGCCGCCCAGACGGACGAGGTTCATGATCGTCGGCCCGTAGCGCCCCTGTTCCGGGTCGTAGTGGAAGCAGTAGAGCAGGATCTGGTCGACCGCCGAGCCGATCCGGTTGGCCGACGCCTCGACCAGGCCGAGCCGCAGATCGCCGGGCGAATAGCGGATGTCGTAGAAGTAGCGCGATACCTTCCCCGTCGGCGTCAGCAGAACCAGGCCGCTGGCGTGGGCGTACTGATCCCGCTGCTCGTCGTACGTGTACTGGAACCCGACCGCCCGGGTCAGCCGGGCGATGGCCTCCGGCTGGCCGGTCAGGAAGTGCCAGCCGGCGGCCGCCTCGGGTCGGCCCAGCCGTTCGACGTACGTCTTCTTCATGGCGGCGGCCAGCTCCGGCGTCTCCCGCGGGTCGAAGCTCACCGTCAGGATCGTGAAGTCCCGGCCCGGCCGAAGCGGCACGTCGATCAGCGTCTGGACCAGGCCGTTGAGAACCTGAGTGCAGAGCATCGGGCACTTGAAATAAGCCAGCACGAGGATCACCGGCCGATCGCCGAAGTAGTCGCCGAGCTGGACAGTCTGGCCGGCCTCGTCGCGAAACGTCAGGTCCGAGGGCACCTGCTCGTTCAGGCGCTGATCAAACCGCACCTCGCGCAGCACGCGTGGCAGAGCATCCTGTCCGAGCGCCGGCTGTGCGATGACGGACAGCGCCAGGAGCGTCAGAATACCTCGCATCAGGGTTCCTCCTTTCGGAACAGACGGCCGGCACTACTCTCGCCCGCGCCGACCAGACCGCTGGAGCGGCGCGCCATCCCGGCCGGTTGCGCCTGGCGGGCCGGCAGGCGGTTCGCCAGCAGTTCCGCAGCTCGCTCTATCGGCACGCGAACGTACCCCTCCTTCTCCGTTCGGCCATAGCTGTGCAGGGTCGCCGCGTAGGCCGCCTGGAGGTGATGGATGTTGCCCGTCTCGATCCCGGCGTCGCGGTTGAGCTGTTCCAGGCGCGGGCCGCGCGGCAGCGCCGTCGATGGCGTCGGAGCCAGCGGATACGGCGACCGCTTGATCCGATCCTGATACGCGCCGTAGTCCCGGAAGAACGTCCAGACGATCAGGAAGATGACCACGCCCAGGATCGCCGACACGATCAGCAGAAGAAAGATCGGCTTGAAGCGAGCGTCGCGTTCCTCGACGCGGACGCTGGGGTTCTCGGTCGGCGGCGGGCCTTCGTGGATCGGTTCAGTCATGAGCCATTCCCTCCATCCGGGCGGCCAGTTCCGCGTCACGGTGGCGGTGTTCCAGGGCGAGGGCGCGGTTCGGATCGTTGGCCGGCAGCGGCGGACGCTGCGGTAGTTGCCACAGGAAGCACGCCAGCCAGATGCCGCCGATTCCGATCGGCATGACGAAGTTCATCCAGTGATCGGCGAAGCTCGTTCCGGGGAACAGAGGTGACACCTCGTAGTACGAGAAGACCAGCTGCGTGAAGAGGACCAGACCGCCGATCCACGCCAGGCCGACCGGATCCCGCTTCAGATCCCGCGAGAGCAGGAGCAGGAACGGCACGACGAAGCCGAAGAGGACCAGCCCCAGGGCGATCCAGCCCCAGACACCGTTGATGCGCGGCAGGAACCAGGCGACCTCGTAGGGCAGGTCGGCAATCCAGATGAGCATGTACTGGAAGTAGAACAGGTACGCCCAGACGATCAGGAACGTCAGCAGCAGGTTGCCCACGTCGTGGAGGACTGACTCGGAGACGACCTCATCCAGTGGCGGCCGACGCGCCAGCCAGGCCAGGCTGAGGGCGACGAGAGCCGTCCCGCTCACCATGTGCCGGGCGGCCAGGAGCGGCCCGAAGATCGTCGAGCGGAACTCCCGGTGCAGTGACATGAGCCAGTCAATCGAGGCGAAGTGAATGGCGATCCCGTACGCGACCAGGCCGAGGCCGCCGAGCCGGGAGAACCAGAGCAGTAGACGCGGGTCGCCGTCCCGATCCTGGCAACGCGACCAGCGATCGAGGTAGTACGCCAGCCCCAGCCAGAGGGCGAAATAGATCGCCGCCCGGACCAGAAAGAACGGCACGTTGAGGTAGAATCCCTTGAACGTCGTCGTCGCGCCGGCGGCGGAGACGGTAGCCTGCGACCAAGGGAACAGGAAGCGCAGGCCAAAGGCGATGGGCAGGAATAGCAGCACCATCAGCGGCAGGGTTCGCGTCCCGGCCTCAAGAATGCGACGGATGACATAGGCCCAGCCACCCCAGGTCAGGTGGAGCATCATCAGGACGACGAGGCAGCCCAGGCCGAGGCCCAGGAAGAAATGGTACGACGCCAGGTAAGCCTGGAAGAACTGCACCGGCGTGAAGAACGCTCCGATGACGCAGAGGATCAGCGCGATGACGCCCACGGCCAGGGACACCCCTTCGGGGCGTTCCGGCCACCAGTGCGAACGGGATGACACGACCTGGCTCAC
Organism: uncultured Alcaligenaceae bacterium; assembly: GCA_964471755.1. Classification (GTDB taxonomy): domain Bacteria; phylum Planctomycetota; class Planctomycetia; order Gemmatales; family Gemmataceae; genus CAYYJM01. Next base: position 2,497 of record CAYYJM010000080.1, read on the forward strand.
GGGCGCACCTCCCCGGACTGGGCGGTCCCGGCCGCCTCGTCCTGATCCTTCCACTCCTGGCGCATCGCGTCGGTCAGGCGCGACTCGGGAAAGTGCTGGCTCAGTTGCAGCGCGCGGATGTGGCTGACGATGGCCCACCGGTCGCGCGGCGGAATCTGCTGCGCATACGCTGGCATGGATCCGTACCCGTGCGTGATGACGGCGAAGAGGTAGCCCGGCGGCGCATCGCGCAGCCGGGGTTGATGGTACGTCGGCGGCGGCGTGTAGCCGCGTTCGACGATCTTGCCCCGGCCGGTCCCCAGGGCGTCGTGACAGACGGCACAGTAGATCACGAACCGATTCCGGCCGTGTTCGAGGACTTCACGCGTCACCGGAAACGGGAACGAATCGACGTGGTCGCCCTGACCGGCAACGGCCAGCGCGGCCGCTCCGAATGGGTCTCGACCGAGGGTGCCGAGCAGGGCCGGCACCAGGGCCCATTCGCGTTCCGAACGAGACGTGCGCCCGGTGAACAGGGCCAGGTCGGTTCGCAACTGCCCGCGCGCGACGGTGCCGTCTGGCAGCGGTCGATTGGCGCGACCGTCGTCGAAGAACACGCTGGCCTCATCGGGGCGGTAGCTCGGCTGCACCGCCATCTTCTGCTGGCAGGCCGGCAGAAGACACAGCACCAACGGCATCAGACCGAGAGCCAGTCGTCGCGGCGCGGTCGTCATGGCGTGGTCCTCCGGGAGCATCAATTCGGCACCTCGATCACGTCCAGCGCCGGCAGGCCGGCCAGGAACTGCCGCGTCCCCTCCGGGTCGTAGCGCGGGTCGGTCGCCTCGATGCAGAAGAAGAAGCGGTACGCGCTGGCCTCGACGAAGCGCTCCACCTTGAACAGCGGATGGTACGGTCGAGGCAGGCCGTTGAGGAATAGCATGCCGATCAGTGCCCCGAACGAGGCGATCAGGACCATGACCTCGAACGCGATCGGCAGGAACACCGGCCAGCTGTTCAACGGTCGGCCGCCGACGTTGAACGGGTAGTCGTAGCCCATCGAGTAGAGCTGCATGAAGAAGCCGACGGCGGCTCCGATCAGGGCGCACATCAGCACGACGAATGGCACCTCCGTTCGCCGCATGCCGAGTTCCTCGGCCAGGCCGTGGACCGGATAGGGCGTGTAGGCATCCGTGTCTCGGTAGCCGGCCAGGCGGGCCTGACGAGCGGCCTCGAGGACCTCTTCCGGCTTCTCGAACTCGGCCAGCAGGCCGAAGATCGGCATCCGTGGTTTCATCGCCCCTCCTCGGTCGCTTTGGACTCCGGCAGTAGCGCCTTCGTCTCGGAGATCGAGATCATCGGCAGCAACCGGAGGAACAGCAGGAAGCAGCACAGGAACAGACCAATCGACCCGAAGAACGTCAGGAAGTCCCAGATCGTCGGCCGGAACGTCCCCCACGACGACGGGAGATAGTCCCGGCTCAGGCTCGTCGTGATGATCAGGTAGCGCTCCAGCCACATGCCCAGCAGGACGGCGAGGGACACGACGAACAGACACGGCATGCTCCGCCGAACTCGCTGGGACCAGAGGACTTGCGGGATGATCGTGTTGCAGGCGAACACGGTCCACGCCACCAGGGCGTACTGATCGAAGTCGATCAGACGGTGCAGGTAGACGTAGTATTCCGCCTCCTCGCCGCCGTACCGTGCCAGGAACTGCTCGCTCAGGTAGCCGAACGACGTGAGCAGACTCGTCGCCAGCAGAACCTTGGCGATCACGTCGAGATGATTGACCGTGATCAGGTCTTCCAGGCCGTAGGCCCGCCGCAGCGGGATGACGATCACCAGCACCATGGCGAAACCGGAGAAGATGGCCCCGGCCACGAAGTAGGGCGGAAAAACCGTCTCGTGCCAGCCGGGCAGGTTCGACATCGCGAAGTCCGAGCTGACCACCGAGTGAACCGAGATGACCAGGACGGTCGCGATACCGGCCAGCAGGAGATAGGCCGACTCGTAGCGTCGCCAGTGCCGGGCCGAGTTTCGCCAGCCCATCGCCAGGAGGCCGTAGATGAGCCAAGCCGTGCGGCTCTTCGCCCGGTCGCGCAGAATGGCCAGGTCGGGAATCATGCCCATGTACCAGAACAGCAGCGATACGGTGAAGTACGTCGAGACGGCGAACACATCCCAGACCAGGGCACTGCGGAACTGCGGCCACAGGGCCATCGTGTTCGGGTAGGGCAGCAGCCAGTAGAAGAACCACGGCCGACCCAGATGCAGGAGCGGAAAGACGCCCGCGCACATGATGGCGAAGATGGTCATTGCCTCGGCCAGCCGGTTGATCGACGTTCGCCACTTCTGATGCATCAGCAGCAGGATCGCCGAGATGAGCGTGCCGGCATGGCCGATACCGACCCACCAGACGAAGTTCGTGATGGCGAAGCCCCACGCCACCGGAATGTCGATTCCCCAGATGCCGACACCGACGATGAGCAGGTAGGCCACGGCGATGGTGAGGATGCCGACCAGCAGCAGGCCGATGCTGAACAGGAGAAGCCAGCCGATCCCCGTGCTACGCGTCAGGACGATCGACGTGATCTTGTCGGTCACCGAGCCGAGCGAATGGCCGGTGGGGGCGTAGAGAATCTCCTGGTTCGCGTCCAGCCGCGGCGCTGCGTCACCGGCCATGTTACGCCTCCAGTTCGGGATTCGGATTGCGCAGGGCGGCCAGGTATGTCGTTCGCGGCTCCGTGTTCAGGTAGGCCAGCAGAGCGTAGTTCAGTGGGCCGTACTTCCACTGACGGACGACGCTGCCGGGGTCCGCGATGTCGCCGAAGACGATCGCCCCGGCCGGACAGGCCGACTGGCAGGCGGTCAGGATCTCGCCATCGCGAACGTCCCGCTCCTCCTTCTCCGCCGTCCGCTCCGCCGCCCGGATACGCTGGACGCAGTAGGAGCATTTCTCCATGACGCCTCGCGAGCGGACCGTCACGTCCGGGTTGTAGCCGGGCCGGCGGCTCGGCGTGTCGAAGTCGGCGAAGGCGAGGAAGTTGAACCGCCGCACCTTGTAGGGGCAGTTGTTCGAGCAGAATCGAGTGCCGACGCAGCGCTGGTAGACCATGTCGTTGAGGCCCTCGGCACTGTGGACCGTCGCCTCGACCGGACAGACGTATTCGCACGGGGCCCGCTCGCAGTGCATGCACGGCACCGGCTGAAAGAAGACCGCCTCGGGCTCGTCGGCCGGGCCGCCGACGTAGCGATCGATGCGCAGCCAGTGCATCTCGCGACCGGCCGCCACCTGCTCCTTGCCGACGATGGGGATGTTGTTCTCCGCCTGGCACGCCACCACGCACGCCGCGCAGCCGACGCACGCCGTCACGTCGATCGCCATGCCCCAGCGCCGCTTCGGATACTCGAACGGCTCGTAGAGCGTCAGCGGTACACGCGTCTCGTGCGTCTCCTTCCTGGCCGGGTCGGGTTCCTTCTCGACGATGCTTCGCGGCTGGCGGTGATACTCCGCCAGGGTGCCGGCGCGGACCAGGTCGCGGTTCTCCATCAGGTGGTGCGCCTGAACGCAGGCAAGCGGATAGGTGGCGTGCGTCCTCTGGATCACCAGGCCGGGAGCGAACCACGGTTGCGCCGTCGATCGCAGCGGATAGGCATTGAAGCCGACCTCGCCAGCCGTGCCGCCGACCCGACCGTAGCCCAGAGAAACCGTGACGGCCCCATCGGCATGGCCCGGCACGATCCAGACCGGACCGCGTACCACCCGATCGCCGAGACGCAGCTCGACCACCGGTTGATGGTAGCCGCCGTGCTTGCCACCGTGCGTCGGGATGCCGTGGCCGACGCCGAGGATCTTCGCCGTCGCCGGGCTGACGAGGACAGCGTTGTCCCACGTCAGCCGGGTGATCGGTCGGGGCAGTTCCTGCAACCAGCCGTTGTTCGCGAATCGG
>CAYYJM010000080.1:6435-6698 GCA_964471755.1 uncultured Alcaligenaceae bacterium
GCCTCGAAGGTCAGCTCGTACTTCCCCTCCTCCGCTGGCGTCTCCTTCCAGGGGACGAGATGCTTCTTCCAGTCCTCTTTCAACGAAATCGCCTGAGCGGGATAGCGAGTGTCGGCCACGATGCCATCGTGCAGCGCGGTCTGCCAGAAGTCCTCGAAATCGCCCGCACTCTGCTTCCGACCTTGCCATTCCTGCCGCCAGTGATCACGAACCAGTTCGTGCCCCGTCGTCCCGGATCCCAGAAGAGAGTCGATCACCTCAAG
>CAYYJM010000080.1:6708-22363 GCA_964471755.1 uncultured Alcaligenaceae bacterium
GCGGCTCGATCAGCGGCTGGACGATCGACGCGGTGCCGTCGTAGGCGCGCGTGTCGCCCCAGGCTTCGAGGAAGTGCGTCTCGGGCAGGGTCCAGTGACACAGCCTTGACGTTTCATCCGGGAAGAGGGTCAGGTGGGCCCGCAGCGGAACCTTCTCCATGCGCTCGGCAAAGTGCAGATCGGCCGGAGCCGAGTAGACCGGGTTGCCGCCGAGGATGAGCAGTACCTCGACCCGGCCGGCGTCCATGTCCTCGGCCAGCTCCCGCAGCGACTCGAACGGATCGACGGGCCGGGCCTCGATCGGGTCGGTGTACTCGATCGTCTTGCCGACGTTGCCGAGCCGGGCGTTCACGGCGTGGGCCAGGAGATGGACCGCCGGCGGCTGCCGATCGCCGGCCAGCACGAGGCATTTCTCGCGATGCTGCTCCAGATCCCGAGCCACGGCGGCGACCCAATTCTCGGGACCGCTGGAGCCGCCGACATCGAGGCCGAGCCGCGTGGCGATCGCCCGGGCGACTCCCTCGATCGCGCTGCACGGCAGGGCCAGCCGGTGATCGGCCTTCGCCCCGATAAGGGTCATTCCCGTCTCGACGACGTACAGGCGATTCATCGTCGCCTGCTGTGCATCCGCGACGCTGGTCCGGACCCGACGTCGCCCGGCGAAATCATGCACGTGGCGAAGATGCCCCGGCCCGCTCGCGAGGAAGTCGCAGTCCAGTGACAGGATGCGGTCAGCGGATTGAAAGTTGTACCGGGCGGCGACCGGTTCACCGAAACCGGCGCGGGCGGCACGCTGGGCCGAGACGCGAGCCAGGGGCTCGTACTGGTGCCAGCGTGCCTCCGGAAAGCGCCGCAGTAGATCGGCGACCTGGCGGGCCTGCGTCGGCGAGACGATCGTCTCGCTCAGGATGCGCAGGCCGGAGCCGCCTTTGGGGAGTTTCGCGAGCCCCGCCCGGAGACTGGCCTCGGCGTCCGCCCAGGTGGCGGTCTGACCGCGATGCAACACCGTCTGCATGCGGTCGGGATCGTAGAGCGCCAGGATCGACGCCTGGTGGAGGGCGTCGGTCGCGCCAAGACTGGCCGGATGATCCGGGTTGCCCTCGATCTTGGTCGGTCGGCCCATGTGGCTCTCGACCAGCAGACCGACGCCACAACCGGCCAGCGTCAGGGCCGTGGCGTAGAAGAGTGGCCGACCTGGAATGATCTCCTCCGGAGCCTTGACGTAGGGGACGATCTTCCCGGTAGGGGCGGGTCGGATCGAGCAGCCGGTCAGTCCGGCCAGGGCCAGCGATGCGCCCATCAGAGTCAGGAACCGTCGCCGACTCACGGCGTCGGTCCAGACCGTGGCCTCCTCGGGGAACTCGTCGCGGATCATCTCGGCGAACGCTTCACTGTCGGCCAGCTCTTCCAGAGTGCGCCAGTAGCGATCGCCTCGCGCCCCTTCGAGCCGACCTTTCAGGTCGCGCAGTTCCGGCGACAGATCCTTCCGCGGATTCATCGATGGCACTCCGAGCAGGAGGTGAGTTGGCGAGCGTCCTTGACGTGGTACTTCCGCATCAGATCACGACCGCGTTCGGCCTGGTCGGAAGGCGGCAGCCAGTTCATGTCGAAGACCGCTTCGCGCGGCCGAAGGTGCTGGGCCGGATCACGATGGCAGTCCAGGCACCATTCCATCAGCAGCGACGGCACCTGATAGGTGAACGGCATCAGATCGACCCGCCCGTGACACGACGAGCAGCCGACTCCCTTGTGGACGTGGATGCTGTGGTCGAAGTAGACGAATCCCGGCAGGTTGTAGATTCGCTTCCAGTGAAGGGACACGTCGTCGCGATAGCTGTTCCGCACCGGGGCGAGCATGTCGCTGCCGACCCAGATCTGCGAGTGGCAGTTCATGCACGTCTTGGTCGGCGGCATGCCCGCGTAGGTCGATGTCTCGACGGTCGTGTGACAGTAACGGCAGTCGATGCCGAGTTCGCCGGCGTGGTGTTCGTGGCTGAACGGCACCGGCTGAACGCGGGCGATCGCCTGGCCGGTGCCGTACGACGAACGGCCACTGATCAAGGCCAGCAGCAGGGTGCCGGACAGGATCAGGAACACGCCGAACAGACTGTAGCGGGCAATGACATTCGTGTACGGCGGAAAGTAACGGGGCATCGACACCTCTGCAACGGGTTCGAGTTGGCGGATGCACACCACGCACACGAGGCGGTCGGGCCGAAACTCTCGCATCGGCCCGACCGCGTGTCGTTCACTTGTTCTTCTTGTTCGGGGTCTTCTGGGGCGAATCGCCCTTCGCCTTCTTCATCATCTTGGTGATGTGGCCTTCAGCCTCGACGAAGAGGATCATGTCGCCGGAGGTGAAGATTTCCGCCGTGGCCACCTTGCCGGTGCTGTCCGCGTAGACGATGTCCTCGGCGAGCTTGAAGGTCTTATCGACTTCCTTGCCCTCGCTGTTCTTCATGTGAACGGTGACGGTGTGGTTCTTGGCATCCACCTTGACGATCTTGGCCTGCGTCTGGCCCTTGTTCGGCTTCTTGTCGGTCTTCGGCTTGTCGGCCGTTGCCAGGCCCACGCACAGACCGACCATCACCACCGCACCCAGCATCGTACGCAGCATCGGATGCTCCTCTTCCCGCGACCGGGCCATCCTTCCGTCCAGACACCACGTCTGGAGTCGGATCGCCCAAACTCCTCGGCTCAATCGAGTTTCTGTTGTGGACTGTCGGACCAGGAGACGTGGGAGAAGCGTTCGCAAACGATGTGCCAGTCGGCAGCAACCGTTCTCTCGGAGCGAGAGAATGGCCCTGGCGAGCGGCGCAGCGTCAGCTCGCCGGTTCTTTTGGAGTCCAGAGTCGGCACGGAACTGCGCAGCACACGCACCCTGGCTGCGCAATCCGCTCTGAGCTGGTTTGGTTGTGTCAGGTCCGAATCACTGCGGCAGCGCAGGGATCTGCCACTCGTTCAGCTGGCGAAGCACATCTTCCAGCGACAGCGACCGGCGAGCGATGCGGAAGAAATGCTCGGCCAGCGAGGCGATCGTCGTCTGAGTCGCCTGAACGCGGTGAACCTCCGTCTCCATCCGACGGAGCCAGTTCGGCACGTCGAGGCCGACGCCGACCGGGTTGGCGACGTGTGGCTGCAACTCCTCGCGCAGCCGTGCGAACGCTTCGCCCGCACCGCCGTTGCGGGCCGCTTCCATCGCTGGTTCGATCAGGGCACAAAGTCGATCGAGAGCGACCGGCTTCAGGAATCGCTCCTGAAGCCGATCCCGCACGGTGCCCAGGCGAACGGAGCGATCGCGTTCCAGACGCTCCAGCGCCTCCAGGTGCTGGCGGGCCAGTTCCTGCGTGTACTGGCCCAGAGCCACCTCCCAGCGCTGGGCCGCGCCCGGTCGGCCGCGTTTGGCCAGCACTTCATGAGCCATCACCATCGGCTTGAACTGCCAGGCGTTTCGGTCGTAGGCGACCTTCAGCCGGATGAACTCGAGCAGGACCCACAGGTTCTCGCCGTAGTCCGACTGCGTCGTCGTGGCGTTGTAGTCCTTGTACTCCTCGTAGTTCTCAATGACGGCCTGAAGGATCAACTCCAGACGGCGAGTCGCCTCTTCGCGGCGCAGGTCGCCCCGGTCGAGATCGTCGAGCAGGCGCGACGGCTTGAGCGGATCGGCATTGTCGTGCAGGTAGTTGAGATACTCGCCGACGCCACGATGCAGGATGCCACGCAGATTGCCCAGGGTCAGAAAGCGAGCGTGGAACAGTTCGCTGCCGTACCGCTGAACGAAGCCGCGCACGGCCCGCCACTCGCTATCCCCACTCACGCCCTCCAGAACGGACAGTTGCAGCGATCGGCTATGCTCGATCCACAGAGCCAGGAACGGGGCGGACAGCCGCTCCAGGTAGCGGACCAGAACCTCGTCCGTTCGCTCCTCCTCCGGCCAGGTCCGCGACGACTCGACCAGGCTCTCGACGACGGCCTGGTAGGCCGTCTGGAAGAACTGGTTGAACTCGGTGACGCCTCGACCACGCAGGGGCCGTTGCTGCTCCATCGCACGGGCGGAACGCAGCAGTTCGTACGTCTCGCGCAGGAGACCGAGTCGCGGCAGGTTGGCGAGCAGGGCGCGCAGAATCGTCTGGGCGATGCGTACACGCAGGATCTGACGCGGCGAGCCCCCCTCCGCCAGCGGCGTGAACAGCAACTGTTCTTCGCGGAACTGAACCAGGAAGCGGGGCAGGGTGTCGCGCACCGCCTGGGCGTCGCTGCGGAACAGGTCGCGTTCCAGACGGATGGCCAGGGCCTCCCACGGCGGCGCGCTGGCCGACTGCTGCGGCAGATCGCCGCCGACGGACTCGGCCAGAACGGCACAGGCCCCCTGGATCGCGGTCACCGCCAGGGCCGCATCCTGGGCCGTGCTGATCGTCGCGTAGACGAGTTGCTCCTTGAGATACCGCCGTCGGTCAAACTCGACCAGCGAATCGTAGTCACCGCTCGGATCCGGGATCGGATGCGCGTGGATACTGTCGATCAGGGCAACCAGTTGGCCCTGCTTCTGTCGAGCCGTTGTCAGCCAGTCGGTCAGCAGGGTGAGCAGCTTCGCACTGACGCCTGCGTCGAGCGTCTCGCCCGTGCGCACCCCGGACAGGTAGCGGGAAGCGATCTGCCACAGCCGAGCGAGCGTCGTCAGAAAGCGAAGTCGCCGTTCGATTCGTTCGCTTTCTTCTTCGAGGTCGTAGGGTGGCGGTTCGGCACTGCCATCGCTGACGGCTCCCTCGGTATCGTCGGTCGTATCGCGATAGGTGACGTTCTCGTAAGCGGCTCCGAAGCGGTCCTCGTCCTCCTCCTCGGTCGCTTCCTCCGCCTCGGCCGGGACCGAACCCAGCAGCGTCGGCACGTCCCAGAACTCGTCGGCGTTCGCCTCCAGCCAGCCAAAGCAGCGGACGATCAGCTCGCGGCGCTGCTCCGATGTCAGCGGCATGTCATGCGAGTGCGACACGTCTGTCAGCGTGAGCATCCAGCGCAGGATCAGGCCGTGGAAGGAGTAGGTGCCGTCTTCCAGGGGGACGCGCTCGGCCTGCTCCAGCCAGGAGATGAGCAGGGCCCCGGCCGCCCGGTAGTCGTGCTTGCGGAGCAGGGCCTCGACGACGAGGGCGTACGCCTTGGGCGAGCGGAAGCCGCCGAGTTGGTCGCGCCAGAAGACGAGATCCGCAGTGGTCTCGCCACGGTTGTGCCACTTGAGCAGGGCCTTGCCGACGTGCCGTGCGGACGCCACCGCCTCGCCACCGTGAACCGGCCGCAGGTCGTTGACCGTCGTCGTGGCGAACTGATCCCACCACTCGGCGAAGCGCTTCAACTGCGTCTCCAGCGTGCGCACCAGTTCGGTCCGCCCCGTGGCGGCCGCCTCGCTGGTCAACCGGGCGTACAGGTTGCACGTCTGCTCGACGATCTGAAGCAACTCGTCGGTGCGCGGATCGCGGATGCTGTCCTCGCGTGCCGGCGACAACGGGAACAGGCCCTGAAAGCCCAGGATGTTCCAGGGATCGACCAGCGCTCCGCAGTCGATGCCGCGCTGGAGAAGTTCCTCCACCACCGGCAGTCGGGCGGCGGCCTCGTCCAGCCGGCCGGCGTCGGCCTCATAGCGGCCGCTGGTGAGTTGGCCGAGGATCTCGCTCTGCATGCGAACCGACGCGACCGGGATGAGTCGGGCCTCGTCCCGGCTTGCTTCCGGATAGCCCATCTCGGCGAAGAACCGGGCGAGATAGCGGTGCTGCAACTGCGTGGCCCGATGTCGAGCCAGGAAGGCATTCAGATGCTGGCGAGCCGCGCCGAACGGCTGACGTGTCGTTGTCACTTCACGCCGCAGACGTTCGCCCAGGGCCGGCTTCCCCAGCCGCGACGAGGCCGTCAGGCTGCCAAGCAACTGCTCGTAGAACGCATCGCGAAAGCGAGCGATGCGCGGCAGGAGGTTGAACAGTGTCGTCGTCGAGTCATGGGCCATCGGGCTCATGCCACAGACGCCACAGCCCATGAGGATCGTGCCGGCCAGGACGGCTGCTCCCTCGAAGAGGGCCTCGGCCGGGTCGAGCGAACCGGGATTGCGGACGCGATCCATGAGTGCGTCGAGCGTGATCTTGCGCACGACGTAGCGGCAGTATCGGCCCTGGTTGTCGAGATGGTGCGGATCCCACTCGCCAAAGACGTAGTTGGGTCGGCGATTGGCTGGATGGCCGTGATCGTAAGCCCGCATGTCGAGGGCGAGTTCCTCCATCACCGGCAGACTGAGCTGGGCCTCGGCCAGGAGGTTCGCATCGGTCGCCGTGAGGATCTCCAGGGTCCGGGTGATGACCGCATGGTAGGGCCCGAAGGCGACGCCGGCATCTCGCAGGTAGAGCGGCACCGGGCGCGTCTTCTCGTGGGGATACGCCTCGCCCTGCGGTCGCGTCTCAAGGATCGCCACGGGGCGATGGCCGACGTAGTCGTTCAACCGAGCGACGATCGCCTGGGGCGTCGGCTCGTCCTTGGCCCGGGCGGCCAGGGACGCCTCGAAGACGCGGACGAGAAAGAACGACTCGAACAGCTCGGTGTCGTCCAGATGGGGAAAGAGGTCCGCATGGAAGATGCGGTACGCCGTCAGCGACCGGGCGGCCAGGTCGAGAATCTGTCGGGCCTGGGTCGTGTCACGGAAGGCAGCCTGGCCGGAGGCGGTCAGGGTATCCAGCCTGGTGCCGAGCCAGTCGAGGACGGCCTGCCACGGACGCGACTGCCCGCGCTGGAGGAACCAGCCCCAGGCCTCGTTCATCTTGTTCTGCCAGCGCGGGTCGGGTTTGCCGTCCGAGAAATTCAGGTATCCCAGCACGGATGACGCCGCGACCCGCTGCTCCAGTTCCGCGAAGACTTCGCTCACCGTCCCAGGTCTCCTCGTTCAGGGCTCCGCGTCCTTACAGCATACCGCCGCCGGAGGGGAACTTCCAGGCGCGTTCCGGATTGCAACACCACCTCGCCATCGCGATCTGCTATCATGAAGAAGAACGTCCCCCCTGGCCGTGAGGGCGAACATGCTCCGTTCTACCCGCCTTTTCGGGCTGAGTCTGCTGGGCCTGCTGCTGGCCGGCCTCGCGCTGGCGTGCAGCGTTCCTGTTTTTCGCTACGCTCTGGAACGCTGGCGGCACGACCAACGGGACGAGCAGTTCCGCGTCACCGTCTTTCACCAGGGCCCGCTCGGCGACGACCTGCGCCAGAAACTCACCGGTCTGGAGCCGACCACCGGAGCGCACGCCAACTGGATCATCGAGGCGGTCGATGTCGCCGGCCAACAGACCGACGAGCAAGGGGCCCTCTGGGATCGGCAGAAGGACGCCACCTTGCCGTGGATGGTCCTCCAGGCTCCCCGCGAGAGCGCCTTTACCCAACCGCTCCTCGCGGGTCCGTTCGACCCGGCGGCGCTGCTGCGCTGGGCCGATTCCCCCCTGCGCCGGACCATCGCCAGCCGGCTCCTGGCGGGAGACTCGGTTGTCTGGCTCCTCGTCGAGAGCGGCGACCGGGATCGCGACGACGCCGTGGCCGCCGAGGTCGCAAAGCAGCTCAAGACCCTGGAGGGATCGACCCAGTTGCCGGAACCGGATGGCGACATCGACTCGGATCTGCACTCGATGGTGCCGTTGAAGATCGCTTTCCCGCTGCTGCGCGTCGCACGCACGGCACCGGAGGAACGCGAGTTCCTGCGTCAGTTGATGGTCCTCGACGAGGACTACACCGATGCGACCGGTCCGCTGCTCTTCCCGATCTTCGGTCGCGGTCGGCTGCTGGTCGGCCTGCGTGAGAAGGAGATCACACCGCGTCTCCTGGAGGACGCGACACGCTTCCTGTGCGGGGCGTGTTCGTGCCGGGTCAAGGCGCAGAATCCCGGCGTCGATCTGCTCTGGTCGGCCGACTGGGACACTTTCCTCGATGAGAAGCCCCTCGCACCCGAACCGGTTGCCGAGCCCAGACTGGTCGAACTGCCGAAAAAGCCGGCCGAGGCTCCCGAGACGGAAGCGGCAATCAATCCGACTCAGCCCCTGACACCCTGGGGCCGACCCGCTCTGCTGGGAGCGATCAGCGCGGCGGTGGCGCTGGTGCTGCTGACCGGTTGGTGGGCCCTGCGATCAGCCCGAGGCGGCACTCTCTGAAACGATGAACGATGAACGATGAACATGCAATCCAGCAGGTCGATCGCTCATCGCTCGTCGCTCATCGTTCATCGTTCATCGTTTCGCCCTGAGGTGACTCCATGATGTCAAATCGACTCGCGACGCTGACCTTTCTCGGGGCCCTGGTGCTGCTCGGCACGCTCGTCGGAGCCTACGCGTATCTCTACGATCCGTTCGGGTTCAAACGATCCACGGTCGTCGTTCACTGCGCCGCCGGGCTCAAGGGACCGGTCGAGGCCATCGCCCAGGCTTACGAGAAGGAGACCGGCCAGCGCGTCGAGCTGCGCTACGGCGCGTCGCAGACACTCCTGGGCCAGATCGAGATTTCGCATCAGGGCGATCTCTACATCCCGGCCGACGCGGACTTTGTGACGAAGGCTCGCGAGAAGAAACTGGTCGCCGAGGCGATTCCGCTGGCGACGCAACGGCCGATCGTCGTCGTCCGCAAGGGGAACCCGAATGGGTACAAGGACCTGCGCGATGCCCTGGCGAAGGGAGCGAAGTTCAGTGCCGGTAATCCCGGTGCCGCCGCCATCGGGACCGTCACCCGCTCGGCCCTGAAAGACGTCGGCCTGTGGGACACGTTCAGCAACCAGACGCTCGTCACCAAGGCGACGGTCAACGAGGTGCCAGCCGATGTGATCATCGGTGCCGTCGATGCCGGCGTCATCTGGGGGCCAATGCTGCACACGCTGCCCGACCTGGAGCCGATCCCGGCTCCTGCCTTGGACCAGGTCGAGGCGACCCTGTCCGCCTGCGTGGTGGCCGACACAACCCAGCCGGCCGAGGCGCTGCGCTTCGCTCGCTACCTGGCCGCCCGGGATCGCGGAGCGGACACCTTCCGCGAGAAGGGCTACGACCCCGTCGAGGGCGACGTCTGGGCCCACACCCCGGAAATCAACCTGTTCTCCGGAGCGATGCTCCGGCCGGCCATCGAGACGACCCTGGCCGAGTTCGAGCAGCGCGAAGGCTGCACGATCAATCGCGTCTACAATGGCTGCGGTATCCTCGTCGCCCAGATGGAGGCCGGCGAGAAGCCCGATGCCTTCTTCGCCTGTGATTCGCAGTTCATGAAGATGGTCGCGGATCGGTTCGAGAAGCCGATCGACGTCTCGGGCAATCAGCTCGTCATTCTGGTCAAGAAGGGCAACCCGCTCGGCATCCGCACCCTGAAGGATCTCGGCAAGCCGGGCGTCCGCGTCGGCATCGGTAACGAGAAGCAGTGCGCGATGGGCGTCCTGACCCAGACGACATTGGAGTTCGAGAAGCTCCAGACACAGGTGATGAAGAACGTCGTCGTCCAGTCGCCGACCGGCGACATGCTCGTTAATCAGATTCGGACCGGCTCGCTGGATGCCGTGGTCGCCTATCGGAGCAACGGCGTCGAGGCGGCCGACGAGCTGGAGGCGTACGCCGTCGATGTGCCGTGCGCCCTGGCGACGCAGCCGCTGGCTCCGGGCAAGACCACCGCCCATCCGCAGATGATGAAGCGACTGATGGCGGTGCTGCGTTCGCCGAAGTCGGAAGCACGCTTCAAGGCGAATGGGTTCGAGTGGAAGTGACGCCCACCGCGCGAGAGCCTGTCCGGCTATGTTCTGACTGGTCTGACTATCTAACTTTTTTGGACTGCGGCGATTCTTCGCCGCTCTGGCTTTCTGACTTTTCTGACTTTCTGGCTCGGTCACCCTCCGAAGTGAGAAAGTCAAAGCGGCGAATGATCGCCGCAGTCCAAAAAAGTTAGAAAGTCAGAAAGGAAGAGCGGAGCATGTCCCGCAGCGGTTCTTCGTGGAGCGATCTTGCCTTCTACCTGCCGTTCGTCCTGCTCGGTGGCTGCTATGTCGTGCTGATCGTCGCCATGGTCGCCGCCGAGTTGGCGTACACGTCGCCGGATCAGCTCCTGGCCCAGTTCCGCAATCCGTACCTTCGCGATTCGATCATTCTGACGCTCATCTCCTGCTCGCTGGCGACCGTCTTCAGCCTGCTCGTCGGCATCCCGCTCGGCTACCTCCTCTCCCGACATCGCTTCCCGGGCCGCTGGCTGGTCGATGCCATCCTCGACATCCCGATCGTCCTGCCGCCGCTCGTCGTCGGGCTCTGTCTGCTGATGCTGTTTCAGACGCCGCCTCTGCGCGAGTTTCAGCAGATCTTCCCGATCACGTATCATCCGCCGAGCGTCGTCATCGGCCAGTTCGCCGTGGCGGCGGCCTTCGCGGTGCGGACGATGAAGGTCACCTTCGACGAGATCTCGCCGCGTACCGAGCAGGTCGCCCTGACGCTCGGCTGCACGCGGACGCAGTCGTTCTATCGCGTCGTCCTGCCGCAGGCCCGACGTGGTGTCATCACGGCCGCAACGCTCGCCTGGGCGCGTTCGCTGGGCGAATTCGGGCCGATCTTCGTCTTCGCTGGCACGACCCGTGGCAAGACGGAAGTCCTGGCCAGTACGGTTTTTCTGGAACTGAGCGTGGGTAACCTGAAGGCCGCCGTCGCCGTCTCGCTACTGATGATCGGCACGGCGTTCCTTGTGCTGGTCATCGTCCGCCGGTATGGTGAAGATCACTGGGAAGCCGGAGGGCCGCGATGATCCGTGTCGAGGGACTCGGTCTGGAGGTCGGGACGTTCCGCCTGCGGGACCTGTGGTTCACCGTGCCGACGGGCCGCTACGGTCTGCTGATGGGCAAGACCGGCTGCGGGAAATCGACCATCCTGGAGGCGATCGCCGGGCTGAAGCCGATCCGCGCCGGCCGGGTGACCCTCGGCGGTCGGGACGCGACGGCGCTGCCGGCGGCGCAGCGCGGCGTCGGCTACGTCCCGCAGGATCTAGCCCTGTTCCCAACGCGGAGGGTGTGGCAGCACCTGAGCTTCGCCCTGGAACTGCGCCGCTGGCCAGAAGCGGAGATCGACGAGCGGGTGATGGAACTGGCCGGTCTGCTCGGCCTGCGCGCCTTGCTGGAGCGTTATCCGCGTGGTCTGTCCGGCGGCGAGGCCCAGCGCGTCGCCCTGGGTCGAGCCCTGTCGTTTCGGCCGAGCGTGCTGCTGCTCGACGAACCGCTGTCGGCCCTGGACGAGGAGACACGCGATGAGATCATCGAACTGTTGCGCTCGGTGCAGCGACTGACCGGCGTGACGGTCCTGCACGTCACGCACAATTCGCGCGAGGCCGAGGCGCTGGCGGACCTGCGCTTCCGGCTGCGCGACGGTGTCCTGACGGAGGAGCGATTGGCCGGCAATCCAGACGACCCACGGGTCGCCGATCGAACCGGGACGCGGAGGTCTTCATGAAAGTCGTCGTTCGCATGCAGGCCCAGGTCCGCCAGGCGGCGGGTACGCCGAGTGTCACCATCGAGGTGCCGTCGGGAAGCACCGTCGAGGCCGTCGTGCGGACACTGGCGGCGAAACAGGGCGAGGGCCTGCGTCGCCTGCTGCTCACCGCGACCGGCGTCCAGCCGACGCTGCTGCTCTTTCGCGGGGATCAGCAGGTCGGCCCGGACGAGACGCTTGACGAAGGCGACGAGTTGACCCTGCTGGCTCCGATGGCAGGGGGATGACATGACACAGGATCGACACCTGAGCGAGGAAGAGCTGGCCCGATACGAGTGGCAACTCGATGTCGGCGGCTTCGGTCGGGAGGGGCAGGAACGGCTCAAGGCGGCGCGGGTACTCATCTCGCGCGTCGGCGGCGTCGGTGGCAACGTCGCCTACCAACTGGCGGCGGCCGGAGTCGGTACGCTCGTCCTGGCCCACGCTGGCGACGTTCGGCCAAATGACCTGAACCGGCAGCTCCTCATGACCCACGCCGGCATCGGTCAGCCGCGCGTGGACCAGGCCGCACGACGCTTGCGCGAACTGAATCCGCATGTCAACGTGGTCGCCGTGCCGGAGAACGTCACCGACGCGAACGCTGGCCACCTGGTCGCGCAGGCCGATCTCGTCGTCTCGTGTGCCCCGCTGTTCACCGAGCGTCTGGCCCTGAACCGGGCGGCGGTGGCGCAGGGCAAGCCGCTCGTCGATTGCGCCATGTTCGACATGGACGCCCAGCTGACGATCGTTCGCCCCGGGCAAGGCCCCTGTCTGGAGTGCCTCTACCCGGAGCCGCCGCCGGCGTGGCAGCGACGGTTCCCGGTCCTCGGCGCGGTCGCTGGCGTCATCGGCTGTCTCGGAGCGCTGGAGGCCATTCGACTGCTCGCCGGCCTCGGAGAGGGCCTGGCCGGATCGATGCTCCTGCTCGATCTGCGTGAGAACGGTTTGCGAAAGGTGACCCTGCGGCGTCGGCCCACCTGCCCCGCGTGTGGCCATCTGTCTTCGTGAGGGATGCGGACATGGAGTCGCTCGCCGAACCGACCATCGCCACGGCCCTGCTGGAAGACGCCCGGCACTGCCCCGAGGACGACACACCGCGGTTGATCCTCGCCGACTGGCTGGAGGAGCATGGCGATGCGTCCCGGGTCGCCCGCGGCCAGCACCTCCGCGCCCAGTGCATCGCGGCCGGCCTGCCCGAAGGATCGCCCGAGCGGCTCGATCTGGAGCGTACCGCCCTGGATCTGCTCCTTGAATACGAGACAAACTGGCTCGGCTCCCTGGCCCCGGCCGCGCGCGGCTGGACGTTCAACCGCGGCCGCCTCTGGCTCTCGACGACCTTTCACCCCCTGGTCGATCTCCTCGGCGCGGCCCGGACGGACGACCTTGCCTGGGTCGAGGGCATCGCCCTGGTCGGCAAGGACGGCTGCGATCGACTGCGGCCCGACCATCCACTCCTTCCGCACCTGGCCGGGCTCGACCTTTCCGGCAGTCTGCTCGGCATCGAGCGTCTGCTGATGCTCCTGAGTCGCTTCCCGACTGGACAACTGCGCCATCTCGATCTGGGTTTCAACGAACTGACCGATGACGGCCTCGGGCAACTCCTGCAACTGCCGGCCCTGACCGGCCTGACGCAACTGGAGCTACGCCATAATCTCCTCACGCGTGCCACCCTGGGCCGGCTCGCCGACGCGCCGTGCTGGCCGCACCTGCGCCGGCTCAACCTGAACGAGAACGGCATCGGCCCGGAGGGGATCGCCGAACTGCGTCGGGCCGCGCCGCCGGCCCTGGAAGCGCTCGGCCTGGCGGCGTGCAAGATCCGCACCGTCCGCGGCCTGGCTCAACTCCTGGCGTCGCCCTGCTTTCCGCGTCTGCGCGAACTCGATCTCGGCCACACCGCCCTCGGTGCTGCCGGCATGGAGGAACTCGCCCGCTACCGGGGGCCAACTCGCCTGCGCCGCCTCAATCTGGAGGTCAACCGCCTCGACGATGCCGCACTGGCTCATCTGGTACGCTCCCCGGTGCTGGCCGGCGTCGAGGCCCTCTCCCTGGCGGACAATCCCGTCAGCGAGGCCGGCGCGGAGCTGCTGGCCGGCTCTCTCCACCTGGGCCGACTCGCCTGGCTGAGGCTGGACCATACGCACCTCGGTCCGCACGGTCTGCGCACGTTGCTTCGGGCCACGGGGCTGCCGTCGCTTCACCGGCTCGACGCTTCCCGGGCGATCAAGTCGGCCCACAGCGAACTGAACGATCTTGCCAGCGAGGAGGTCCGCGTACCGCTGACGACGCTGCATCTGGCCGGCGTCCACCTCGCGGGCTGGAGTCTGAAGGGGGTGTACGCCCTGCTGGAGTCGCTCCGTCTGCGCCGGCTCGACGTGGCGCGGAACCAGTTCGGCCCGGCGAGCTGTCCCTGGCTGACGGACTGTCCCGGCCTGCGCGACCTGGACCATCTCGGTCTCAGCGGCAACAATCTGCGCGGCCTGGAAGCCTTGACGCAATCGCAGGTGCTTCGCAACCTGCGCTCGCTCGACCTCAGCGGCGTTCCGCTCGGCGATGCCGAGGGCGTCGCCCTGTACCGATGCTCCGCCTGGCCAAGCCGACTGCGTCTGCTCGCCAGTCCGTTCGGTCTGTCGCGATCCATTCTCGATCGGCTTCACGAGCGGTATGGTAGACTGGATGAACACGCCATGCATGTCGCACGCTGGCTGGGAACGCAACCCGGCGGGGGGCCGTGATGGCACCCGATCGACCCGAAGTGATCGCGCTGCTCACCGACAGCAAGGAGCATCCCGAGGATGACACGCCGCGTCTGATCCTGGCCGACTGGCTGGAGGAACGCGACGACCCACGGGGTTCCTTCCTGCGCGCCCAGGTCGAGGCGGCCCGCCGACCGGAGGGCGACCCGGAACGGCAGCGCTACGAGGCCGAGGCGGCGGCGCTGCTGCACCGGCATGAAATCGCCTGGCTGGGCCCGCTCCGACCGCGCCTGCTCGGCTGGGAGTTCGCTCGCGGCCTGATCCACGCCCGGGCCATGAGTGCCGAACTGGCCGTGGGCGCAATCCTCGACACCATCGGCACCGAGACGCTGGCCTGGGTCGATGGCCTCCGACTGTTCGAGGCCGGGCCGTCCCTGCCGACGCTCGCCCGCGCCGGCCTGCTCGACGGCATCCGCGTGCTGAACCTGATGTACAACCGCCTGGGCGACGCGGTCCTGCGTACCTGGCTGGCCACCGGACCGCTGCCTCTGTTGCAGGAACTCGATCTGTTCAGCAATGGCCTGGGCCCGGCCGCCGTCCACACCCTGGCGGGGACGGACAATCTGTCCGGGCTGCGACGCCTCATCCTCGGCGACAATCCGCTCGGCGAATGGGCCCTGTTCGACCTCGCGCGAGCCCGCCGAATGCCCTGCCTGGAGACGCTCCAGCTCGAACGTGTCGGACCCCTCCGGGCCGGGGTTCGTCCGCCGAATGGTGCATCGAACCTGCCAGCACTTCGGGAACTCGATCTGCCGGACAACGAGCTAACGGCGGAGGATCTCGAAGTGATTCTGCGGTGGTATCCCTTTCCGCCACTGCGTCGGTTACGGCTGCGGAATCCGCGCCTGGGCGATTCGGCCGCCCTGGCCCTGATCGAGGCCGGCGAGCGTGTCGGCCGACTGGAGTCGCTGTCGATGCCTGGCTGCGGCCTGAGCGATGCCACCGCGGAGGCTCTGGCCAGCTGTCCTCACCTGGCCAGCGTTCGCACGCTTGTCCTCGATGGCAATCAACTCAGCATGGCCGGTCTGCTCGCCCTGCTCTCCAGCCCATACCTGACCGGCCTGCGCGAACTGTCCGCTCAGGACATGCAGATCCACGTTCACGGCAATCTCGAATCCCTGCTCGCCGCCCCCGGCCTGGCCCGGCTGGACTACCTCGCCTGCTTCTCGATCCGGTACGACTCGCTCGCCTCGATGGCGATACGGGCCCGCGTACCGACTCTCGTTCTGGAGTGACGCTCCCGCTCGGAATCAGAGGCTGCACGGAAAGCCCCTCGCCCCGGTACTCCGGGGAGAGGGGTTGGGGTGAGGGGTCTTCGTTTTCGCTGGTTTCGTAGGCATTCCCCCTCACCCCAACCCTCTCCCCCGGAGTACCGGGAGACTGCTGAAAAAGTCTCCGTTAGGGGAGTCAGGACGCCACTGA
>CAYYJM010000081.1:0-20235 GCA_964471755.1 uncultured Alcaligenaceae bacterium
TCTGCTCCTCGAACAGACCGAGCGTGTTCGGGTTGGTGATCATGAACACGGCGGCGCGGTCGTCGAGCTTGGCACGCAGGTCGTCGAGATCGACCAGGCCGCGAGCGTTGCTCTTGATGCCGACGGCGTCGAAGCCGGCGATGGCGGCACTGGCCGGGTTGGTGCCATGCGCGCTGTCGGGAATCAGAACGCGAGTACGCTGCCGTTCGCCCTTCTCCTTGAAGTAGGCGGCGGCGACGAGCAGGGCGGTCAGTTCGCCCTGAGCCCCGGCGGCCGGCTGGAGCGAGACACCGTCGAGGCCGGCAATCTCGGCGAGGTAGTCCTGCATCTCGTACAGGATCTGCAACTGTCCCTGGAGCGACGCCTCGCACTGCAACGGATGCAGGTCGCCCAGGCCGGGTAGCGCCGACAGACGTTCGTGCCGCTTGGGGTTGTACTTCATCGTACACGACCCCAGCGGATAGAAGTTCGTGTCGATCGACATGTTCTGCGTGGACAGATTGACGTAGTGGCGGATCAGGTCGATCTCGCCCACCTCGGGCAGCGGTGGCGGAGCGCTGGCCAGGACGCCGGCCGGCAGCAGGTCCCGGACCTCCGCCACGGGCACGTCGCAGGGCGGCAGACGGTGCGTGCGCCGACCCGGTGTACTCATCTCGAACAGCAATTCGGTCGAAGCGTTCTTGTCCATGATATCCGCGTGCGATGCTCCCTGGGATCAGCCGGCGGCCTGGCGCAGGCTGGCGGCCAGGCCGTCGATCTCGGCCTTCGTCCGCTGTTCGGTGACGGCCACGGTGAAACAGTTCGCCAGGCCCGGATACCAGCGCCCGAGGGCGAGGCCGGCATGGTAGCCAGCCTCATAGAGCTGGTCGAGCAGGGCCGGCACCGGCCGACGCGGCGAGCGGACGGTGAACTCCTTGAAGAACGGCCGGGCGAAGGCCGCTTCCAGGCCGGCCGACTGAAGACAGTCCGCGGCGTAGTGCGCCTTGCGGAGGCACAGCTCGGCCGTCTCCTTCAGCCCCTGCGGTCCGAGGGCCGCGAGGTACACGGCGGCTCGCAGCGCGAACAGGCCCTGGTTGGTGCAGATGTTGCTCGTCGCCTTCTCGCGGCGGATGTGCTGCTCGCGTGTCTGGAGCGTCAGCACCCAGCAGCGTTTGCCGCGACGATCGACCGTCTGCCCGACGATTCGGCCGGGGATCTTGCGGACGTACTGCTCCCGGCAGGCGAGCAGACCGAGGTACGGTCCACCGTAGGCGAGCGGGTTGCCCAGGCACTGCCCCTCGCCGACGGCGATGTCGGCACCGTAGTCGCCCGGCTTCTTCAGGACGCCGAGGCTGATCGGGTCGAACGACACGATGAACAGCGCCCCGTGCTTCTGGCACAGGCTGGCGACCGCCTCGACCTCTTCCAGGCAGCCGAAGAAGTTCGGATGCTGGACGATCACTGCCACCGTCGTGTCATCGATTTCCTTGACCAGGGTGGCCGGATCGAGGAAACCTTCGGGAGTGGGCAGGGTGACGACGCGCGGCTCCAGATTGGCGAGGTAGGTCGTCAGCGTCTGGCGATATTCGGGGTGGACGCTCTCGGCGACGAGGACCTTGCCGGTGCGATTGCTGACCGACAGGGCCATGAGGACGGCCTCGGCAACGGCGCTACCGCCCTCGTAGAGGCTGGCGTTGGCGACATCCAGGCCGGTGAGCTGGCAGATGAGCGTCTGGAACTCGTAGAAGGCCTGCAATGATCCCTGACTGGCCTCGGCCTGGTAGGGCGTGTAGGCCGTGTAGAATTCACTCCGGCCGGAGACGGCATCGACCACGGCCGGGATGAAGTGGTCGTAGGCCCCGCCGCCGAGAAAGCAGACGGCCGACGAGGGGCCGCGATCGCGGCCGGCCAGGCGGGAGACGACCTGGGTCAGTTCCTGCTCGCTGAGGGCGGGCGGAATGTTCAGGGGCTGCCCCAGACGGAGGCTGGCCGGCAGGGAAGCGAAGAGTTCCTCGATCGATGCCGCGCCGATGCGGGCCAGCATGGCGGCCTGCTCTGCCGGGGTGTTCAGGACGTACGACAAACGTGTTCCTCCGGAATAGAACGGGCGAGCGTCTGCTGTCAGACCCGAAGCCCGTCGCGCAGGGCGAAGGCGTAGATCCCTGTGGCCGCCGCATCACGAAAACCCATGTCACGCTCCCGCGCCGATGACCACTGGCACGCTGCGAAGACGAAGAGTCATGGGGCTAACGCCCCACGCTCGCCCATGTCACGCTCCCGCGCCGATCAATGCGCCTCGGACTTGATCTGCTGCTCGTACTGCTCGGCGGTCATCAGATGGTCGAGCGTCTGCTTGCTGCCGACGCGGACCTTGATCAGCCAGCCCTTGCCGAACGGATCCTGCGAGATCAGGCCGGGTTCGCTCTCCAGTTTCTTGTTCACCTCGATGATGTCGCCGCTGACCGGCGAATAAATGTCATTGACCGCCTTGACCGATTCGACCTCGCCAAAGCTCTCGCCGGTCAGGACCGGGTCGGCCACGTCGGGCAGGTCGATGAAGATGATGTCGGTCAGCTGCTCGACGGCGAACTTCGTCAGACCGATGGTGCAGACATCGCCCTCAAGGAGGACCCACTCGTGGGATTTGCTGTAACGGAGCTTCTTGGGATCCATGGGTGGTCTCGCTGAATCAGGCGAGCGGTGACCGCTCGCGGGGATCGTCGGCCGGGCTCACTTGCGCTTGTAAAACGGCAGGGCCACGACCCGGGCCGGCTCCCGGTTGCCCCGAACGTCCACCGTCAACTCGGTCCCGATGGCGGCGAACGCCGGCGGAACGTAGGCCATCGCGATCGCCTTCTGCAAGGTCGGAGCGAACGTGCCGCTGGAGACGCTGCCCAGGACCTGCTCGCCGTGCAGGACGCTGGCCCCCTCCCGCGCGATCCGTTTGCCGAGCAGTTCCAGGCCGACACGAACCGGACGAGACGTATCTCCTTGGCGGGGAGCGAGGGCCGCCTTGCCGAGAAAGTCGTCCTTGGCGAGCTTGACCGCCCAGCCGAGGCCGGCCTGGTACGGGTCGATCGTCTCGCTCAGTTCATGGCCGTACAGCGGCATCCCCGCCTCCAGGCGGAGCGTGTCGCGGGCTCCGAGACCGGCCGGCTCGACGCCAGCGGCCAGGAGCGCGTCGGCGACCTTCGTCAGCCGGGCGTTCTCGACGATGACCTCGAAACCGTCCTCGCCCGTGTAGCCGGTGCGACTGACCACCTCGATCGGTGTCGCGCGGGCGGCTCCGAAGTAGTAGCGCTGCTGACCCGGATCGGCAAACAGACCGAGCGGCCCGAGCGTGGTCGGCGTGAGAGCCTGTGGTCCCTGGACGGCGAGCATGCCCCAGGTCGTCGTGCGATCTTCCAGGGTGCAGTTGAACTTGCCGCGATGCGGCTCGATCCAGTCGAGGATCTTCAGGCGGTTGGAGGCGTTGACGACGAGCAGCCAGAACGGCTCGAGGCGGTAGACGAGAACGTCGTCGCGGATGCCGCCCTGCTCGTTGCAGGCGAGGGCGTAGCGGACCTGACCGGCCTTCATGCCGAGGACGTCGTTGCTGACCAGGTGGTGCAGGAACGGCCCGGCGTCCGGCCCGGTGAAGACGAGCCGGCCCATGTGGCTGATGTCGAACAGGCCCGCCCGCGTCCGGACGGCCTGATGCTCCTGGACGATGGTGGTGTATTGAATCGGCATGTCCCAGCCGCCGAACTCGACCATGCGAGCCCCGCGAGCGACGTGCCAGTCGTGTAGAGGAGTACGAAGCGCCATGCCCGATTCCTGGGATTCTCCGCGGCGCAATCCAGGACGCCGCCAGGATGGCGATATCCTAGGAACCTCGCCCAGGGTTTCCAGAGGACAACCGGAAGCGAGAAAATCACTGGCCGCGAAGGCCGAGCTTTTTCCGCAGGATGAAGTCGAGTTCCGCCAGGCTCTGCGAATCGGGAACACCGACCTTGCGCCAGATGATCGTGCCGGTTTCATCGAGCAGAACCAGGGTCGGGAAGTTCGTCACCTGAAACTGCGCCATGACCGGGCAGGGCCCCGGAGTCGTGCCGGACAGGAGGGTCGTGTAGTTGATGTTGTACCGGCCACGGGCCCCATGCAGACGGCGTTGGGCTTCCTGAAGCGAGCCTTGCTCGTGAGTGATGCCGATGACCTGCAACCCGTGCGGCCCGAAGTCGCGCTGGAGGGCACGCAGGTGGGGCAGGGTTTGCAGGCAGGGCGTACACTGCGTGTACCAGAAGTCCAGCAGAGTGACGCGGGCATTGCGATCACGGTCCCGATCGTAGAACCAGGGCCGACCGTCCATGTCGGGCAGAGAGAAATTCGACAGACGACGGCCGATGAGCATGCACGACGGCGTCGGGACCGTGACCTTCGGCAGTTCCGGCGACGGTCCCTGTGGCGGCTGCAAGCCGGCGGTCCCCTGGGTTGGCGGCGGAGCCGCGGGAGCCGGGGCGGGCGGGGGAATCGGCGTGGCCCGAGGAGCGGGCGGCAGCACCGGGTCTGCCGCCGCAGTGGGACCGGGGATGGTCACGATCGGATTGCGGGCGTAGCCATCCTGGGTCGTTCGGCTCCGGTCTTCGCGCAGGCCGGGGACGGCCGATCCGGGCAGCGAGTTCGTCGGTGTCGGCCCGGTCGGCGTGGCTTCCAGGTCCGGGCTATTCTTGACCGGCGGAGCCAGGGTGGCGGCCGGCGACGAGATCGTGTTGGTTCGCTCCGGCGGCTTGCCCGGCTTGCCGTCTTCCTCCAGGGCGGCACTGCGCGGATCGACGCCGCCGTGGTCTTCCGTCAAGAAGATGGGTAAGCGCGGATTGGGTGGCGCTCCGAGGACGGTGCCGACCAGTTGGCGGTTCCCGTCTCGGGTCCGGGCGATCAGTTGATACTGATGGGTCGGATCGAGGCCCTCGAACTTGTACTGGCCGATGCGGTCGGTGGTGGTCGTGATCCGAGCCCGTTTGCCGCCCTGACCCGGTTCGTTCAGATCGACGATCTCGATGGTCGCATCGCTGAGGGGATGTCGGAAGCGGTCGAAGGCGTAGCCGGCCAGGACGCCGTTGATCGGATCGCGAGCGGAGGTCGCCTCGCGGGAAGACAGGGCGAACGGGTCACGCGGCTCGGTGGCGGACACGGGGCCGGGCCGACTGGTATTGGTGGATCGGCCCCACCAGCCGTTGGCACAGCCGCAGGCCAGCAGGCAAACGAGCGTGAGCCCGAGGTAATGAGTCGTCCGCATCGTCCGCTCCTCGGGAGCGATTCCGCTCGCACCCACCTCCCGCCAGCGTCCGTCCCCCAGGCCGCGAGGTACTGCCGTCCCGTCGGCGAGGATCCGCCCGGTTCCGTGATCCTCCACTATTCACTATTGCCGGGTTCTGGCCCGGGTTCAATGGCGCGAAGCCCGGGTTTGCTCGCCATTCCGTCTTGCTGGTCGTCGTTCTCGATACCATCGGCCTGGTCCCGTTCTTCGGCCCGAGCCCGAACGTCCGCGCAGGAGACAAAACCCTTGCTACCGTGGTCCCGTGGTCGGCTCCTCTTGTGTAGAGTGGCCCGGCCGGGTATAGGGCAGGTGACGCCTGCCTGCTTGACGGCGGTGAAGGAGACCGCTAGCGTGAAGGTGCGGGCTGTCCCGCCGAGTTCAGGAGTCAACCGAACCATGAACGAGCGTTCTCATCGCGGGCTACTCTACTTGCTGGCCTTTCTGGGCCTGGCCCTGGATCAGGTGACCAAGTACGTCATCTTCGCCTGGTTGGCGACGCTGCCGATGACGGCCCCTGACACACACGAGTTTCGCCTCTTCACCGTCACCCGGGATCAGGGCTTCCGCCTCGTCGCCCAGTTCGAGCGACTGCCCGACGGCTCGCGGGTTCCGCATGTCAACCACGGAGCGCTCTTCGGCTTCATGCGCGAGCAGAAGGATCTGGCCAACGCCATCTTCGCCATCATCAGCATCGTCGCCGCAGTGGCCATCATCGGCTGGAGCCTGATGCGTGGGACCGGCCGCGATGTCTGGCTCTGCGCCGCCCTTGGTCTGATCCTTGGTGGAACTCTGGGTAACCTGTACGACCGACTTCTGTTCACCGGAGTTCGAGATTTCCTGCACTGGAACTATCTGTTCGACTGGCCGGTGTTCAACATCGCCGATGTCTGCCTGGTCTGCGGTGCGGGTCTGTTGTTAATCCAGGCGTTCGTGACGCAGCCGGTCAACAAACCCGACTCCGCCCCGGCCGAGACGCTCCATGTCTCGACGGCGGGCAAGGCCTGAGCGGGCCGTTGTCAGGGAATCGAATACGGTCGCCATCCCGGTTCGCGGGATGGCTTCCTTTTTGGCGTCGGATTTTCGCCGCCTGAAGCGAATCAGCATTTGCCTTGAAGTGTGTCGTCAAGCTAGGATAGGGGTGCAATCCCGGGCCCTGTCGGGCCGAAAGGGAGGCCACCCGGCGACACTCTCGCCCGGAGCGTGCAAGGATCTGGCGATGCAGACGGCACCCGAGCCTCAGACCGGCAGCACCCTGGACCACGTCGATCTGACGGGGCGGACTCTGGGCGATTTCCGGATTCTGCGGCGAATCGGCTCCGGGGGTATGGGCCAGGTCTACCTGGCCGAGCAACTGAGCCTGAAACGCAAGGTCGCCCTGAAAACACTCAAGGCCAGCCTGGCGTCGAACCCCACCGCCCGCCAGCGCTTCAAGTTTGAGGCCGAGAACGTCGCCCGGGTGGCCCACGCCAACATCGTGCAGGTCTACGCCACCGGCGAGACCGACGGCATCCCCTACATCGCCCTGGAGTACGTCGAGGGGCGGAACCTACGGGATCACCTGGCCCGGAAAGGACCGCCCGATCTGCTCGTGGCTCTGAGCATCATGCGCCAGGTGGCGGCGGCCCTGCAACGGGCGAGCGAACTTGGGCTCATCCACCGCGACATCAAGCCGGACAATATCTTGCTGACGCGGAAGGGCGAGGCGAAGGTCACCGACTTCGGCCTGGCACGGATTCTCGCCGACGACCAGCCGGCGGTGAACCTGACGGCCAGCGGCGTCACGATGGGCACGCCGCTGTACATGTCGCCCGAACAGGTCGAGGCCAGGCCGGTCGATGCCCGGACGGACATCTACTCGTTCGGCGTGACCTGCTACCACCTGCTCGCCGGCCAGCCGCCGTACACCGGCACGAATGCGTTCGAGGTGGCCTTGCAGCACGTCCGCGGCGAACCGATTCGGCTGAGTCAGTTACGGCCCGACCTGCCCGAGCCCCTGGTCGCCCTGGTTCACAAGATGATGGCCAAGGAGCCGGCCCAGCGTTACCAGACCTGCCGCGAGATCCTGCGTGACCTGGCCCGCATCCGCGAGTCGATGAGCGGTTCAACGGTCATCGAGCCGCTGGACGATATCGGCAGCCGTAGTGATCCGGGGACGATGGTCCCCCTGCCGGTGGGCACTCAGCCGATGCCGTCGGCGACCCGGGCGAGCCTGCGATGGCTACTATTCCTGCTGGCCCTGCTCCTGGCAGCGGGAGGTGGCGTTGCCCTGGCCTGGTTCCAGACGCGACCGCCGGACCTGCCGCCGGTGCAGGCGGCAACCGAGGGCGAGGAAGACCTCAGCCTGCAACGGCGTGAGCAGACCCTGCGCGAGGTCACGCGCCAGTATCTCAATCAGGGGAGCAGCCCCAAGACGGTCGCGCGAGCTTACGGTCTGGCCCTGGACCTGGGCCTGCTCTACCTCGAACACGGCAAGCTCGACGCCGCCCACGAGCTGTTCTCGGAACTGGAGGCCCACAAGACGGTCAAGTCGTACCAGGTTCTCGGCCGCTACGGCAAGGCGGTGGTGCAGGGCCTGCGAGCGGCCGACGTGGAGGAAGCCCGCCAATCGACGGCCGTGCTGCGGGAACTGTTCGACGGAGCGTGGCGTGAGCTGTATCGGCGGAACAGCCCTCGGCGAAACGATCCGGAGATCGCCATGTGGGCCGACCCGGCCGTGCGCTACTGGGCGTCGCAGGCGCTGTGGTGCAACACGAAGAACGGCGTACCGGCCGGAGAGTTCACGCCGATGTTGACCCGGTTGCGAGACACGCCCGGCCGGCCGTGATGGCTTCTCGGGTGTTGAAACGAAACAGGCCGTGGCCGGGATGCCTCCCGACCACGACCCGGGATGTCGCAGGGCAGGGGACTCGATTACTGATCCGCGCCCGGTTGCAACTTCTTCATCAGCGCCTCAGTCAGCTGGAGCGTGGCGTTGACGGCGGTGCCTTCCGCACCGATCTTCAGGTTATCGATCAGGGCATCGACAATCGGCTTGGCCTGCTCATTGCCAGCGGCGGCGAGCTTGGCCAGGGGAATGACGCCCTTGACGATCTGAGCGATCTGCTTGGCGGAGGCCATGTCCGTGGTGTGCAGAGCGAGGCTCAGGTCGATCGCCTGGGTCAGGTTGACTGCACCGGTGAACGAGTCGAGTTTCGGAGCGATGTCCTTGAACTGTGGCGCGTTGGGCAGTTTGGCGAGCTGATCCTTCATCTCCTGGGTGATGGCGAAGGCCAGGAACACGGTTTCCTTGCCGCCGAGCTGGTTGACGGTCTTCGTCAGGGTCTTGGCCCCTGCGGTCGGCTCGGCCTTCTTGCCGGCGACGATGGCCTTGAGGTAGTCCTTGTTGTTGGACATGACCACGGCGTCGGTGCCGAGGATGGTGCCGGTGAAGTCCTGGCCCTGGGGGTTGGTGACGGTGAAGTAGGTCTGGCCGCCTTCGCGGGTGACCTTGAGCTTGTCGCCGGCCTTCTCGGCTTCCTTCTCGATGGTCGCCTGGACCTTGGCGACGTTGAAGTTGCCCTTGAGGATGATGGCCGCCTTCGGATCTTCCTTGCCACCGGTGAAGGTGAGCGTCAGCGAGCTGAGGTCCTTCGTCGGGTCAAGGCCGGTGGACTCGATAATCCGGGCGGCCTTCGGGTCCTTGAGGGCCTGCTTGAGCGCTTCCTCGCCGTACTTCTTGTACAGGGGGGATTCGAGGAAGTTCTTGAAGTTGACGACCAGAACGGCCTCGGCATCGGCCGGGGCCAGCTTATCCAGATCAGCAGCCCTGCTCGGCATGGTCAGGCCAGTCAGGACGATGCCCAGAACGAGCACCCGCGTCGATTTCCAGAGCGACTGCATCGAAAAGTATCCTCTTGCGAAGAGAAGTAGCGAGCGCCGCGTGCGCCACGCACGAGATCGCACCAGCTTTACCTAGGGTTCGGGCTCCAGGTTTCAAGGGAATCGCCCGGCGCAGACCACGGTTCGGCTTGCTGGCGGTAGCGGGAGGGCATGGTAGGGCGTAGGATAGTAGTGGGCATTTTGACGGGGAGAGATGGGCGGGGATTCGGAGGGCGGAGGTCATGACACAGACGCTTGAACCGAGAGATCTGCTCGATCCGGCACGGGGGTACGTCGAGAAACTACGCGAGGCCAAGGAAGCCACCGTCATTCTGCTGGCTGAGGTCACCAAGGCCCTGTTCGTCGCACTGCACCGGCAGATCCGGGGGGCGCTGGAACGGGGTACCGAGGCCCGCTGGATCGCCTTCTTCCTCAAGGAGTTCGGCGATCTCCTTGAATGCGCGGACGAGTCGGCCAGCGACGTGGAACGGCGTCTCCGAATGGAGACCACGCTCGCTGCTATTCGGGAGTATCGCCGGAAGATCGCGGCGATCCGCCAGGACGTAGCCGCGCTGCTGGCATGGCTCGAGCGGCCACTGCCGCCGATCGACCCGGTCAACCTGCCAGCGCCAGCTCCAGGGAAGGACGCCTCGGGATACGTTGGTCTGGGCGACCGCGGTTCGGGCCGCTGAGGTTCTCGTGGGCTACGACATCGAAATCCGAGACGAGGCTGCCGCCTACTTCCAAAGCCTGGGGCTGTCGCCTGCCGGGGAAGCCCGGGTTCTCGCCGCCCTCCGGCTCTACCTTGGTGAGTACGGTGACAGTCTGAGAAATGAACCGTCCAGGCGGCTCGGCCACGAGTCATTCTATTTCGAGGTCAGAGTCCCTGTCCAGGACCCCGAGACACTCGTCTGGCATACGCTCCGATTCGTCGTCGATGATTCCTGTGCCGAACATGGGGCGCTTCGAATCGCTTACATCGAAGACTTCCCCGGCAGTCCGCCTCCGCTGTCAGACGACGTGTAAACCGCTCCATCCTGGTGAGCAGTTCACAATCGACGTCTCCTCGGCAAAAAGCTGCTCGAACGGACTGCCGAACTCGTGGCGACAGTTAGCAGCAGACATCGCGAAGCACCGGATCAGACCCAGTTCATGACGACGCCGAGGTACTCGTCCTTCTTCTTCAGCAGCCCCTCGTAGGCGTCGCCGAGGCCCTCCGGCTTGATGTGATGCGTGATGAGCCCGGCGAGACTGAGCCGGCCCGAGGCCAGGGCGGCCAGGAGCCAGTGCTGGGCCTTGTTGATGTCCCAGGCTCCGGCCAGGCGTGTGTGGCCCGACTCGAAGAGCATGTTGCCGTGCGCTCCGGTCACCTCGATGTAGCGGCGGTGCAGATCGTCGTAGAAGTTGACGTCCTTGGCCTTGCCGCGTGGCGAGCCGACGACGACGACCTGGCCGCCGTCACAGGCCAGCGACATGGCCGTCGGGATGGCGTCGGGTACGCCGGTCGCGTCGGCAATGATCTCGGCCCCGCGCGCGTTCAGGTAGTCGCTCAACTGCTGGCGGACGTCGCCGGCGGTCGGATCGATGACCTGGTCGGCTCCGGCGGCGAGAGCGGCCTGGCGGCGCATCGCGACGGCATCGATACCGACGACCGGCTGGGCCCCGGCCGCGATCAGGCAGCGCAGCGCGAACTGGCCGATGATGCCGAGGCCGAGGACGGCCGCCGAGCGGCCCAGGGTGATGCCAGCACGCACCGAGGCACCGAGGCCGTACCGCGCGATGCAGGCGACGCTTGCCTTCTCGTAGTCGAGGTTGGCCGGCA
Source organism: uncultured Alcaligenaceae bacterium (assembly GCA_964471755.1). Classification (GTDB taxonomy): domain Bacteria; phylum Planctomycetota; class Planctomycetia; order Gemmatales; family Gemmataceae; genus CAYYJM01. The sequence continues at coordinate 10,956 of CAYYJM010000081.1, forward strand.
GTTTCCAGAGCCGGCCGCGTTCGTGGCCGATGGTGAGTAATTCGTAGGCGGCGTGGTTGCCCGGATAGCTGACCCGATCGCCGGCCTTCCAGCCGGACACCTCGCTGCCGACGGCGACGACCTCACCCGCGGCGCTGTAACCCGGCCGGAAGGGAAACTTCCAGTCAACCATCTTCGGGTCTTTGAGCCACTGATGGGTGCCGGTGTAGACGGCCAGCTCGGTGCCGGCACTGACGGCACTGACGTGGCACTTGACGAGGATCTGGTTCGCCGACGGCGCGGGCAGATCGACCTCGCGCGTGCCGACCTTGTACGCATCCAGGACCACCACCTGCTTGACGTTCATGCTCGTTCCCTTTCGCGGCGCTCTCCTTCTGGTCTGGGCTCATCCTATGACGGGTTTGCCTTGTGATCGAGGGGGCCGGCTGCGACAATCGTCGGTGAGGAGGGACCGCCATGACGACCGTCACGCTGGAAGAGGCTCAGGCGAGGCTGCCGGTGCTGATCGTCGAACTGCAACCGGGGGAGGAGATCGTCATCACCTCCAACGGCCACCCGTTGGCTCGGCTGCGCAAGGCGGAAGCGGCAGTCGGGCCGGGTAAAGCGGGGTGCTACAAAAAGGCGGAGTTCTACATGGCCCCCGACTTTGACGCGCTGCTGGAGGAATTCAAGGAGTACCTGGAGTGAACCTCCTGAGACGGCCGGCCGTTCCGTTCCACACCTTCTCCCATTCGGATCGTTGTTTTTCCTGTCGCAGGTGGCCTCAGCCGGGTAGAGTGGCCCCGGGGTCGGCAGGGGAGGGCGGTTCATGTTCGCAAGTGCAAGGCGGCGTCTCGGTGTGTGCCTCACTCTTGGAGTGCTAATCGGCCCTCTGGTAATGGCCCGGCCGGCCGACAGTCCCGTCCTCGCGCCAGGGGCGAAGATCGAACGTCTCGTGGGCGGGTTCCAGTTCACCGAGGGCCCAGCCTGCGACGCCGAGGGCAACGTCTACTTCACCGATCAGCCCAACGACGCCATCCTCAAGTGGAGCATCGACGGCAAGCTGACCACGTTCCTGAAGCCGAGCGGTCGCTCCAACGGCCTCTGCTTCGACGCGAAGGGCAACCTCTGGGCCTGTGCTGATGACCGGAACGAACTCTGGGTGATCGATCCGGCCGGCAAGCACACGGTCGTCGTGAAGGACTACCAGGGCAAGCTCCTCAATGGCCCCAACGATGTCTGGGTCCGGCCCGATGGCGGCGTCTACTTCACCGACCCGTTCTACAAGCGCGGCTACTGGAAGCGGGGACCGAAAGAGCAGGACACGCAGGGCGTCTACTACCTGTCGCCGGATCGGAAGTCGCTCACCCGCGTCGTCGGCGATCTCAAGCAGCCGAACGGCCTGATCGGCACACCCGACGGCAAGACGCTCTACGTCGCCGACATCGGCGCGGGCAAGACGTTCGCCTATGATGTTCAGAAGGACGGCTCCCTGATCAACGCGCGGAAGTTCTGCGACCAGGGCTCCGACGGCATGACCCGCGACGCCGAGGGGAACGTCTACCTGACCGGCCGGGGCGTCACGGTCTACGACCGGGCCGGCAGGCAGATCGAGAAGATCGCCGTGCCGGAGAGCTGGACGGCGAACGTCTGCTTCGGCGGCAAGGATCGGCGAACCCTGTTCATCACGGCGAACAAGGGCCTGTATGCCGTGCCGATGCGTGTGCGCGGTGCGGACAGCCAGTGACGGCGAGCGAGCCGAAGCCGGCCACTCCGGTGATTCAGCGATGCGAGACACATGATCTGGTTCACCTGTACACAATGCGGCAAGACCCACGGTCGGCAGGACGCCGATGCTGGCCTGACGGTCTACTGCGACTGCGGACGCGGAGCCCGCGTGCCGTGGTACAGCACGGCACATCCTCCCGAGGAGCAAGCCGGCCGCCGCCTTCCGATCTCGAATGACGAAGAGGAGGAGATTCCCGAGGCGATCCCCGTCCCGCGCACCCGCGCCTTTCCGCTTTTCGAAGACGACGACGATGACGAGGATTCCCACCCGGGCCCCCGGTCTCGGAAGCTTCCGGCGAGCCCACCGCTGGGGGACACGCTGCCGACCCGGAAGCGACGCACCCTCAAGCGGGCCAATCCAGCCTACTGCTTCAACCACGACGAACTCGGCTCGCAGACGGTCTGCGACGACTGCAAGTTGTCCTTCTGTCATGCCTGTGTCATCGAGTTTCAGGGGCGGACGCTCTGTGGGCCGTGCAAGAACTTTCGCATCCGCCCGAACGGTGTCCGCCCCCGACTCTCAGCACGGGCGGTGCTGGCCCTGGTTGTCGGGCTGGTCAGTGGGCCGATCGGCTTCTGTCTGTCCACGATGCCACTGACGGCACGCGCCTCGGCGGGGCTGACGATCCTCGCGGTTCTGTTCGCCCTGGTGCTGCCGGTGCTGGCCTGCCACCTCGGCTGGCGGGCTCTGCGCCAGTTCGACCGCGAGCCGCTCCTCGGTGGTCGCGGCCTGGCCGTGAGCGGCACCCTGGCCGGTCTGCTCGGCGTCCTGTGGTGTCTGACCATCGCCCTGGTCGCCATCGTCAAGCAGACGCAGGGCTGAGAGGGGCTGTCATGGAACGCTGTCCCGGCTGTGACCATCCGCTGCCGATCCATCGCGAGTCGCTCGGCGCACGCTGTCCGAACTGCCACGATCCGCTCTACGAGCCGGCCGGTCGGCACGGTCGACCGATTCGCCCTGGCGAGGCGGCCTGCGGTGTCCATGAGATGAACGCGGCGCTCGGGCCGTGCCGGCGCTGCGGCACGCCGATCTGCGAGATCTGCCGCTGTGCCTGGCAGCGTGAGGTGATCTGCACGGGCTGTGCCGAACGTGCTTTGGAGGGCAGGGGAGCGTTACCGGATCCGAGTGTGGTTCCGGCGCGTCAGGCGGGTCGGAGCGTGCTGTTTGGCCTGCTGGCCTGGCTGGTGGCCGCTGGTGGCGTTGGCCTGGCGAGCGTCATCGGTCAGATGACGGGCCCGCTGGCGTTGCTGCTGCTGTTCGCGAACCTGGGTCTGTTCGCCGGGGCGGTCGGTCTGGCCGTCGGTGCGGTGGGCCAGGGGACGGCGGCGCTGCTGGTGCGGGGTCCGCACGTCTGGGTGGCGACGCCGGGGCTCGTCCTGGGTGGGCTGTTCCTGGGCGTGCTGCTTGGCCTGCTCGGCCTCGGGGCCTGGCTGGCGGGCTGACTACGCAGGCGATTGCGTTGCGGTGAGCAGGGCGCGGAGCTGCTCCAGGTCGCCCGGGACGATCAGTTTCAGGCAGCGGTTCAGGACGGCCAGGTCGTCCATCTGGCGGACGTGTGGCGTCAGTTCCACCGCCACTGCCGTTCCGAATCGCTCCGGGATCTGATCGATCAGCGTCTCGCGTGCTTGCTCCAGGCGGCCTTCGCTGCGGCCCTCGATACGTCCTCCCGCGCGAATTTCTTCCCAGTACGGTGATTTTTCCACTTTCCATCCCTCCAACTCGCGTCTCCAGATCTCACGCCAGGTGACCAGCTTGGCGAACGTCAACGCCAGGAAGCCGATGGTCGCCTGGTTCCGATCGTCGTTCAGCGTCTCCGCGACCTCACGCCAGCGGGCGACCAAACCGGGCGAGTCGGCTCCGCGCATCAGGGGCACGAACGACAACGCCGCCCGCGACACCTCGCCCGTGGCTACCGCTTCGACCACGGTAGTTGCCTCTACTTCCGAAAGCGTAAGGCCATCGACTCGGAGCCGCAATCCCAATTCGGGGTCGGACGGGTTGGTGCTTTCCGGCTCGGCCCGCATGACGAATTCATCGGCCTGAGCCGGCCCGGTCAGGTAGACGATCTTGCACAAGACCTGGTACGGAACGAACGGCTCGCGTTGAACGGGTATCTCACGATAGACCCGGAAACAATACTCGCCCAGGCGAGCAAGGGTACGGGGTCGTGGCGTTGTCTGGAACTCGACGACGAAGGCAAGGGGCGGCTGGGTGCCAGCATGATGGTTGAAGCCGGCGACCGTGTCGCAATGACGATCGGGTTCACCGGGCATGGCGAGCGTCTCTGTCGGCAGCCAGCGCTCGAACGAATAGGACCGGCTGATCCATGCCGGCAAGATCCAGCGCAGCAAGCCGTCGGCATCCACGCTCCGGGCCGCAGCCTTGCAGGCATGATCGTACTCGCTCATCGGTGGAACCCCGAAGTTTGGTGCCGGTCTTCCAACTCGGGGCCTGGTTGGCGGGCTGACTACGCTGGCGATTGCTGCGTGGTGAGCAGGGCGCGGAGTTGCTCCAGATCGCCCGGAACGATCAGTTTCAGGCAGCGGTTCAGGACGGCCAGGTCGTCCACCTGGCGGACGTGCGGCGTCAACTCCGTCGCCACCGCCGCTCCGAATCGCTCCGGGATCTGATCGATCAGCGTCTCGCGTGCCTGTTCCAGGCGGCCGCCAGCTCGGATCTCTTCCCAGAAGGGAGACTTCTCGTAATTCATGCCTTCCATTCCACGCCTCCAGTCTTCCAGCCAGGGCATCAGACGTGCGAACGTCAGTGCCAGAAAGGCGATCCGTATCCGGTCGCGTTCGTTTGGCAGGGCCTCGACCACCTCTCGCCAGCGTGCGACGACCGTTTTCGCGCCACGCAGGAGAGGCACGAACGCCAGAGCCGCCCGGGAAGTCATACCCTGGGCGACGGCTCCAACGGTTTTGCCGGCGTGCCTGGTGGAAAGGGTAACAGGGTCGGCGTTGACACTCAAGCTCGCCTTGAGACCAGCAACCGCTCCGGAGGCAAACTTGCCAGGCTGCTTCGACCCGGTGAGATAGACGACCACCAGGCGGACTTCATAGCGCACCACTGGCTCAACCTGGTAGGGCACCTCACGATGGACACGGAAACCATACTCGCCCAGTCGGGGTAGGATCGGTCGCGGCAGCGTCTGGAATTCGATCACCTCCGCCACGGGACCGGCCAGGCCGTCGCGATGGCGGAAGCCGGCGACCGTGTCACAGCGTCGCTCGGGCTCGTCTGGCATGGCCAGCGTCTCGGTCGGCAGCCAGCCCGCGAATTCGTAGCCCTCGGCGAGGCGCGGCGGTGAAACCCAGTGCAGGAAGCCAGCTGCGTCGATGCCACGGGCCGCCAGTTTGCACGCCTGGTCGTAGTCGCTCACGATCCGTCTCCAATCCCGCTCTGTTCCTTCATACCTTATCGGTAGAACGAACCACGGTAGCTTCGCGAGGTTACGCATGCTCTGGGAACTTACAATCCATCCGCGCGGCACCGATCGCGAGGCCGCTCGTGTCGTCGCCGAGTACGCGCTGCTGACGCACTCGTCGCCGGACGCCCGGCTCGTCTCGGCATCGGCTCGTGGCTACCTGCTCGAAGGCAACCTGTCACGCGGTCAGGCTCAGCACCTGACCGACGTGCTGCTCCTCGACGCCATCGCCGAGGAGGGCCGGCTCGGTGCGCTCAACGAGCATCATCGCTCGGACTGCCTGGCCACGGTCCTCTACAAGCCCGGCGTCATGGATCCCGCCACTCTCAGCGTCCACGAGGCCGCCCGCGATCTGGGTCTGCCGGTTCTCGGTGTGCGGACCTTTCGACGCTACTTCGGACCACCGCTCGATCCGGCGGCGAAGGTGGCACTCTTCCGCAAGGTCCTCGCCAACGACGCCGTCGAGCAGGTCGTCGAGGGGCTGCTCTCGCTCGACCACCTCACCCTCGGCAGCGACTACAACTTCCGCAAGCTCATCGTGCCGCTGCGCGACCTCGACGACGATGGTCTCGTCCGTCTCAGCAAGGAAGGGCAGTTGGCGCTCACGCTGGCCGAGATGCAGACGATCCAGGGCCATTTCCGCGACCTGGGCCGTGATCCCACCGACGCTGAGTTGGAGTCGATCGCCCAGACCTGGTCGGAACACTGCTCCCACAAGACGCTCAAGGGGATCATCGACTTCAACGGCGAACGGATCACGAACCTCCTCAAGCAGACGATCTTCGCCGCGACGCAGCAGCTTCGTCAGCAGTTCGGCCTGGACGACTGGTGCGTCAGCGTCTTCGTGGACAATGCCGGCGTCGTGAAGTTCGACGAGCGGCACCACGTCTGCTTCAAGGTCGAGACGCACAACCGCCCCTCGGCGATCGAACCGTACGGCGGAGCGAACACCGGCCTCGGCGGTGTCATCCGCGACGTGCTGGGCACCGGCCTCGGCGCACGGCCCATCTGCAATACGGACGTCTTCTGCTTCGCTCCGCCGGACACGCCGGTCGAGAGTCTGCCGCCGGGCGTGCTGCATCCGCGCACGATCATTCATGGCGTCGTCGCCGGGGTGCGCGACTACGGCAACCGCATGGGCATCCCGACGGTCAACGGAGCCGTCTGCTTCTCGGAGCGGTACCTCGGCAATCCGCTCGTCTTCTGTGGCACGGTCGGCCTCTTGCCCGTTGATCGCGTCGAGAAGGCGGCCCGGGCCGGCGACCTGATCGTCGCGCTCGGCGGACGAACCGGGCGCGACGGCATCCACGGTGCGACGTTCTCGTCGCTGGGCCTGTCGGAGGAATCGGAGACGGTCGGTGGCGGTGCGGTGCAGATCGGCAACGCCATCGAGGAGAAGAAGGTCATGGACGTGCTTCTCCAGGCCCGCGACCGGGGGCTCTACCATGCGGTCACCGACTGCGGCGCGGGTGGTTTCTCCAGCGCGGTCGGCGAGATGGCGGCCGAGCTGGGAGCGAGCGTCCAGCTCGACCGGGCGCTGCTCAAGTATCAGGGGCTGTCGTACACCGAGATCTGGATCTCCGAGTCGCAGGAGCGCATGGTCCTGGCCGTGCCGCCGGCATCGTGGCCGGCTCTGGAGCATCTCTGCGTCAGCGAGGGCGTCGAGGCCTTCGTCCTGGGCACCTTCGAGGCGACGGGCAAGCTGCGGCTCACCTACCGTGACGAGGTCGTCGCCGATCTCGACATGCACTTCCTGCACGATGGCCGACCGGCGGTCGTTCGCCAGGCGACGTGGACGCCGCCGACCCTGCCCGATCCGGGCGTGCCCACCATCCCGGCCGATGGCTGCAACGACCTGCTCCTGCGGAGCCTGCGTTCGCTCGATGTCTGCTCGAAGGAGTGGATCATCCGTCAGTACGACCACGAGGTGCAGGGCGGTAGCGTTCTCAAGCCACTGGTCGGCGTCCATGAAGATGGTCCGGGCGATGCCGCCGTGGTGCGGCCCGTCCTGGATAGCCTGCGCGGCGTCGTCATCGGCTGCGGCATCAACGTTCACGCGGGCGATCTCGACCCGTACCGGATGGCGACGCTGGCCATCGACGAGGCGGTGCGGAACGTGGTCGCCGTCGGTGCGGACCCGGCCCGGATCGCACTGCTCGACAACTTCTGCTGGGGTCGGACGGATCGTGCGGAGACGCTGGGCTCGCTGGTGCGGGCGGCCCAGGCGTGCCGTGACGTGAGCCTCGCGTACCGGATGCCGTTCATCAGCGGCAAGGACAGTCTCAACAACGAGTTCCAGTCGGCCGACCGGCACATCGTGATTCCGCCGACGCTGTTGATCTCGGCCCTCGGTCAGGTCGCCGACGTGCGTCGGTGTGTCAGCATGGACCTGAAGGAACCGGGCAACGTCCTTTACCTGGTCGGAGCGACGACGGCCGATCTGGGCGGCTCGCTGCTGTACCGACTGCTCGGTCAGACCGGCGGGACGGTGCCGCAGGCCGACCTGGCGACGGCACCGACGCTGTTCGCCCGGCTCCACCAGGCGATCGCGCGTGGACTGGTGCGAGCGAGCCATGATCTGAGCGAGGGTGGCCTTGCGGTCGCCGTCGCCGAGATGGCCTTCGCTGGTGGCGTCGGCGCGGACCTGACGGCGACCGGGCCGGCGGAGTTGCCCGATGTGGTGCGGCTATTCGCCGAATCGCCGACGCGCTTCGTGGTCGAGGTGAAGGCGGAGAAGGAGGCCGACTTCCAGGCATCGCTGCCGGGCGTGCCGCTGACGCGACTCGGCATGACGGTGAAGGAGTCGCGATTGCGGATCGCCGGCGTGAGCGGCGAGTGGCTCATCTGGCAGTCGCTGGCGGCACTGAAGGAGGCCTGGCAGCAGCCGTTGCGATGGTGAGAGTTCAGGAGAAATCTGGCGGGAGAAAACTTGACAGGCAGGCGGGGCCGGGGTGAAATTACGGTGGAATCATGTGCTGGCTCTTGCATCATGTGCCGGGGCGGCTCAATCATGTGCTGGCGCTGGTAATCATGTACCGGGCCGGTACCTGACTCACTAGTTCGGCAAGAAGAGGTGGTCGGCTGTGTCCTACGACCTCGTGTTCTGGCGGCAGACGGCACCGCCAACCGCCACGCCGGTGGACACCTACCGCCGCCTCTGCCGTGGCGAACCGGTGGACGGCATCGGAGAACTCACGGCTGAGGAGGTCAGCGCGGCGTTCGCGGCGGAGTTCCCGGACCTGATCGCCGAGCCGAACGAGTTGCTCGGCCCGATGTTCTCAGTGCTGCTATACGTCCGCCCGCTCCGTGCGGTGTTCGTGGCCTGCTCGTGGAAGGTGTTGGAGCGGCCGGGCGTCGTCGAGCAGATCATCCGGGCCGGGCGGGACCGCTTGGGGTGCTGCTCCTTCGACCCGCAGTCGGGCGCGTTCGCCGAGGGGGCGGCGCCGCCCGGGCGGGCGTGAGGCCGGCGCGTCGCGGCAGTCGTGGCCCCAGCGCGAGGCAGCCGAACCCGGCGCTGCAGCAGACCCCGCCAACTGCATTGGTTGTGAGATGTGACTCGGCGGTCGGGACAGGCACATGAATGTCCCCTTCTTCACGACCAGTGGCTTCAACCCAGAGGTGGCGATGGGTCTGGCGATCAGCGTCGGTTCGCTTGCCAACGGCCTCCGCGCCTGCCGGGAGGACCCGGATCCGGATTCGGACCCGGAGTTCCTGCGGCAACTGCGCGAGGAGTACGAAGACGTGAGCCGACTCCTCCGGCACCACAAACTGCCGCCGCATCACGAACCGGAGGAGGTGCCAGACCTCGCCGAGCGCGGTGGAATCGGGTCGATCGCGTACTCTTCGTGGCACCATCTCCGCCGGGTCGTGGCGTTCGTTGTCTCCTTCGCCGACGACTGCTTCGACCACCCTGCGGAGTATCAGGAGGTTCTCGACGACTGGCCGCATGAGAACCCGGCAAACTATATTCAGTAATCACTTTTTAATGAGCTCATACAGCTCTTATACATAGAAATACAGCATCTCATATGTGATGCTTTTAATATAATTCTGCTTTAGCTCAAACTTGACCCCTAGGAATGACA
>CAYYJM010000081.1:20245-22282 GCA_964471755.1 uncultured Alcaligenaceae bacterium
CCACCCTGCGGAGTATCAGGAGGTTCTCGACGACTGGCCGCATGAGAACCCGGCCGACAACGATCTCATCGAAAGCGTGGTCGATTGCGATGCGTCCCACATCGTCTGCCACTCGGACTGCGGCGGGTACTTCGTGCCGATCGACTTCCCGGAGGCACTCCGCGAGGCGGACGCAGGTTGGACGGCTTCCAAGGCGAGGAGATTCAGATGGGAGCATGGGACTCGACGGCCTGGGGCAACGACGATGCGGCTGACTGGTGCGCTGAACTGTTCACCGCCACCAAGCTGGCCCAGCGGGTTGAAAAGGCGCTCAAGACCAGGGACGTGGAGGAGTACGCCGGCAAGATCCGGGCGGCGGCGTACCTGCTCGTCGCCCTCGGGCGTGCCTTCATCTGGCCGATCGAAGATCTGGACCGCCACCTCAAGTTGGCCATCGAGAAACGGGAGGCCATCAGCAAGCTGGACGACTATGCGGGGGACGAGAGCATCGCCGCCGAGATCGCGGAGTTGCGGTCGCGGTTGCAGTCCCGAGACACCGAACCAGACTCGGCAGCAGACGGCGGAGACGCGTAGGCTTGCTGGGATTCGTAGCTCGCTTGGGCCCCGCCATTTCATCTTCACCGTTCACCAGCGCAGAACGGCGGTGCCCCAGGCCAGACCTGCGCCGAAACCACTCATCACCGCGAGTTGACCACGCTTCAACCGATTCTCGGCGAGCGCCTCGTCCAGGGCAATCGGGATCGAGCCGGCCGAGGTGTTGCCGTACTTCTCCAGATTGGTGAAGACCCGCGTTCGCGGAATGTGCAGCACGTCGATCGCTGCGTTGATGATGCGAATGTTGGCCTGGTGCGGAATGTACAGGTCGATGTCCGACGCATCCAGGTTGCTCGCCTTGAGAACGTCCTTGATCGTGTCGCAGAGGATGTTCACCGCCCAGCGAAAGACGGCCCGGCCATCCATGATCATGTAGTGCAGACCACGTTCCAGGGCCTCCGGCGTGGGCGGCATTCGACTGCCACAGGCCGGCCGACTGAGCATGTCGCCACCATGACCGTCCGAGCCGAGACTGAACGCCACCAGACCCTGATCCGGTTCGCCACGCGTGATGACCACGGCTCCGGCTCCGTCGCCGAAGAGCGGGTAGGTCTTCAGATCGTGCGGATTCAGGACGCGCGAATTGGTGTCGCCGCCAATCACCAGGGCCATGTCGCTCGCACCGGAAACGACGTAGGCCGCTGCGGTGATCAGGGCGTACATGAAGCCGGCACAGGCGGCCTCGACCTCGATGGCGGCACAGCTCATCTTGAGCCGATCCTGCACCAGGCAGGCCGTCGAGGGGAAGGACATATCCGGCGTGAAGGTGGCCAGGACGAGCAGATCGATGTCCGATGGCTTGACGCGGGCCTTTTCCATCGCTCGCACGGCGGCGATGTGGCACAGGTCGCTGGTCGCCTGGTGAGGCAGGGCGTGGCGACGCTCCAGAATGCCCGTCCGACGCACGATCCAGTCGGAATCGAAGCCGAACCGAGCGTGGAGCTGGTTGTTGTCAACCACCACGTCCGGGATGTAGCTCCCGGTGCCCAGGACGCGCACTCCCATCAGACTGCGACAACGTGGACGAGGTAAAGGGGTGCGTTCTTCACTCATGCCATCGACCCGCCGAGGGAGGTCCGCCAACAGAACATCGAAGCGCCGGCATGTGTCGGCGAGGCGATCTGGGCCCGCCAGATGGAATACGTCTCATCATAGACCGATCCGGCAAGGATGGCCAGCTTGATCGGCCGGGGGCTCTGGGTGTCGGGATTGATCACCGCAACACCACCTGATCGAGGTACTGTAGCAGGGCTGTCAACGCCTGCCGGGTGTGTTCCAGTTGCAGATTGCCGTTCTGGTGCGAGGCGTGGAAGCCGCCCACGATCCGGGGCCGATACCACTCGGCAAAGTGCTGCGTCCCGGCATCGGTGTATTGCAGCGTCATCACGAACTGCAGGCCACGCACGGCCGTTTCGCCGGAGCGCTGGAAGCGCGACGGAGCGC
>CAYYJM010000082.1:0-22177 GCA_964471755.1 uncultured Alcaligenaceae bacterium
TGGTGCGCTTACTCCGCTCGCCTGGAGGCTCGCTGCGTGCGCGGCTCTGACGGACAGCGCTGAAGTGGTGAGTTCACAGCGAAGTAATCGCGACCGTTCGCCTTGGCCATCCGGTAAAACCGGCTAGAATCACCAGAGAGCCCACGCCCCGCGAGTGGCATCCCGGAGCCCGCATGGCCGACCTCTGGATCACCCGGCACGGCGCGACACGCTTCCTCGGCGAGTTCGAGGCGGAGAATCTCCCCCTGCGCCGTCTCGATGAGGTCATCGTCAAGACCGAACGCGGCCATGAACTCGGCCAGGTATTGACGCCCTCCTCGCCGCGGGCCCTGGCCATGATCACCGAACCAACAACGGGCCGTATCCTGCGCACGCTCACCGAGAACGACCGTGCCGAACGGGTCCGGCTCAAGGCCGCCGAGACGCAGGAACTGGAGACCTGTCAGCGCTTCATCGGCCAGCGCAAACTGCAGATGGCCCTCGTCGATGTCGAACACCTCTTCGGCGGCGAACGCATCGTCTTCTACTTCCTCGCCGAGAAACGCGTCGATTTCCGTGACCTCGTTCGTGACCTGGCCCGGACGTACCAGACCCGCATCGAGATGCGTCAGATCGGCGTCCGCGACGAGGCGAAGTTGCTGGCCGACTACGGCGACTGTGGCAAACCCGTCTGCTGCAACACGCACATGCCGACGATGCCACCCGTGTCGATGCGGATGGCCAAACTCCAGAAGTCCACCCTCGATCCGTCCAAGATTTCCGGCCGGTGCGGCCGCCTCAAGTGCTGCCTGCGCTTCGAGCAGGACGTCTATGAGGAGTTCCAGCGCGAACTGCCACCGGTCGGCTCACGCATCCTGACCGCCAAGGGCCAGGGGCGCGTGCTGGCCCAGGAGATCCTCGCGCGGCGCGTCCTGGTCGAGTTCGAGGATGGCCGACGCTTGCCCGTCGGCCTGGCCGAGATCCTCACCCGTCTGGGCGGTAAACCTTCTTCATCCCCCGGGGCCGAGAGCCAATGAGTCAGCCCAAACTGGAGGCGCTGCTGCGCCGCGACACTCGCTACCCGTTCGAGGCCTACGAGTTCGTCTTCAACGCTCTGGGCCATACGCAACGTCTGCGTGAAACGCATCCGCCGGCGCGGCCCGGCAAACGTCCCGCCGCGTCCAGCGAGCAGCACCACGTCTCGGGACCGGAACTGCTCGAGGGCGTGCGCGATCTCGCCCTGCGCGAGTTTGGCCTGCTGGCTCGCACCGTCTTCCGCCTCTGGGGCATCAACACGACCGACGATATCGGCGAAATCGTCTTCAACCTGATCGACGCCGAACTGATGAGCCGGACCGACGAGGACCGCCGTTCCGACTTCCACAACGTCTACGACATGGACCGCGCCCTCACCGAGGGCTACGAAATCTCCGCTCGCCCTGAGGACGAGGCCGAACAATGACCGAGCCGGCTGCCGCGCCAACGCCAACCACCCCCGCCCCGCCAGAGCCACCCCGGCCACTCGGTCAGCCGGCCGTCTGGCGGCTCATCCTCTGCGCCATTCTCTTCATCGCCTGGATGCTCTACCTGGCCCTGCTCGTGCTGACGCGCCCGCAGCCGGCGACTGGGCCGCGCCTGCTCTCCCGACCGCAAGCCCTGGTCTCGAAACTGGATGTCGTCGCCACGATCGATCCCAGCCAGGCCGAGCCCCTCGCCGTGATCCAGGAGGTTCTCTACCCGGCCAGTCAGGCCAGGCTGGTGGGCCAAACCCTGGAGGTGACGAATCTGCGTGAGTGCGGAACCTTTCGCGACAGGGAGTTTGTTCCAGACATCCAGGGGCCGGGCTCCTACCTGCTGCTGCTCAATGATCCCATCGGTCAGCGGGTCCGGGTCACGCCCCTGCCGCCGTCGCCGGGCTTCAGCCGGGAGTACGTCAACCCCCGAGCCTACCTCGCCACGCCGGACATCCTGGCCCAGTATCGTCAGGTGGAGAAACCGTCGGTCCCGGCAAATCCTCCCGCTCCGTGAGCGCTGTCGGCCGGGCGTCGCGATTTCGGCTATTCCGGCAATCCCGGTTCTGCCGAAAGACAGGGTAGATTGACTCGTCGGCGCAAGGGAGCGTCCGGCGGCAAGGCTCTCACCCCGGCGCAAGGAGGCGAAGGGCGATGCTCCACGGTTGTAGCCTGATGTTGGCGGCCCTGACGACACTGATGCCCGATCAGCTGCCGGCCGGTCCCATCGTCTCCGACTCGATCCCGGCCGGTGCGACTGTCGTTCCCTCGCCCTATCCTCCGGTTATGATTTCGCCCGAGTATCACGCTTCGCAGGTCCAGACCTGCTCGTCGGGTGGCTGCGGGCCGGCGGGCTTCTGTGGCAGGGAGTGGACCTTCGCCGAGAAGTGCGCGAAGCTCAAACGCTTCCTGACTTACCAGTCGGTCTACAAGACGCCCTGCTGTCAGAAGCGCTGCGACATCTACACTCCGCCGCTCTACGAGTGGTTTCCGCCGTGTGCCGATGGCTTCCCGCCGATGCAGCCCTGCCTGCCGCCGGTGGCGCACTGTCCGAGTTACCGGCATCCCTTCCTGCGGCTTCTCGGCTGGTCGGCCGGGCCTGGCTGCGCCAGCTGTGGCCAGGGGCCCCATTGACCCGGTCGAAGGGGCGGGGCAGACCATTCGGCCCGGATCGCTATACTCACCCCATGACCTCGTCGATCAACATTGCCGCCGCCATCGCGGAAAGGGCCACTGAGCAGCCGCAGACGCTCGCCATCATCGAACCGGGCGGGCGATCCCTGTCGTTCCGCGATCTTCAGCTGACCACCGACGCTCTGGCTCGGGGCTTCGCGTCGGTCGGCATCGGCCGGGGCATGCGTACCGTCGTCATGGTGCCGCCCTCGGTCGAGTTCTACACGCTGACGTTTGCCCTGTTCAAGCTGGGAGCCGTCGTCGTCGGCATCGATCCGGGCATGGGCGTTGCCAACCTGGGCAAGTGCCTTGAACAGGCCCGGCCCGAGGCGTTCATCGGCGTCGGCCGGGCTCACCTGGGCCGGCTTCTCTACGGCTGGGCGAAGCCGACGATCCGGGTCCGCGTTGCCGTCGGAGCCTGGCCGCTGTGGGGGACGCATTCGCTGACGGCGCTGAAGAAACTCGGCTGGGGCGATGGCCTGGTGCCGGAGCCCTGGCCGATCGCCGAGACGCCGCCGGACGAGCTGGCCGCCATCCTGTTCACCAGCGGCAGTACCGGCGTCGCCAAGGGTGTCGAGTACACTCACGCCATCTTTCGCGAGCAGGTCCGCCTCATGCGCGAGGTCTTCGGCGTCCGACCAGGCGAGGTCGATGTGCCGACGTTTCCGCTGTTCGGCCTGTTCGGCCCGGCTCTGGGTCTGACCGCGGTTCTACCCGAGATGGACCCGACGAAGCCCGGTGGCGTCGATCCGGTCAAGATCATCAAGGCGATCAACTACTACCAGGCGTCGAACATCTTCGGCTCGCCCGCGCTGCTGCGGCGCGTGGGTGACTACGGGATGGCACACGGCGTGAAGCTGCCGAGCCTGCGCCGCGTCATCTCGGCCGGGGCTCCGGTGCCGATGCGAGTCATCGAGCGATTCACGGCGATGCTGTCGCCGGGCGTCCAGATTCAGACGCCCTACGGCGCGACGGAGGCCCTGCCGGTGGCGACGATCGGCAGCGACGAGATTCTCGGCGAGACGGGGCCGTTGACCTATCAGGGTCAGGGCGTCTGTGTCGGTCGATCGGTCGGCGAGCTGCGCCTGGAGATCATCCGCATCAGCGATGAGCCGATTCCGACGTGGAGCGATGACCTGCGCGTGCCGGACGGCACGATCGGCGAGATCGCCATCAAGGGGCCGGTCGTGACGCGGGCCTACTACCGGCGCGACGATCAGACCCGGCTGGCGAAGATCGCCGATCCGGCCGGTGGGTTCTGGCATCGTATGGGGGATGTCGGGTATCGTGATGAACGAGGGCGGATTTGGTTCTGTGGTCGGAAGTCGCAGCGGGTGATCACGTCGGCCGGGACGCTGTTCACGATCCGGTGTGAGGGGGTGTTCAACGCTCATCCCGCTGTACTGCGAACGGCACTGGTCGGCGTGCGGCGAGGCGGTGTCGTCGACCCGGTGCTGTGCGTCGAGCGTGATCCGGGCGGGCCCCGGCGATCCGATGCCGACCTCACGCGCGAATTGCTGGCCCTGGGTGTGGCCCACGAACACACACGCGACATCCGAACGATCCTGTACCACCCGTCCTTTCCCGTGGACATCCGGCACAACGCCAAGATCTTCCGCGAGAAGCTGGCCGAGTGGGCGGCGAGGCGATTGGCATGACGGTACTGGTCACCGGTGGCGGCGGATTCCTCGGCTCGGCGATCGTGCGCCGGTTGCGCGCTCGCGGCGATGTCGTGCGCAGCTTCTCCCGGCAGCGCTACCCGGCCCTGGACGCGCTGGGCGTCGAGCAGGTCGAGGGCGATCTCGGCGACAAGTCGGCCGTGCTAAAGGCATGCCAGGGCTGCGACCTGGTCTTCCACGTCGCGGCTCGGGCCGGCCTCTGGGGTAAATACGACGAGTACCACCGCGTCAACGTTCTCGGCACGGCCAACGTGCTGGCCGGCTGCCGCAAACACGGCGTGACGCGACTCGTCTACACCAGCTCGCCCAGCGTCGTGTTCCACGGCAAGGACATGGCCGGGATCGACGAGAGCGTACCGTATCCGGAGAAGTTCGAGGCCCATTATCCCTGCACCAAGGCCCAGGCGGAGCAGTTGGTCCTACTGGCGAACACGGCCCGGCTGGCAACGGTGTCGCTGCGACCGCACCTGGTCTGGGGTCCCGGCGACAACCATCTCGTGCCGCGGATCATCGCCCGGGCTCGCTCCGGCCGACTGCGGCGGATCGGTCGGCAGGACAAGCTTATCGACAGCACCTACGTCGATAACGCGGCCGAGGCTCACCTGCTGGCGGCCGATCGACTCTCGAACTCCAGCCCGGTCGCCGGCAACGTCTACTTCGTCTCGAACGGTGAGCCCCGGCCGATCTGGGACCTGATCAACGCCATCCTGGGCTGTGCCGATCTGCCGCCGGTGACGAAGCGCATGTCGGCCCGGTCGGCGCGGGCGCTGGGCTGGTCGATGGAAACGTTCTACCGCCTGTTCCGCATCCAGCGTGAGCCGCCGATGACGCGTTTCCTGGCGAAGGAACTCTCGACGTCGCACTGGTTCGACCTGACCGCCATCCGGCGTGATCTGGGCTACGAGCCGAAGGTGTCGATCGGCGAGGGGCTCGACCGTCTGCGGGCTTGGCTGCATGAGCCGAGCGAATGTCCCCGGTGACGGAGCGGTGTCACGGCCGGGGTGGTCGCGGCCAGCCCGGCTTCTCGAAGACGAACGGTTTGCCCAGCAGGTCGTTCCACTTCCGCTTCTGGTTGGCCGTGAGCACCTCGGCGAAGATTCGATCGCGTGCCCGGTTTGAGTCCCAGCCGGGACGCCCCAGGCCGGGCCGGGGACCATCCTTCTCCTCGATCGCCTTGATCCGCTTGCGCTGCTCGACCGTCAAACCGAGGGCGACGATGACGTCGGGATCGGAGAAGGCTCGCACGCCGCGCTGCTGGAGCGCGAGTTGCTGGAAGCGTCGCATCTGGGCGTCGGTCAGCAGGCCGGCAACCTCGGTTTCCTGGTTCTGGGCCAGGACGAGGAAGCGCCGCTCACGCTCGGCGGCACTGAGGCCCTGCGCCTCGCTAAAGTGGTTGCGGAACGGCGCGGCGATACGAGCCAGGGCGTCGCGCTGGTCCTGGTTCAGACGCAGTTCCTTCTGGACCGACATCTGGTGAAGCAGGCCATACCGGCCCGCGTAGATCAGCGTGGTCAGCTCGTTCAGGATCGTCTCGGCCCGACCCCGACTCGCCTCCAGTTCGGCCTGCAAATCCGGATCGGCCCTGTGGCGGTCGATGAAGTCCTGGTAGTAGACCAGGGCGACCTCGAGCAGGCGACGGCGCACGCCCTCGGCGATGGGGTTGCCGGCCAGTTCCTCCTCGGCGACCCGGGTGAACAGTTCCAGGGCTCGACGGGCCTCGTGCAGATTCTCCTCGGCACGCTGGCGCTGTTCGACCGCCTCGCGAGCCCGCTGGGCCTCGCGGTCGTAGGCCCAGGCCGTCAGGCACATCGCGACCGTCAGGGCGGCGACGGACACCAGCAGCGCCAGCACCGCCGAGACGACCACGCCACGGTGCCGACGGGCCCACCTGGTTGTCTCGTCCAGCAAGGTCGGTCGGCGCGCGAGGATCGGCCGATCGTCGAGGAATCGCCGCAGGTCGGCAGCCACTTCACCAGCCGAGGCGTAGCGCTCGCCCGGGTCCTTCGACACCGCCTTCAGGACGATCGTTTCCAGGTCGACCGGAATCGTCCGATCGACCTGCCGGAGCGGTTTCGGATCCTCGTGGAGGATCTGGTGCAGGAGCCGGGCGTGCGTCAGGCCATCGAAGATCGGCCGAAGAGTCAGTAACTCGTAGAGAGTCGCGCCGAGCGAGTAAACATCGGCACGCGGATCGGCCAGGACGCGCAGGGCCCCGGCCTGCTCCGGACACATGTAGCGCAGCGTACCGAGGACCTCGCCGGGAAGGGTAAGTCCGGTCGCGGTGGCGATGTGCGCCAGACCGAAGTCGGCGACCCAGACCTCGCCCCGGGAGTCGATGAGCAGGTTGGCCGGCTTGACATCGCGGTGGACGACGCCGGCCTCGTGGGCGAATTCCAGTGCGTCGGCGACCTGAGCGGCCAGGCGTGCCGCCGTGCGACAGCCCTCACGGGTCTGGTTCGATCGGATGCTCTCCTCGTGGATCGGCCCGCCGGTCGGGGCGGCCTGCATGGGAGCCGTATTCGGAGCCCGCCGGGAGGCTTCGCTCCGCTCGGCGATCACCTCGGCGAGCGATCGGCCGTCGATGAGCTGCATGGCGTAGAAGTGCAGGCCACGCTCGCAGCCGATGGCGTAGACCGGGACGATGTTCGGATGATGAAGCTGGGCCGCCGCCTGGGCCTCGATCTTGAAGCGCTGCAACTGACGCGGATCGAGTGCGGCCGCCATCGGCAGCACCTTGAGCGCGACACGCCGGCCGAGCGACAGCTGCACTGCCTCGTACACGGTGCCCATACCGCCCCGACCGATCTCACGGACGATGCGGTAGTCGCCGAGACTCTCGGGCGTGGTCGAGAGAGACTCGCTGGCGTTTCGATCCAGGCGCGGGGAGGCTCCGTGGACGGCGTCGAGCGCCTCCAGGTAGGGCAGCAGGACATCAGCCAGGTCGGGGTGCTGTGCGACGAATGCCTGGCGGTCGGGTCGCTGACCCGCTTCGAGGGCGGCGAGATAGTCCTGGACGGTCGCCCGCAGACGCGGGTCGTCCTCGGCCTGGGTCAGGATCGGATTCATGGGACACCCCCGAGCAACTGCCGCAGGGCGAGCAGGCCCCGCATCCAGAGCTTCTCGACACTATCGACGGTTCGGCTCATGCGCTCGGCCACCTGCGGGAAGGTCAGTTCCTCGAAGTGGCGCAGGACAAGGGCCTCTCGGTAGTCGGGCGGCAGGCGTTCCAGGGCATCGGCCAGCAGGACGGCCTGCTCGCGTCGAGACACCTGCTCGCTCGGCGACGAGTGGGGAGCGGCGAGTCCCTGCCCCAGCAGGACAGACGACCGGTCCAGGGCGTCCGCGATCTCGCGTTCGAGGCGAACGTCCCGGCCCTGAGCCCCGAGGTAGCGGCGGATGAGGTCGGTGAGCCGGCCCGCGAGGATCTGTCGCAGCCAGCTGACCAGTTGGGCCTCGGTGGTGCCGCGGAACCGGTCGAAGTTTCGGTGCGCCTCCAGGAACGTCTCCTGGACGAGGTCGGCCGGATCGACCTTGCCCTGGAGACGCTGACCGATCTGAACGCGCGCCAGCAAGGACAGGTAGGGGCGATACTTTTCCAGGAGCCTCCCGAGCGCGACGCCATCGCCGCCGCGAGCTTCTTGCAACACCTGTTCTGGGTCCATCAGTTCCTCGGTGTTTGCGAGCGTCTCCCTTTCTGGTCGCGACGGACACCCGTTTTCCGCCGCGCCGGAAGGTTATTTCTCGGATTATTCGACGACGTCGGCCAGGTCGTCCGGAATCGGGGCACCGTAGATCTGCTGGAAGTCACGGAGAAGACGGGCGATATGCTTCCGCCCGGCCGATTCCCACACCGCGGCTGACTGGGCCTTGACCCGACGGATGAGAACGAGAGCCAGCAACTCGCGTGGCGGCCGACCCGGGTCCCTGGCTCCCAGGTTCCGCAAGCGGATCGGGTCCTGTAATCGGGGCGTCAGAAGCAGAAGCTCGGCCGCCTCATCCAGAGAGTACTCGCCGGTGACGACGGCGTCGGTCAACCGGGTGAACAGGGCCCAGTAGGCCGCGTTCTGACGGACATCCCGCTTCTGTTCCTGGTTCCACTCCTCCAACTCGGCGCTGAGCTGGGCGGCCTGCTGGTCCTCCATCGACGGCAGCACGGCCGGGAGCAGGCACAGGCTGTAGAGGACGACCGAGCCGACGGACAGACAGGCGAAATCGAGAAGACGAACGGCGAGGAGCGGCCGTAACCACGCGATGGCGGCAACGAGGCCGAGGACCGCACCGACCAGAGAGCCCTTGAAGACGGCGAAGCCAACCCAGCCGAATTGACGCAGCCACCAGTTCGCGAACGGGTTGGCCTCACCGACGACGTCGCCGGCCCTGGTGAGCAGGATGCAGGTCAGGACCAGGTCGGCCAGGCTGAGAGTGATGTACAGTCCGAACCGAGCCGGGTGCGGCGGCGATCGCATGACGGACCCCTCGAAGGGTGAGGAAGCGATTCTCCTACTCTGGTAGTCGAGCCAGATCCGGGTTCCCGCCGCGCGAAGACGAGAAATTTGCGCGACGCGGCGAAACCGATCGGCCGACACGAGGAGGTCGGATCGCTCTTGATCCGCGACGCGGAGGTGGGTAGAGTCAGCCCACCACATCGAGCCGGCCTGCGCTGCCTTCCCCTGGCCTGCGAAGAGGATCCCTCACATGCCAACCTACGGTCGCCTGGTCGGATTGCTGAGCCTGACCACCCTGCTCGGCGTACTCCTCACCCTCTGCGCGGCGGAGCCGAGAGGCGAGCCCCTTCGGGGCGACGACTACCTGCCGCCAGTCCAGTGCGTGCCGGGAGGTGACCCGATCACCTTGCCGGAGCCGATAATCTGGGAGGACGCCACCCCGACACCAAAGCCGGAGTTGAAGCCAACGGTTCGGGTGCGTGGCAGCCGGGCGGTTCGGCGCGAAGCCCTGATCGCCGAGATTCTGCCGATCCTGGAGCAGACCCACTCGGCGGCCGCATTCCTGACGGCCCTGGAAGTTCTCGTCGCCCTCGACGCTCCGCCCGAGCAGGTGGTGCCGGTCTGTCTGCGCGCCCTGGAGCGGCTCGACGAGTTCAAGCCGCTGCCGAACATGAGCGACGAGGCCAAGGTCATCCTGCTGGAAGGGGTCGGTGAAGGTCTGCGGACCCTGCTGGAGAAGAAGGTCCGCGTCGGTCGGGCCACGCCGACGCCGAGCGTGACGATGCCGTCGGCGCAGTACCTGGAACACGCGCCGCAGTATTTCCCGCCGGCCCCGCCCTTCCCGATGGTGCGCGAACTGGGTCAGCCGAACTGCGGCCAGGCCGTCATGGGATGCGGACCGATGGGGCCGATGGGGCCGATGATGGTTCCCTTCCTCGCCGGTCCGCCGCGGGTGGTGATCGGCGGCGTGGTCGGTGGACCAGGACCGATGATGCACCCGCTGCCGGCACCCGTCATGCTGCCCGATCCGGTGCCGATGGCCCCGGCCTGCCCTCGATCGCGTCAAATGACCGAGCCGCAGCCGGTTCAGGTTCCGGCCGCCGGGTCGCCGATCACGATGGGCAGTCTTCCTCAGGTCGGCCCGATGATGCAGGACAGCAACCTCATCCCGGTGAGTACCCTCCCAGTGAAACGGCGAGCGAACAAGCTGGAAGAGATCCCCGCCACGTATCTCACGCCGGGCCGTCTGGTGCCGGTGCCGACCGCAGCTCATCCCGCGTCGGAGGTGCCGCCCTGTCCCGCGCCGGACGGCTCGCGCTGAGTCGGTCGAATAGCCCTGCTACAATGAACCCGGCGTGGGACGTTCCCGCGCCGGGTTTATTTGCGTGAGGACTGCCCGATGCGCGTCGCCGCCATATCCGATCTGCACGGTCATCTGCCCGAGATTCCCGCCTGTGATCTGCTCCTGCTCGGTGGAGACCTCTGCCCGCATCACGACCACTCCCTCGACTTCCAGGCCGAGTGGCTGACCACCGAATTCCGCCGCTGGCTCGACGGCCTGACACACGTCCGCCACATCGTCGGCATCGCTGGCAACCACGACCGGGTCTTCCAGGATGTGCCCGAGGCGGTGCCGACCGATCTGCGCTGGACCTACCTGCTCGACGCCGAGACGACCGTCGAGGGGCTGCGCATCTGGGGGGCCCCCTGGCAGCCGATCTTCTTCGACTGGGCGTTCAATCTGTCCTCCGAGGAGTTGGCCAAGAAGTGGGCCCTGATCCCGGAGGGCATCGACATCCTGCTGCTGCATGGTCCGCCGCTCGGCTGGGGCGATTTCGCCACGCGGCGTGACGGCGGCGACCACACGGGGTGTCCGCATCTCGCCCAGCGCATCGTCGAGGTGCGGCCGCGTCTGGCGGTGTTCGGCCACATCCACGAGGGGCACGGCCGCTGGCAGCAGGGGCGGACGATCCTGGCCAACGTCTCGCACCTGAACCGGCTCAACAGGCCGACTCACGAGGCGATGGTATTCGAGCTGTGAGAGCAGCCGAAAGGAGGGTAGTGATGTCGGTGGTGAAGTCCGCGCCGGCGAGCGAACAACGATTCCGCCTCTCTCTGGTCAGCTGGGAGAAGTACGAGCAGATGGTTGCCTGGTTCGAGGGCCGGCACGTCCGCCTCACCTTCGATCGGGGAGAACTCGAGATCATGACGGTGTCGCATCTGCACGAATTGCTGAAGCATCTGCTGCGGCGACTGCTCGACGCCTTCACCGAGGAACTGGACATCGACATCCACGGTGGCGGCTCGATGACGTTCAAACGTGAGGACCTGGACCGTGGTCTCGAACCGGACGAGTGCTACTGGATCGCCCACGAGGCCCAGATGCGCACGGTCGATGAGTATAACCCCGAGAATCATCCGCCGCCGGACCTGGTGATCGAGGTTGAGGTGAGCCGGAGTGCGCTGGATCGCATGGGTATCTACGCCGCGATGCAGGTGCCGGAAGTGTGGCGCTGGGACGGCGAGCGTCTGCTGTACTGCTTGCTGCGTCGGAGGCGATACGTTGAGAGCGAGGTAAGTGCGAGCCTCCCGCGGTTGACGGCAGCCGAGTTGGTGCGCTTCCTCGACCTGCGACAGACGATGAGCGAGACGAAGCTGCTCCAGGAGTTTCGCTGCTGGGTTCGCGAGCAGCAGGAGCAAGACTGGCCGTCGGCTCCGGGTCGGTCGAGCAAGGGAAGGAAAGGCCGATAGAACGGTTCGGCATCCCATTTGCTCCCCTTCTCTCACGTCCCGGCAGGCTCTCTCGCTGCCGACTCCGCCCGGACGAAGGGAAGGAGACGTCTCATGCGCACGTGTTTGACTCTTGCCGCCTTGCTGTTCCTCGCCGTGCCGGCCTTCGGCCAGTATCGAGAGTACAATCTCCCCGACGGCAGCCGGATCGGCGTCTACGCTCTGGGAACGCCGGGCCATACCACCTACGCCTGGTATCGTCAGTTGCCCAACGGAAAGGGCTACGGACGGGCCTCCTCCGTCGGCCCGTTCTCGGCCCCTCTGACGGTCGAGAAGTGGGGCGACCAGCCGGCCCGGGCGGTTGAGACGATGCCCAGCCTGCGAACCGGCTGGGGCGGGGCCTGGTATGGCAGGCCCTGGTACGCGCCGCCTTACTATCCGTACTATCCCCGGGTCGGCCCGGTTCTCCGCACCGTCCCTGTCTACCCCTATCCGTGGTAGAGCCGCGAGGGGCCGTTACTTCTTCGCCGGCGGATCGCGGAGCAGCTCGTAGGTGAACGCCCCGAGGAGCTGACCGCGTTTCGCCGTGTGGCACTCCAGACACGCCGCGTTCGCCCGTACCGCCCCGACCATGCGGATGCGGTTGAGCGTCTCATCGGTCGCCACGTCCTCGCCGCCTTCCAGCCGCTTCAGAGCCGCCAGCTCGAAGCCGTCCAGGGGCCGTGTCGAGGCCTTCTTGAGATCCTCCATGCGCGGCAACTGGGCCGAGACGTAGGCCATCGGCTTCTCGTGTTTCATCAGGCTGACCAACTCCAGCTTGCGCAGCACCCAGCGTTCCGGAGCGGCGGCCGCAGCCTTGTCGCGATTGTGACCGAGGATCTTGACCTCTCCGAGGGTCGGCTCGAAGCGGAACGTGTGCGGATCGAAGCCGGCCACCTCGCGAGGCTTGCGGACGTAGCCGAGGCTGCCCGGATCCAGGAAACTGTACTCGCTCTGGTGATGCAGCTCCGCGAGACCTTCGCGCGACGGCAGCCGGGCGGTGCCGACGACGCCGTTGCCCTTCTCCGGCAGGGTGACGGCCGGATCGTTCGCCAGGGCTTTGTCCGGGTAGCTGACGCTGCCGAGCGGGAAGGTTGGAGACCGGGCCAGCTCGAGGTAGCGCGGTGACGCCTTGAACAGGGGCATGCGGCTGAAGCCAAATCCCTCGCTCTGGATGAAATCGTTGACCTCGGTGGAGTGGAGCTTCTTGAGCGACTCGCGGCGAACGGTGGTGAACGGGTGAATCTGGTAGACCTTCTCGGCGGTGTCGAGAGCCTTGACGGCGTTGGGGGTGAGGAACGGCGGCGGCACCTTGCCGGCCCGATCGGCCTCGTAGGCGAGACGGTCCGCGACGGACTGGAAGGGGTAGAGCTTGCGCCACTCCTCGGCCGTGCGCTTCGGCAGGGGCTGGTTGAAGTCCTGGGCCTTGAGGTGGGTGGTCGCCAACCACGTCAGGCCGCAGCCGAGGGCCAGCATCGTTGTCCGGATCGCCGTGATTCCGTGCATCGTCCCGCTCCGGGTTCGAGATCGGGGGAAACTGCCACATGGTGCAGTATACCCAGGACTTCGGCCGGATCGTGTAACGGGTTGTAACGAGGAGGCCGGAAGCTTCTCGGCGAGACGTGGGCGATCACGTATCGACCCAGTTTGCCAGCCGTAACCCTTTGACTTGATGGAAGTCTTTGGTATTCCGTGTGGCCAGCACCGCGTTGTGCGCCAGGGTGATGCAAGCGATCAGCAGGTCGGGACGCTTCATCTTGTTGAGTTTCTTCTGGCTCTTCAGCGTCGTGAAGTGCCTGGCAACCGCCTCATCGACGTGAAGGATTACAAACGCCGCGAGCATTAAGAACCTCTTCCAGGTCGTCTTCGCTCTCGAACATGCCGACGTGCTTCCGGATGGCCTCCTTGCTGCCCGGTTTGGGGGCCGCTCTCGGGGTGGCCTCGATCCGACTCAGGAGTCGCTTTTCCACCAGCAACACCAGGCGGTCGGCCAGGATCTCCACCTGTAGTGGAGAGGGGACGAGTCGGAGTATCTCCGGGAACCGCAGCCCGAAGTGTAGCCACTCCAGCAGGGCCTCCCGAAGGAACCGCCACTCCGATCCGATCTTCTGAGCCGGCACGGCTCCTTGCGCCGCCAGTTCCGCCAGCGGAGCCTCCTCCACGCGGAGCAGCGCCGCCGCCTCGGCCAGCGTCAGGACATCTCCGCCTGACATTCGTTCCCTGGGATCGCGCCGGGGCTCGGACATTGGATGCGGTTCTCCGGATGGCGGGAGGCCCCACCTCTGCCTTCGGTCTTCCTGGTGTCCTCTGTGCCTTGGTGGTGAGCCTCTTCCGCTCTCACACCACCGGCAACTCGCTCTTCTCCTGGGTCTCCTGGGCCGCTCGGATGTCCTGCGTGACGCGCATCGAGCAGAACTTCGGGCCGCACATCGAGCAAAACCGCGCCGACTTGAACACCTCCTGCGGCAGCGACTCGTCGTGCATCCGCCGGGCCGTCTCCGGATCCAGCGACAGCTCGAACTGGCGGTTCCAGTCGAACTCGAAGCGAGCCTTCGACAGCTCGTCGTCACGATCCCGCGCGCCCTTCCGGCCCCGAGCGATGTCGGCGGCGTGGGCAGCGATCTTGTAGGCGATCACGCCCTGGCGGACGTCGTCCTTGTTCGGCAGGCCGAGATGCTCCTTCGGGGTCACGTAGCAGAGCATGGCCGCGCCCGCCTCGCCGGCCAGGGCTGCGCCGATCGCCGAGGTGATGTGATCATACCCCGGCGCGATGTCCGTCACCAGCGGCCCCAGCACGTAGAACGGCGCGTCGTGGCACAGCTCGCGCTCCTTCTCGACGTTCATCTTGACCAGGTGCATCGGGATGTGGCCCGGCCCCTCGATCATGGTCTGGACGCCGTGTTCCCACGCCTTGAGCGTCAGCTCGCCGAGCGTCTTCAACTCGGCGAACTGAGCGTCGTCGTTGGCGTCCGCCAGGCAGCCCGGCCGCAGACCGTCGCCGAGACTGTAGGTCACGTCGTGGGCCCGCAGGAGCTCCGACAGTTCGTCGAAGTGCGTGTACCAGGGGTTCTGCTCGTTGCGCTGGTGCATCCACTGGGCGATGAGCGAGCCGCCCCGGCTGACGATGCCCGTGACGCGCTTCGCCGTCAGCGGGATGTACTCCTTCAGAATGCCAGCGTGGATCGTCATGTAGTCCACGCCCTGCTTCGCCTGGTGTTCGACCATGTCGAGCAGCATCCGGGGCGTGATGTCGCCGATGTCGCGGAGCTTCTGGATGACCTGGTAGATCGGCACCGTGCCAATGGGCACCGGCGAGGCGTCGAGGATGGCCTGACGGATCAGGTCGATGTCGCCGCCGGTGGACAGGTCCATGACGGTGTCGGCCCCGAGATGGACGGCGGTGTGCAGCTTCTCGAGTTCCTCATCGACCTTGCTGGTGACGGCGGAGTTGCCGATGTTGGCGTTGATCTTGCACAGGCTGGCGACGCCGATGCACATCGGCTCCAGCTTCTTCTTCAGGTGATGGACGTTGGCCGGGATGACCATTCGGCCGCGGGCGACCTCGGCGCGGATCAGCTCCGGATCGAGGTTCTCGCGCCGGGCGACGAATTCCATCTCGGGGGTGACGATGCCCTTGCGGGCGGCTTCGAGTTGCGTCATCGGCTGATGCTCCGGGGATGGAGGAACGAACCGAGCAGCCGATCCGGGATGAAGGGCGCGATGTGCCCCGATCCACCTCCCCGCGCCGGTATTATCCGGATCAGGTCCCGAGGGTCTGCTCTCAGCCGCTCCCGGCTCCCGTGCCCGGAACAGCACCCCTGGCGGATCTCCCGGAGAATTCTAGGAGACGAAGAGGGAATCGTCAGCCGTGCCGATCCAGCTCGGCGAAAAGGTCGGCCAGCGGCAATGTGAAGCCGGGCAGGACCGGATCGCCGAGCAGCGTGTCGGCAGCGGTCAAGACGCCGTCCGACGGATCGACCTGGGTGTAGATCGTCACAGTCCGTGCGTCCGGGTCGATCTCCCAGACGAGCCGGCAGCCGGCCTGGAAGTAGTCCGCTCGCTTGAGGTGCATCTCGGCCGGAGTGTTGCTGTCGCTGAGTACCTCGACAGCCAGGTCGGGGGCCACGTCCGGGACGGGCTGGGTCGGTGGTAGACGGTTGGGGAAGCGGTCCCAGCCGACGAAGGCAACGTCCGGGACTCGCACCCGTCGCGTGAACAGACGCATCATGCCGTCCGCTCCGGTGACGATGCCCAGGTTGCGCGGGATGACGAACGCATTGAGCAGGCCAGCCAGGATCAACGCGAGTTGCGACTCCCGGTACCCCATCGGTTTCTCCACGAGGACGCCGTCGATCAGTTCGCAGATTCGCTTGCGGGGAGCGTCGAGCGCGGCGAGCAGGTCTGCCTCGGTGGCCGTGCCCGGAGCCGGCGGCATGCGCACGCGATCCAGTGGGATGCCGCCCAGCCGTTCGAGCAGATCGGCGATCGATTCGCTGGCCACGTCCACTGTCGCTGTACTCATCTGCCGTCCTCGCCGAGGTGTTCAGGACGATCCACGAACCGGGGTTATTCTACCCCGAATCAAACATCGGGAATAGCCGCTGTCATGAGATACGGGCTCACCCGAACAGAAACAGGCCAATGCAGTAAAGACCGCCGGCCAGAGCCATCGGCATCGGCAAGGTCAGCACCCAGACGAGCAGGATCTTCGTCGTCGTCGCCGCCTGGACGCCCGCGCCGGTTGCCCACATCGTCCCGGCTACCCCCGGATCAGGTCCCGAGGGTCTGCTCTCAGCCGCTCCCGGCTCTCGTGCCCGGAACAGCACCCCTGGCGGATCTCACGGAGAATTCTCGGAGACGAAGAGGAAATCGTCAGCCATGCCGGTCCAACTCGGCGAAAAGGTTTGTGGCCTTGCCAGGAGCCGGCGGAATGAGAAGGCGATCCGCCGGGATGCCGACCAGGCGGTCGAGAAGACCGGCAGTTGACAAGGTTGCGCCCTATCCCACCTTCTGCAGATCCGCCGTGAACTCGGTCGGGTCAGCGATGCCGAAGCCGTCGAGGGTAGCCCGGACGGTCACCAGATGATGTTCGTAGACCTTCTCGTCTTCCGGATACGCCGGCACAGTGATGAACGCCCCGGTCTCGACGTGGCTATAGATGCGTGCGGCGGGTTCGTCCGTGATGAGCCGGCAGGTGAATCCGAGCGACCGCAACGCACGGTCCAGTTGCCCATAGGTGACGCTGGCTTGGTTCATGTCACTCTCCCCAAAGTCGGGGAACGCCTTGCTGGAGTTGTCGCCACTGCTTCACGGCCTTGCGATTCACTCGCTGGTCCGAAGGAACGCGAACTCGAACCGTCTTCGCATTGGGTCGAGGCCGGCGCGAGGTGCTGAAATACTCCTGGACCCAAACCCACCAGGCTCGCCGGATGATTGCGTCATAGAGTATCAGCAAGACTGGCATCCGTTCGCGAGTCCACAAATTATAGTCTCGCACATCCAGATCGTAGACGTAATTCGAGCCAATCAAGGTCCACGATTCCGCTGCTTTCAATTGCAGGTACACCGCACCCGGTTCGATGTAGCCGTGGTCGTCGTGGGTGATCATCACCAGATCGTAGCCATAGTCGCTGTTCAAGCGATGAGCGGTGTGTCCGCAGACCAGGATATACCCCTCGACGTGGTGGACACTCAGAGGCTGCACGAAAAGCCCCTCGCCCCGGTACTCCGGGGAGAGGGGATGGGGTGAGGGGTCTTCGTTTTCGCTGGTTTCGTAGGCATTCCCCCTCACCCCAACCCTCTCCCCCGGAGTACCGGGGGCGAGGGAGCCGCTTTCCGTATAGTCTCTCAGGTCAGCGATGATGTGTTCACGGGTACGTTGCTTGCGCGGTCCCAGAGCATCTCCTGTCATCCGTGCCGCCCTCCGATTTGGTGCGAGGCTGCTCAAACGTCGATCGCCTCTCCATCAATGGTGAAGCGCTCGCCGCGCAGCTCGTCGCGCCAGACGTCGATCGCGTTGCGGATGCGATCCCTGGCCAGCTTCATCCCGGCGTCCATCATGCGTTTCTGCGCCCCGAGCATCGGCCAGAAGATCGGGATGATCGTCATGCAGCCCTGGGCCTGGCCGAATGCGGCATAGGATGCCTTCATCGCCTCGTACTCGGAGATGGCGTTGCGCAGGTAAAGCACCTTCGCCTTACGGATCTCCTCCGGGGCCAGGCCGGACAGGCCGGCGATGAAGAGCTGGAGCTTCTCCGGCGACAGGAACTCCGACGGTTGCTGTGACTGCATGGTCGTCTCCAGATGGGGAGGAACGTCCTGTCAGTGAACCCCCGGATGCGCCCGCTGTCAAGGGCCGCGCCGGTAGCCGGTGCTGACCTGGTTCATGCCGTCTCCCTCATCCGTGCCGGTCCAGCTCGGCGAACAGTTCGGCCAGGTTGAGCGTGAAGCCGGGCAGGACCGGATCGCCGAGCAGCGTGTCGGCAGCGGTCAAGACGCCGTCCGACGGATCGACCTGGGTGTAGATCGTCACAGTCCGTGCGTCCGGGTCGATCTCCCAGACGAGCCGGCAGCCGGCCTGGAAGTAGTCCGCTCGCTTGAGGTGCATCTCGGCCGGAGTGTTGCTGTCGCTGAGTACCTCGACAGCCAGGTCGGGGGCCACGTCCGGGACGGGCTGGGTCGGTGGTAGACGGTTGGGGAAGCGGTCCCAGCCGACGAAGGCAACGTCCGGGACTCGCACCCGTCGCGTGAACAGACGCATCATGCCGTCCGCTCCGGTGACGATGCCCAGGTTGCGCGGGATGACGAACGCATTGAGCAGGCCAGCCAGGATCAACGCGAGTTGCGACTCCCGGTACCCCATCGGTTTCTCCACGAGGACGCCGTCGATCAGTTCGCAGATTCGCTTGCGGGGAGCGTCGAGCGCGGCGAGCAGGTCTGCCTCGGTGGCCGTGCCCGGAGCCGGCGGCATGCGCACGCGATCCAGTGGGATGCCGCCCAGCCGTTCGAGCAGATCGGCGATCGATTCGCTGGCCACGTCCACTGTCGCTGTACTCATCTGCCGTCCTCGCCGAGGTGTTCAGGACGATCCACGAACCGGGGTTATTCTACCCCGAATCAAACATCGGGAATAGCCGCTGTCATGAGATACGGGCTCACCCGAACAGAAACAGGCCGAGGCAGTAGAGGCCGCCGCCCAGAGCCATCGACATTGGCAAGGTCAGCACCCAGGCGAGCAGGATCTTCGTCGTCGTCGTCGCCTGGACGCCCGAGCCGGTCGCCCACATCGTCCCGGCCACGCCCGACGACAGGACGTGCGTCGTGCTGACCGGCATCTTGGCCACGGTCGCCAGCAGGATCGTCGAGGCGGCGACGAACTGGGCAATCATCCCCTGGCCATAGCTCAGATGCGTGTTGCCGATCTTCTCCGCGACGGTCTTGACGATGGGCCGGTAGCCGACCGTCGTGCCGATCCCGAGGGCCAGGGCCGTGCCGAAGACGACCCAGAACGGCACGAACTGGATCGCGCTGCGCAGCGTCTTCGTATCCCGGGTGAGTACCTTGCGCACCTCCGGCGGGTAGGTCGAGACGGCCTGGGTGACGCGAAAGATCGCCTGGCGAACCTCCCAGCGCCGGTCGGGCTCCAGGTCGTTGAACGAGACCTTGCCGTCCAGTTCGCCACGGATCGTGCCGAGGTCCGCCCGAGTGGTCGGATCGGAGTGGTCCATCCGTTCGAGCTGGTGCAGGATGTTGCCGGCGGCCTGGTAGACCTGGCCGGCCCGGTTCGGGTGGTTCGTGTCCAGGGCGTAGGCGAAGGGCAGGAAGCCGATCAGCACGAGCAGGAGCAGGCCCATGCCCTTCTGGCCATCGTTCGACCCGTGAGCGTAGCTTACCGCGCCGCAGGACAGGATGAGCGTCGCCCGGATCCAGAACGGCGGCGGTTGCCTGGTGTCCTCCAGGGGCCTGTACAGGACCGGATTGGGCAGGAGCCAGAGCATGCCGAGCAGAAGCAGGCCGGCCAGGAGGAAGCCGACAACCGGCGAGATGAGCAAGGCCAGAAACACCTCGCCGGCCGTCGCCCAGTTGACACCCGCGATGCCGTGGCCATGCAGCAGGCTGTTGGCCAGGCCGACGCCGAGGATCGAACCGATCAGCGTGTGCGAGCTGGACACCGGCAGACCGATGCACCAGGTTCCCAGGTTCCAGGTCACGGCCGCCAGCAACAGCGACAGCACCATGATGAGCCCGACGGCCGACGTGCCAACCACGACAAGCAGATCGACCGGCAGCAGATTGACGATGCTGTAGGCGACGGCCGTACCGCCCAGAAGAACACCGAAGAAGTTCAGGATGCCGGAGAAGATGACGGCGTACGTCGGTTCCAGCGAGTTGGTGTAGATGACCGTCGTGACGGCGTTGGCCGTGTCGTGGAAGCCATTGATGAACTCGAAGCCGAAGGCGATCACCAGCGCGATGACCAGCGTCAGAAGCGAGCAGAGCGGTAGAGCCGCCGCTGCGGACCAAAACTCCATACCTTCCCCCAGCGCAGACAGGCGCCGTCAGACGCCGGATCTCCCGGCAGAGTAACCAGCCACGCGCTCCGTCCGAAACATTTCTTTGGAAATTTACCGAATCTTCACAATCGGCCCGGAGGTCCGACGGCCCACCTCGGCGCTGGACGACCTCTGACCTCGACCGAGAAAGGTCGGATAGCGGCAGCGGGGACATGCGACAATTCTTGCTCGGGAGCGCAGCGACACCGTACCCGGGCGGCGGGGTGCATTTTCCGCCTCAGACCCGCTATGATAGTTCGACGCGGTCCGGCCGAGTCGCCTCGGGTGTGCGGGCCGGCGCTCGCTTGTCGCTGGAGGATCGGCCATGCGTCTGCTATCGCTGCTGGCAGTGTTTCTGCTCGCCTCATCGTTGCCTGCCCGGGACGAGGGCAAAGCCGTCAAGGAAACCTGGGACGCCATCTACTTCGGTGCCGCACGAGCCGGCCATGCCCACACGACCATCCGCCAGGTCAGTCGCGACGGCAAGCCCGTTCTGGTCGCCACCCTGGCGACGAGCCTTCGCCTGAAGCGCTACCAGGAAGTCGTGTCCATGGGCCTGACTCAGCGCTGCGAGGAAACCCTCGATGGCAAGGTGCAAAGACTGGGCGTGACAACGAAACTGGACAAGGGCGAGATCGTACAGGACGGCCGGGTCGAAGGCGATACCCTGATCGTTCAGGTCCAGACGGGAGGTCGGTCGATCCCTCTGCGTCTGCCCTGGCAGGCGGACGTGATCGGTCTGGCCCGGCAGGAGGACCTCTGGGTCGGTCGTAAACTCGCTGCCGGAGGGGAAGTCCGCTACAAGACGTTCGATCCGTCCGTCAATGCCGTGGTTGCCCTCAGTGCCCGGGTCGGCGACCGCGAGGAGGTTCTCGTCCTGATCGACAAGGGAACGCCGGAGAAGCCACGCGGTGAACAGGTTCTGAAGTCGCTCTGGCGGGTGACCGTCTCGGCCGAGCCGGTCGAAGTGGCCGGCAAGAAACTCACGCTGCCGGGGCAAACCCTGTGGATCGACGACACCGGGACGACACTCCGCAGCGACAGCGAAATCCCCGGCCTCGGGAAGATCACCACCTTCCGTGTGACCCGCGGCCTCGCCCTGAGTGACGAGGGCAGCCCGGCCGAACTGCCCGATCTCGGCCTGTCCACCCTGGTCAAACTGGCCCAGCCAATCCCGAAGGCCCACCAGTCGAGCCAGATCGTCTACCGCATCACGGTCAAGGGCGATGCGATGCCGCAAAAGGCCTTCAGCGAGGATGCGCGGCAGAAGCCTGGAACGGTTCGAGGCGACCAGTTTGAACTGACCGTCCGAGCCGTTCGTGAGCCGGCCGGCGGTGACGCCTCCGCCTCACCGGGTGCAGAGTATCTGCGCAGCACCCACCTTCTCGACAGTAACGACGAGCGCATCCAGAACCTGGCGAAGAAGATCGTCGCCGGAGAGACCGACGCCTGGAAGAAGGCGCGCAAGCTGGAACGCTGGGTCCACGACAACATGCGGCCGACAGCGGCCGTCGGCCTGGTCAAGGCGAGCCAGATCTGCACCGATCTCCAGGGTGATTGCCGACAGCACGGCATGCTCCTGGCCGCTCTGTGCCGGGCGTCCGGTGTGCCGGCTCGGACCGCTCAGGGTCTGGTCTACGTCCACGATCGGAAGAACGGCCCGGTGTTCGGCTTCCACCTGTGGACGGAAGTCTGGGTCCAGGGACAATGGATGAGCCTGGACGCCACCCTGGGGCAGGGAAGCGTCGGCCCGGCCCACCTCAAGATCGGCGACAGTTCCTGGAAGGATGGCGAGGGCCTGGCTCCGTTGCTCACCCTGGTCCAGGTTCTCGGCCGACTCCAGATCAAGACCGTCTCGGTGGAGTAAATGACTGTTCGGGAAGCCCCTCGCCCCTGTACTCAGGGGAGAGGGGTTGGGGTGAGGGGTTTGACTCTGCCCTGGTTGGCTAGTCGCTTCCCCCTCACCCCAGCCCTCTCCCCGGAGTACCGAAGGAGAGGGAGCTGACCAAGCCCTTCGCCCCTGTACTCAGGGAGACTGCTGAAAAAGTCTCCGTTAGGGGAGTCAGGAC
>CAYYJM010000083.1:0-18621 GCA_964471755.1 uncultured Alcaligenaceae bacterium
CATCGCCGGCAGTCTCGTGGACATCGGGCGGGGGTTTCGGCCGGAGACCTGGCTAGCCGAGCTCCTCCAGCGCGGTGACCGAACCCAGGCAGGCCCCACAGCCCCCGCCCAGGGGCTGTTCCTCATTCGTGTGACCTACGACTCATGACGCACTTGCCGCCATTGCCGTTCTACCCCGAGACGCTGACCATCGAGCCGCTCGAACGGCCGCCCGAGACGACAGTGATCGTGCCTGGCTCCAAGAGCATCACCAACCGGGCTCTGATCCTGGCCGCCCTCTCCGAGCAGCCGTGCCGGCTCCTGCGGCCCCTGCACAGCGAGGACACCCACGTCATGGTGGATTCGCTGCGCCGCCTCGGTTTCAGCATCGAGGTCGAAGCCGATGCGATCGCCGTGGAGCGGCCTGCGGAACAGGACCGGGTGCCGGCCGGGCAGGCCGATCTGTTCATCGCCAACAGCGGCACCAGCATGCGCTTCCTGGCCGGCCTCGTCAGCCTCGGAACCGGCCCCTATCGCCTGGACGGCGTTCCGCGCATGCAGGAACGGCCGATCGAGGATCTGCTGACCGCCCTGCGCTCGCTGGGCGTCGATGCCCGGAGTGAACGGGCCAACGGCTGTCCGCCGGTGGTCATCCGGGCTCACGGCCTGAATGGCGGTCGAGTCGTCATCCGGGGATCGATCTCCAGCCAGTTTCTCAGCGCGCTGCTCATGATCGCTCCGCTGGCGCGAGGAGAGGTCAGCATCGAGGTCGCCGATGGCCTCGTCTCGCAGCCGTACGTCACCATGACGCTGGCCCTGATGGAGACCTTCGGTGCCGAGGTCGAGGTCGAGGCCGAGGACATGCAGCGTTTCCACATCCCGGCACCGCAACTCTACGAGGGCGTGCCGGAATTCGGCATCGAGCCGGACGCCTCGGCGGCCAGCTACTTCTTCGCGGCGGCGGCGATCACCGGCGGCCAGGTCCGCGTTCCCGGTCTGGGGCCGGGCAGTCTGCAAGGCGACATCGCCTTCGTCGAGGTGCTGCGGGCGATGGGCTGTCACGTCTGGCACGAATCGTCCGAACTGTTCCCCGGCGAGGTCGATACCCTCGTCGAGGGGCGGCCTTTGCGCGGCGTCGAGGTGGACATGAACGCCTTCAGTGACACCGTGATGACACTCGCCGCCATCGCTCCCTTTGCCAGTGAGCCGACGACGATCGTGAACGTCGCTCACATTCGCCACAAGGAGACCGATCGCCTGGCGGCCCTGGCGACGGAGTTGCGCAAGCTCGGTGCCAGCGTCGAGGAATTTGCCGACGGCCTGCGCATCCATCCGGGCTTCCTGCACGGAGCGACGCTGGAGACCTACAACGATCACCGGATGGCCATGAGCCTGGCCCTGATCGGTCTGCGGACCACGGGCGTGGTGCTGAAGAATCCCGGTTGCGTGGCCAAGACCTATCCTCAGTTCTGGACCGACTTCGACCGTCTCAAGGTGACGGGAGGGTGAATCATGCGGACGTTCCTGGTCGGCCTGGTGGCCCTGCTCCTGCTGCTGCCGACTTCGGTCCACGCGGCCGAGGGCAAGCCCTATCAGCTGAAGGTCGTCCTGCTGCTGGCCCGGCATCGTCTGCTGACGGAAGTGCTGGCCGACAAGCTGCAACGCGAACTGGGCGACGGCCTTCAGGCGGCCCTGGGCGGCATGGCTCGCGTTGAGGTGGTCCGCGATCATGAGCTGCGACCGCGGATCGAGGCCGTCGGCCTGCAACGAGCCCTGGAGGAGTGGAACCAGCGCTCGGAGATCAAGACGCACTTCCTGCTGCTGGACTACGCCGACTCGTACTATCGGATCCAGGCCCTGCAATACGACGGCATCACTGGCCAGGCGGGGCCGATCGTCCGCACCGAGCGGACGCGCGATCGTGATTTTCTCTTCCGGCTCGCCGCCCGCGTGATCGAGCATGATTTCGGCCTGATCGGCACCGTGGCCGACAATCCGAATCCGTCCGGCCAGACGACGCTGCTGCTCGATGCCGGGCCTGGCATCGTCTGGGATCGCTGGGTCAAGCCGGGCGATGTTTTTGCCCTGGTCAACGCCAGCGACCCGACCGGGCCGACCGAGCTGGTTCGCTCGGCCTACCTGCGCGTGCTGACGCCGCCGAGCAAGGGCGACCGAACCGGAGCCTGCGATTGCAAGGTCGTCAATCGCTTCACGCTGCCGAACCTGGCCGGCTACCGGGCCATCAAGCTGGGAACGACGACCGGCACGCTCCGTCTTCGTCTCGTGCGAGCCGTGGGACCGAACACCTTTGCGCCCTTGAACGAGGAAATGGTTCTGTACCTCCGCCGGTACGGCTTCCAGGACGAGGCGAACTGTCTGCGGGTGCGGACCGATGCGCAGGACACCTACGACACGGCACGAGCGAACGAGGAAGGACGCTTCGATCGCATGCTGTTCCTGACCGTCTCCAACGGCGAGAAGGTTCTCGCTCAGGTGCCGGTGCCGCTCCTGGGCCAGAGCGAGGTTCTCATCCCGATCACGCCAGGGAAGGGGGGGGACGACCTGCTCCGCGTCCTGCGCGACAGCTGGGTACGGGGTGCGAGCGATGCCTACCTGGTGCAGACGTCGCAGATGCGTGCCTTGCAGAAACTGGCCGGCCAGCCGGAGAAGCGCGGCGAGACGCGCAAGCTGGCCCGCGAGGCTCTCGATCGGACGCGCGATGACCTGGCCCGTCTCCGCGGCCAGCGGTCGGACCTGGTGGACCGGGCCACGAAGGCGGGCACCGTCAACGATCTGCGTCTGGAGACGGCCGATCAGTACGTTCAGAAGGTCGCCGACGCGCAGGGCGAGCTACAGACCTTCCTCACCCGCCTCGACGAGATCGAGAACATGGAGAAGGATCCGAAGGTCAAGGAGGCCCGTGCCCGCGAGGAGCAGGCGCGGTTGCTCGAACGAGACGGCGAACTCGGCCAGGCGATCGCCCTCTACGAGACGATCCTCGGCCAGGGCCTCGATGATGCCAGCGTGCAGACGAAGATCGACACGCTCAAGCGGCTCTGGGAGCCGAAGAGCGAGGAGCATGCGGCCGCCCGGAAGTTCATCTACGAGGAGTGGCCGACCCTCGACACGGCCGGCGTTCTCGCCCGGATGGGCGATGCACGCCAGGCCCTGGCGGAGTGCAAGAAGGTCGGCGACAAGCTCGGAGCGCGGAAACTGCTCGACCTGACCGCGACGCACGCGGTTCGTGTCGAGAAGGAGAAACGCGGCGTCCGTTCCGTTCTTCGGCCCGAGGATCAGATCCTGGTCGAGCAGCTGAACACGGTCGGCGAAGAACTTACGAAACTCAACGCCGATCTGGTCGCGTTCCTGGGGCTGAAACCGGAAGCGAAGCCGTGAGCCTGTCCGGCATTGTTCTGATTTTCTGACTTTTTTGGACTGCGGCGATCCTTCGCCGCTCTGGCTGTCTGCCTGGCTGGGCGGTCATCCTCCAAAGTGAGAAAGTTAAAGCGGCGAAGGATCGCCGCAGTCCAAAAAAGTGAGAAAGGCAGAAAGCCAGAACGTTTCGTGAGCGGCGGTCACAGAATGGTCAGCGCGTGGACGTAGGCCCTTTCATGGGCGATCTCTTCCTCGCTGAGGCCGCTCGTGCGGCGGATCGTCGCCCGGGCCCGCTTGCCGCTCGTCGCGTCCTGGGCCTCCACGTCGATCAGACCGTTGCTCGCGACGGCACAGCGCACGATGATCGGCGAATGCTGCGGCAGACGATGCGGCAGACCCTCGATCCAGCATTCGCCGATGCTGATGCAGGCGTCCGCCTGGGGAGCGTCGCCTTGCAGCACCTTGACCAGCACCTTGCTCTGGTTCTCGGCGACTGTATGGAAGGTCCGGCTCGCCTCGGTCGGCAGTTGGGTGTTCTTCGGAATGAGGATGTTGTTGACCCGCTCGCCGGAACGGCTCTTGATCTCGATGCCGAGACTGTGGGCCAGGACGTTGATCTCGACGACGTCGCCGAGCGCCTCGCGGGCGGCGGCCTGCAACTCGGCGGCAGAGACGATACCAGCATGAATCGCCGCTCCGCGAGCCACCACCTCGCTGACGGCCAGGGTGCGATCCGGGGTCGAGCCGGTCAGGTCACTGAGCATCTGCCAGGTCATCGGCATGTGCGATGAGCCGCCGACCATCAGCACGCGATCGACCTGGTCCCATGTCAGGCCCGCTCCCGACAGCACCTTCTGGGTCACCAACTGCGTACGCACGAGCAGGTCGCGCGTCAGCGTCTCGAACTCGGCCCGGCTCAGGGTCGTCGTCATCACCTGGCCGCCATGCGTGCAGGTGAGGGTCGCCTGGGGCAGCTTGCTCAGGGTCCGCTTGGCCCGCTCGGCGACCGCTTGCAGGTTCGTGAGCGAGACGGGATCGAGCCGGGGGTCGGCACCGTAGCGGTCGATGAACTGGTTGGCGATGTGGTTGACGATGCGATCGTCCCAGTCCTTGCCGCCGAGCCGGACGTCTCCCTCGATGGCCAGGGTCTGGAACCGCTTTCGACCGAGGCGAACAAGCGTCGCGTCGAAGGTGCCGCCGCCAAGATCGTAGACCAGGACCGTCCGCCATTCACCGGGTTGCAGCTGATCGGGCCGGATGTCCTTCTCGCCATGAGTCGGCGTGTGGGCGTAAGCGAGAGCGGCTCCGGTGGGCTCATCGAGAACGTCGAGGATCTCGACGCCCGCGATGCGGCCGGCATCGAGGGTCGCCTTGCGGCGGGTCTCGTCGAAGTAGGCCGGCACGGTGATCACGGCCCGGCCGATCTTGCCGATGCGCAGCTCGGCGTCCTGGATCATCCGGCGGATCAGGATGGCGGAGAGCGTCTCGGGTCGGAAGACCCGGCCGGCGACCGGTCGGCCAAACTCGGGAAAGCCCATCTGCCGCTTGATAAGCGTCGCCACCCGGCCCGGCTGATCGAGGGCGACGTCGAGAGCGGCCTGGCCGACCACGACCGAATCGTCTTCCAGGATCAGGACGGCGCTGGGGGTGAGGAGGTCGCCATCGCGATTGGGCACGGTGATCGCCTGGCCGCGGTCATCGAGCGTGGCGATGGCGGAATAGGTGGTGCCCAGATCGATGCCAACGAGATTGCCGGGTGTCGCAGGCATGGCAGTGTCCTCAACAGGGGTGCCGCGCTGGCATTGTACCGGACTGAGGCCAGGAAGCGA
The DNA here is from genome assembly GCA_964471755.1 of uncultured Alcaligenaceae bacterium. GTDB lineage: Bacteria > Planctomycetota > Planctomycetia > Gemmatales > Gemmataceae > CAYYJM01. The sequence continues at coordinate 5,184 of CAYYJM010000083.1, forward strand.
GTGTTTGTTGGACTTGCTGTTCGGGCCGTCTTTTGCGACACTGCTCTCCGCCCGGGGATGGGTTGCGCGCAGGAGAGGATCATGTTTCGCCGGGAACGGATACCGCTGGACCAGATCGTGGCCGAGCGCATCGCGATCATCAAGCCCAGTGCGCTGGGCGACATCGTCCACGCTCTGCCAGTTCTCGGCGCAGTCCGCGGACGCTTTCCGAAGGCCCATCTCACCTGGGTCGTCAACCAGACCTACGAGCCCCTCCTCGCCGGCCATCCCGATCTGGACGCGACGCTCCCCTTTGACCGCTCGGCCATGAAGCGCGGTCTGCGTTCGATGCTCGCCACCATGACCGGTTTCGTCCGGCAACTCCGCCAGGGCCGGTTCGATCTCGTGCTGGACCTGCAAGGCCTGTTCCGCAGCGCCCTGATGACCTGGGCCACGTTCGCGCCGCGGCGCGTCGGTCTGAGTTCGGCACGGGAAGGGGCTCGCTGGTTCTACACCGACATCGTGCCGGTGCCGGACGCGGATCGCATCCACGCGGTGGATCGCTACTGGCGGCTGGCGGCTGCCCTGGGCGTCGGACCACGGCCGAAGACCTTCGTCCTGCCGCGTTCGTTGGCCGCGGAGGAGTGGGCCGAGACGGTCCTGACGAGCTGGCCGCGGCCCTGGGTGGCCGTCGCTGCCGGAGCCCGCTGGCAGACCAAACGCTGGCTGCCGGCCCATTTTCAGGTCGCGACCCGGACCATCCAGGAACGCTTCGGTGGAACGATCTTCTTCGTCGGCGGACCGGAAGAACAGAGCGTGGGCGAGACGATCGCCGCCGGTCTTTCCGGCCCGCACCAGAACCTGGCCGGCGGGACGACCATTCCCCAGCTCGTTTCCCTGCTGGCACGGGTGGACCTTCTCCTCGGCAACGATACCGGGCCGCTCCACGTCGCGACGGCTCTGGGCCGACGTGTCGTCGCGCCGTATACTTGCACCCGGATCAACCTGACGGGTCCGTACGGGGCCTTCGACGGTGCCGTGCCGACGCGTGTCTGGTGTTCGGGAAGTCTGAAGAAGACCTGCGACCGCATGGAGTGCATGGCCGAGTTGCTCCCCGAGCGTCTCTGGCCGGCCATCCAGGAGGCCCTGTCACGATGGCAACTCCAACGTCCCTCCGCCTGATCCTGGCCAGCGGCTCGCCAGCGCGACGCGAACTCCTGGACCGCCTCGGTCTGTCCTTCACGATTCAGCCGGCCGACATCGACGAACCCACCACGGGTTTCAGCGATCCACGCACCTTCGTGCAGACTGTCTCCTGGCTCAAGGCGGCGAAGGTGGCCGCCGAGGTGAGCGAGGGCCTGATCCTGGCCGCCGACACGATCGGCTGGCTCGACGGTGAACCGATTCTCAAGCCGACCGACGAGGCCGACGCCCGGCGGATTCTACGCCGGCAGGGCGGTCGTGTGCATCAGCTCTGGACGGGCGTCGTCCTCTGGCGTCGGCCCGATGATTTGCAGGTGATCTGGCAGGAACGCAGTGACGTCGAGTTCCGGGCGCTCACCGAGGCGGAGATGACGGCGTACCTCGGCACGCGATCCTGGCGCGGAAGTTCGGGAGCGTACAACATCAAGGAAGACGACGACCCGGTCGTCCGGGTCCTGTCCGGCAGCGTGACGAACGTGATCGGCTTGCCGATGGAGTCGCTGCAGCGCGTGCTGGCCTGGATGGCACAGGCACCGCTGCTGACGTGAGGATGAGAGAAATCGGAAGAATTTGCTGGACGATCGGGATGTGAGCCTGGTAGATTCACACCCGATGAGTGCAATTTCTCAGCGTTGTTTCGCTCGATCCATCACAAACATCAGGAACATCCGGGACAGGAGCCCGCAGTGCCCCCCCTCTCCTATAGTGTACGGCTGTATCCGGGGCCCCTCGAATGGCGTGACCTGCCGACCGTCGTGGCCTTCGCGACCCTGTCGCTCGAAGTCCGGGAATCGGCGTCGGTCGCCGTGTTGTCGGTGACGCTGGATGGCCCGTCGGCCTCGACCGTGACCGTGGACTATGCGGCGAGCAATGGCACCGCGACCGACGGTGACGATTTCGGCACCTCCGGCGATCCCTTCGACGGGACGTTGACGTTCGCTCCGGGCGAGACCGAAGCCTGGATCGTCGTGCCGATCATCGACCAGCCGGCATTCGACGCGGATCGTGATTTCAGCGTCGAACTGTCGAATCCGACCGGCGCGACTCTCGGCGACGACACCAGCGAAATCACCATCCTGGACAACCGCGTCGTCTTCCTGACGGGGGATCTTCTCGCCACCCAGCAGGGCACCACGGGCGATGCGGTCTCGGTGCAGGTGACGGCGACGACGGCGACGGGCACGACCGCAACGTTCGACGCGACGGGTCTGCCGGAGGGACTGTCAATCGATACGTCGACGGGCCTCATCTCCGGCACGATCGCCGCCGATGCTCTGAGGCGGATGCCCTGAAGTTCGCGCTGGCCCGGCAGCGGATGTTCCGGGTCACGAAGACCGGGGCCTCCTCGCAACGCGGAATCCTCACCATGCGAATCGCGGCATCTGTTCTCGTTCTCCTTCTGGGATTCGGTCTCCTGGCGCTGGGCGAGCCGCCCTATACGCCGCGGACTCCTCAGCCTCAGGACCAGCTTCCCGAATCCGCCCTGTTGCGGTTTGGGACGTCTCGGACCCCCTTCGGTATAACGGGGGATCTCCTTTCGTCGACAGGGAATCTCTTTGTTGGTCGTGGCAAGGACATCACCGGCCCGGTGCCGTGGTACGGATTGGTCAGCGTGTGCGAGACAGCGACAGGACGGCCGGTGTTCCACCTTGTATCAACGGGGACGCTTACTCCACTTTCCTTCGCGCTCGAGCCGGCGAACAAGTACTTCATCACCGAGACCGAGCAGGATCGCATCGTCGTTTGGGATTATGCGACGCGCAAGAAGGTGACTGAAGTGCGACATGACAGCGATACGGGCAGCATGCGCCTCGTGGTGGGGAACTCGGGGCGGACGCTCGTCACCGCCGGGACTTCGATTTTGCGGATCTGGGATCTGCCGACCGGGAAGGAACGCCACACGATGCGGCCCAAGTCATGGATGTCACGGTTGCAGTTTTTCGGCGACACCCAGACTCTGGTTATTGGGGACGCCGCAGGGGCCGTTTCACTCATCGACACGCAGACCGGGAAGGTCGACAAGCGAATCGAGCTGTTCCCGCCGAGAGCCGTGAACCGGGTTCCGGACTGCCCGTCGAATAGCGTCACCTCCCTGGCGTGCTCGGCGGATGGGACGCGCCTGGCGTGCCAGAGTTTCGACGGCGAACTCGTCCTCTACGCCCTGGACACGAACAAAGTGGTGTCCCGCACGCCCCTCAAACGGGGCCACCGAGAGTTACGCTTCACTCCAGACAGTGCCATGCTCATGTCCATGGCTATGTCCCTGCCCGGGGATGGCATCCGACGCTGGGACGCGAAGACCGGCAAAGAAGGAGCCCCCTTCCTGCCGACGCTTCAGGCCAAGCCGTACCTTGTTGACATGGCGCTCTCCGCCGACGGCAAGAAACTCTTCACCCTCTCTGGCGCGGGGGCTGTCCGCACCTGGGAATACCCTTCCGGCAAGGAACTCACCCCCGCCACCCAGCACGCCGATTGTGTCAACGCCGTCGCCTACCACGCCAGGGGCCAACTCCTGGCCACTGGCAGCGACGACACGACGATCCGTCTGTGGGACGCCAAGACCGCCAAGTTGCGTGCCACCCTGAAGGACAGGATGGGCGTCGTCCTCAGCCTGGCGTTCCTCGGCGAGAAGGGCCGTCTCGCCTCCGGTGACGCCGATGGCACTGTCCGCATCTGGGATGACCGCGCCGTCACTGCCCGATTGAGAGGCCACAGCAAGGCCGTTTTGACCCTCGCCGCCACGCCGGACGGCCGGACGCTCCTCTCCGGCGGGGCCGACGGCACCATCCGTTGCTGGGATCTTGCCACGAAGGAGGCGAAGCGCATCCTCACCGCGGGCGGCCCGGTCTCCCAACTCGTCGTCTCGGCCGACGGCACGCTGGCGGTTTCCCTGCACAACAAGAAGGAACTGCTCCTGTGGGACCTGACGGAGGGCACCTCCGTCAAGCTGACCGCCCCCGGCGGCGCGGCCGTCGGTGCGATCGCCCTGTCGCCGTCCGGCCACCTGCTCGTCGGCTCGGGCGGGTACGCCCTCTACCTCTGGGACACGGCCAGCCGCCAACTCCTCGTGGGGGGAAAGCTCTACGACCCGCTCCCGTCCCATGGGATCCATTTCCTCTCGCCGCGCGTCCTCGTCGGCTGGGCCGCGACCTACGGCACGGGGCGCATCGGCGTGGCGGACCTGATCACCGGGCGGGTCGAACTCCGGCTGTTCAACTCCGACATCGCCTCGGCGGCCGTTGCGCGGCACGAGCCTCGCTTGTACACCGGCCACGCCTCGGGGACCGCCTACGCCTGGGACCTCGGTGAATTGCTCAAGCCGCTCACCACCCGGTCGCATGACACCATCGCCCGCAACCCCGCCCACGCCTGGGCGTTGCTCGCTCACGCCGACCCGCAACAAGCCTACCACGGTCTGGCCCTGCTCGTCGGTGGCGACGCCAAGCAGGACGCCGCTTCCGTCGCCTACCTGAAGGAGCAGCTGAAGCCAGCCGTGCCGGCCGACGAGAAGGACATCCAGACCCACCTCGCCCGGCTGGATGACGACGACTTCGACACCCGCGAACGGGCCTTCGCCCGGTTGAAGGAACACGGCGAACTCGCTCTGCCGCTGCTGCGGAAAGCCCTGGCCGGCTCGCCGTCGCCGAACCTGAAGGCAAAGCTAGAGGACCTCATCGCCCGAGCCCAGGAGATGACGCCCGAACGCCTGCGCGGCGTCCGCGCCGTCCTGGCCCTGGAATACATCGGCACCGCCGCGGCGCGCGACCTGCTCGCCGAGGTGGCGAAGGGAGCCCCGGCCGCTCGCCTGACACGCGACGCCGACGCGGCTCTGAAGCGACTCGCCGACGACAAATCGGCACCATGACGCCGCTCACGATACCAGGCTGACGGCTCGCTTCCGAGCCAGCGGATCGCCGGTAAGCCCCGTTTCGCGTACAATACCGGACGGGACATTCCGACCCTGGTGAGGTTCGCGACGACGATGACTGGACGGATCGCACGGCTGGCTCTGGAAGATGGAACCGTGTTTACTGGCCGTTCCTTCGGGGCCGAGAGCGAGGCCGTTGGGGAAGTGGTCTTCAATACCAGCCTGCTCGGCTATCAGGAGGTACTCACCGATCCGTCCTACCGCGGTCAGATCGTGACGATGACCTATCCCCTGATCGGCAACTACGGCATCAACCGCGAAGATGAGGAATCCTCGGCCATTCAGGTGCGCGGCTTCCTCGTCCGCGAGCTGACCCGGCTCGCCAGCAACTACCGAGCCCAGACCACCCTGCACGATTACCTCGTTCGCAATAACATCCCGGGAATGGAAGGGCTCGATACGCGGTCCCTGGTTCGTCGCCTGCGCATCCGTGGAGCGATGAACGGCATCCTCTCGACGCTGGACAGCGACCCGGTATCGCTGGTCCGCAAGGCGCGGGCCGTGCCACCGATGAAGGGCCAGGACATGGCCCGCGAGGTGATGCCCGAGAAGGCTCTCGGTTGGGCAGAGGGGTTCCACACGCCGCTGCTGACGTATCTGCCGACCCGGCCGGCGCGTCATCATGTCGTGGCGCTCGACTTCGGCATGAAGTGGAACATCCTGCGCTGTCTGGTGCAGGTCGGCTGTCGGGTCACGGTCCTGCCCGGGACGGCCACGGCGGAGCAGGTGCTGGCTCACAAGCCGGACGGCATCTTCCTGTCCAACGGTCCCGGCGACCCGGCCGCCCTCGGCTACGTCATTGACGAGCTGCGTCGGCTGGTCGGCAAGGCTCCGATCTTCGGCATCTGCCTGGGTCATCAACTCCTCGGCCTGGCCCTGGGAGGCGAGACGTTCAAGCTGAAGTTCGGTCATCGTGGAGCCAATCAGCCGGTGCTGAATCAGATCACCAACCAGGTCGAGATCACCACGCAGAACCACGGTTTCGCCGTCCGCCTCGATCGCCTGCCGGCGATCCTGGAGCCGACGCACATCAACCTGAACGACCAGACCCTGGAAGGGATGCGGCACCGGACCGAGCCGCTGTTCAGCGTCCAGTATCACCCCGAAGCCTCGGCCGGGCCGCACGACAGCAGCTACCTGTTCGAGCAGTTTCGCGAGCTGATGGAACGCTGAGTCGTTCGTCAGAGCCGCGCACGCAGCGAGCCGCCAGGCGAGCGGAGTAAGCGCACCGCGATCAGCACAGAAGGGCGGAGGAAGCGTGCCAGGACCTGCACACCAGGGCGGAGTAGACGCACCACCGCCTGCGCGGAAGGGCGGCAAACGCTTCCACCGCCGACACGTCCAGGCTGCGGTGCGCTTACTCCGCTCGGCCTGCGGCCTCGCTGCGTGCGCGGCTCTGACACGTTCCGCAGCCTCCTCTTGCGATCGGCCCTGTCATCGGGGATACTGGTTTCACGCCAATCTTCACCCCCGGACGGGAGGCTGCTGGTGATGAGATCCTGGGTCTTCGTGGTGCTGCTGTCGCTTCTCGTTTCGGCCGCTCCACTGAACGCGGCGGAACGCTCATTTCCGATGGCGGGAGAGGTCGTCTTCAAGCCGCTGCCGGACCCCAATCCGGTGCCGAATCGCTACCAGCTGCCCGAGGCGAAGTTCTCGTACCAGTTGAAGCCGCACAGGCGACTCCCATCGAGCAAGACGACCATCTACCAGCTGTCCTACCCCTCGCCCTACAAGAGTCCGCATCCGGAGAACAACACCGTCTACGCGGAATACGCCGTGCCCGATGGTCCCGGTCCCTTCCCGGCCGTGATCGTACTCGACATCACGGGCGGCGATCAGACGCTCTCCCGACTGATGTCGCTCCACTTCAGCCGGAATGGCATCGCCGCCCTGTTCGTGCAGATGGCCTACTATGGCCCGCGTCGGCCGGCCGGCAGTCGGGAACGGCTGCTGTCGCCGGACGTGCCAAAGACGGTGGCGGCCGTCACGCAAACGGTGCAGGATCTTCGCTGGGCGGCGGCCTGGTTACAGTCCCGCCCCGAGGTGGACGGCAAACGCCTGGGCATCGTTGGCACCAGCCTGGGGAGCTTCGTCGCGGCCGTGACCTGCGAGATGGAGCCGCGTCTGGGCCGGGTCGGCGTCCTGCTCGGCGGTGGCGGCTTCGTCCAGGCCTTCTACGACCGACCCGACGCCTGGTGGTTCCGCCTGATCTACAAGGCCCTCGGCGGCACACGCGAGACGATGCTCGCCGCCATCGCCCCGGTCGATCCGCTGACCTGCGCCGCCAACCTGAAACGCCGTGAGTGCCTCATCCTGGCTGGCAAACAGGACGAGATCGTGCCACCGGTCATGGCCGAGATGCTCTGGAAGGCCTCAGGCGAACAGCGGATCGTCTGGTACGATTGCTCCCACTACGGCGCGATCATCTACGCGGCGGACGCCCTCGATCATCTGACGAAGCATTTCAAAAACCGGTAGTCTCGCTCGGTCGATGCGAGCTTACCTCAGGAGTGGCGACCATGTTGATTCGGGCGGTGGTGCTGTGCGGGATCGCGGGGCTTCTCGCCTGCGTCCCTGTTCGGGGTGAAGATCTCGGCGAGCGCAGGTGGGCCCTGGCCGAGATGCTGCGGAAGTCGATCGAATTCCAGGGATTCGACGATGTCAAGACGCCTTTGCAGGAAGCTCTGGACAGGGTGGAGAGACGCTACGATACGCCGTTCCGCGTCAATGAACGGGCATTCCGGGATGATGGCGTCATGGATGTAATGCGGACAGAGATCGCCAGTCCGATCCCGATCCCGCCAATGCCGGCAGCAAGCTATCAGACGGTTCTACAGGTTGTGCTGGACCGGATACCAGCCCCGAGCGGGGCGACCTTTTTGATCCGGGACGATTGCATCGAGATCACGACGAACGCCGCGGCTCGGGCGGAAATCTGGGGCAAGGACTTCAAGGGACCATTCCAGCCACTGGTCCATGTCCGGGCGCGTTCTCAGCCAGTGAGCGAGGTCCTCGCCAGCCTCGCCGACCGGACACCTCTGAACGTCGTCATCGATCCGCGAACGAAAGAGGCTGCCGCTACTGAGGTGACCGTCCGCTTGCTGAACACGCCCGCCGACACGGCACTCGACCTGCTGGCGGACATGGCTGGCCTCAAGGTCGTGCAGTTGCGGAACGTGTACTACGTCACCACCTCCGAACACGCCGCCGAGTTACGCAAGGGACCAGGGCAGAAACAGGGCCCGAGCGTCCCCGGCCGTCCCAGTCGCCCCTTCCCAGGGCCGGGGCCGGGAAGCGGACCAGGGCCGGGGCCGAACTTCTCGAAGTGACCACGCTGATCGTCAAACAGCCCGGCGGCTTTCCGTCGGGCATCCTCAAGAGGGATCGAACTCCATGATTTCGGAATCGTTCCTGGCCCTCTCGCTTGGGCTGGCTATCGTTCTGCCGGCCGCGCCGATCGAGGAGAAGGCCGCACCGAAGACCGCCGAGACACCGGCCGAGAAACTCCGCCTGGCTCTCGACCGGCCGACCAGTATCGAGTTCACCGAACAGCCGATCAACCTGGCCCTGAACCAGTTGCGCGACCAGATCAAGCTCAACCTCGTCGTGGATCGGTTCACCCTCAACCAGCTGGGAATCGACCTGGAATCTCAGCCGGTGTCGGCGAACTTCAAAGACGTCAAGCTCCGCTCGGCCTTGCGCACCATCCTGAGGCCGCACAACCTGAGCTTCGCGGTGATCGGCGATACCATCCTCGTCAGCACCGACGAGATGTGCATGCACCGACAGATGCGTCAGCGGGTGAACGTCGATTTCGATAACGAGCCCCTGGGAACCGCTCTCAAGAAGTTGGCCCGTGAGACCGGCACCAACGTGGTCCTCGATACCAAGATCGCCAGGGAGGCGGCGACCACGGTCACGCTCCAGCTCGACGACGTTCCTTACGAGACGGCTGTCAAGCTCATGACCGAGATGGCCGGGTTGAAGGCGGTTCGGGTGGGCAACGTGCTGTACGTCTGCACGAAGCAGCACGCCCACGAGATGCGTCAGGATCCCGATTTCGCGCAGCCGCATGCCCAACCGGGTGAGGTTCCGCCCGGTTTCGGCCAGTGGGCACCGGGGATGCCGCAGTTCTTCCCGAATCCTCCGCCGGCGGGGATCGGCGGTCCTGTCCCTCCCGGCGCGATTGAGGCACCGATACCGGCGCAACCGCCGGCTCCGATGCCGATGCAACCGCCGGCTCCGAACATGAATCCGCCGGCTCCACCACCCATGCCGATGACGACGCCACCGGCTCCGCCACCGGGCCGGTGAGTTTCGGCGCTGTCACTTTCTGCCCTGAACCACCTCGTCAGGCCTGAGCCGCGGCCTGGCGAGCGAACTTCTTGCGGTCGTTCTCCTTCAGGAAGGTCTTCCGCAGGCGGATCGCCACCGGCGTGATCTCGACCAGTTCGTCGTCCTCGATGTACTCCAGGGCCAGCTCCAGGGTCAGCTGCCGGGCCTGCTTCAGCGGCACCGTCTTCTCCGAGCCGGACGCCCGGAAGTTGGTCAGCTTCTTCTCGCGGCAGGCGTTCACCGGCAGATCGTTGTCGCGACAATGTTCGCCGACGATCTGCCCCTCGTAGACCTGATCGCCCGGAGCGACGAACATCACGCCGCGTTCCTGCAAGTCCTCCATCGCCTTGGCGGTGACCCGGCCCGTCTCGGTCGAGATCATCACGCCGTTGATCCGCGACGGAATGCCACCCTTGATCGGCTGATAGTCGTAGAAGGTATGGTGCATCGTCGCCATTCCCTTGGTCGCCGTCAGCAGGGCGGTCTTCAGGCCGATCAGGCCGCGGGCCGGGATCGTGAACTCGATGTGCGTCATCTTCGTATCGACGCTCTCCATCTTGTTGCACTCGGCCCGGCGATTGCCGACCAGTTCCATGACCGCGCCGACGTACTCCGGCGGCGTGTCGATGACCAGGTACTCGATCGGCTCGCAGGTCTGACCGTTGATCTCCTTGTGGATGACGCGCGGCTTGCCGACCGAGAGTTCGTACCCTTCGCGGCGCATGTTCTCCAGGAGGATGCCGAGGTGGAGCAGACCCCGGCCGGCGACGTGGAACTCGTCGCGCTTGATCTCGTCCGGAGTGACGCGCAGGGCGACGTTCGACTCCAGCTCGCGCATCAGGCGGTCACGCAGCTGGCGACTGGTGACGTACTGACCATCCTGACCGACGAACGGCGAATCGTTGATGCGGAAGAGCATCTCCAGGGTCGGCTCATCGACCTTGATCGGCGGCAGGGCGCGTGGGCTCTCCGGATCGGCGATCGTGTCGCCGATATCGACGTTCTCCAGGCCGACGACCGCGCAGATGTCGCCGGCGGCGACCTCGTCGACCTCCTGTCGGCCGAGCCGCTCGAAGAGGAACAGTTGCTTGACGACGGAATCGATCTGTCGGCCGGTGTGCTTCAGAAGCTTGACGCGCTGGTTCTTGCGGATGGAGCCGGCGAAGACCTTGCCGACCGCGATTCGGCCGACGAATTCGCTGTAGACCAGCGAGATGGTCAGCATCTGCAACGGGGCGTCCGGCTGAACCTCCGGGCCGGGCACGTGCCGCAGGATGACCTCGAACAGCGGCTTGAGATCGACCGGCGGAATGGCCAGGTCGGTGGTGGCGTAGCCGTGGTAACCCGAGGCGTAGATGATGGGGAATTCGAGCTGGGCGTCGTCGGCTCCGAGATCGAGGAACAGATCGAAGATACCGTTGAGAACCTCGGTGGGCCGGGCGTCGGGGCGGTCGATCTTGTTGACCACGACGATCGGCCGCAGTCCGACCTCGAAGGCCTTGCGCAGGACGAAGCGCGTCTGCGGCAGCGGCCCCTCGGCGGCATCGACGAGCAGCAGGGCCCCGTCGGCCATGCGCAGGACGCGCTCGACCTCACCGCCGAAGTCGGCGTGGCCCGGCGTGTCGATCAGGTTGACGCGAGTGTCGCCAACCTGCAAGGCGATGTTCTTGGCCAGGATGGTGATGCCGCGTTCCCGTTCCAGATCGTTGGAATCCAGGATCAGACCGTGCTGTCCCCCCTTGAGGCGATCCAGCTCGGCCTCGCGGAACAATCCGGACTGGCGCATCAGTTGATCGACCAGCGTTGTCTTGCCATGATCAACGTGGGCAATGATCGCCACATTGCGAATATCGTCGCGTCTCATCGTCGCGCAGCCTCGTCGAGGTCAGAATCCGGATCGGGAGCCAGTTGGCCGGGCCGGGAGAGACTTTTATTATAGACGCGAACCCCATCTGGCGAATAGAGCGAGTGGTAGGGACGGTGTGCGAGTCCCGTGAGACGAGGGCAGGGAGGCAGTGAAAACCGGGAGGCAGGCATGAATTTCCTGATCGTCCGCCACGCCCATGCCGAGGCTCAGACACCCGAGGGAATGTCTGACGCCGATCGCCCGTTGACCGACAAGGGCCGACAGCAGTGCCGGCAACTGGCCCTGACGCTGCACCGGCTGGCGGTCCCGCTGGGCACCCTGGTCGTCAGCCCTCTGGTGCGGGCGCAGCAGACCGGCGCGGAGTTGCTCCAGCACTGGCCCGGGCCGCAACCGGAAGTGCAGACCTGCCCCCACCTCGCGCCGGAAGGCAAGATCCGCAAACTGGTTCGGTTCCTGCGCGGGCTGAATCAGGATCAGGTGACACTGATCGGTCACATGCCCGACCTGGCACGGTTCACGGGCTGGATGATCGGCGACAAGCGGACGCGGCTTCACTTTGCCAAGGCCGGGCTGGCCTACCTCGAATCGCCCGTCGGCCCCGGTCGGGGACATGGTATGCTGATGTGGCTGGTGACGCCGACGTGGTTCGACCCGGCCTGATTTCCGCGCTGCGAGGGACCCATGCGAATCAAAGACCTCCAGGCCGCGTTGCAGGCGGTTCATCCCGGAGCGATCCTCGTTTCCTCGCGGGTCCTGGATCGCGGCCTGCAATATCGCTTTTCCTTGCCGACCTATCGCATCTGGGACATTCCCCATCGCAGTTCCCTGGTCGTGGATCGACATAAACTCGTCTCCTTCATTGAGCCGGACGATCTGGAGGTGCATCCCGACCAGGTCTTACCCGATCGCGTCATCCTGTTGGCCAAACCGACCGCAGAGCTGGAAAATCAGGTCAATGACGAGACGCTTCTGAGCATTTACTGGCGGCGTCTGTTTCATGCCTGCATTCACCTCGAACTCGAACGCCAACTGACCAGCGGCGAGCTAAACGGCCAGCGGATTCGCGAACGCATCGATGCCCTCGGCCCGATCATCTGGGCCGAGGCGCGGAAGGTTCTGGTGGAGGAGGACTGGTTGACGGCGACGGCGACTGAGGAGGCGTTCTACATCGAGTTCGTGGCGGTCTTTCTGGAGTTGAAGTTTTTTCTGCCGAACGTCACGGGGGCGTATTTCCCGGCGATCCAGGATCCGCATCGTGTGGAGAGGATCGTTTCGGAGGGGCTGGACAGCGACACGCTGTTCGCGCGGACCCACCTGCGCGGTGCCCGCGATCCCGCTCCGCTGGAAGATCCAGGGACTGACGAGGCGAACGATTACTTCAACCGGCTGGTCGATCAGGCCAAACGGTACGCCAAACAGGAGAATCACGTCCGGGCGGCCATTCTCCGGATTCGGGCCTCGCGCGTCGCGCCGGCGGAGCGGACGCGAACCACCCGGGAAGAGGCGACCGCGGACATGCGGGCGCTGGTCACCCGCTTGCAGAAGGCACTGGAATTCGACCCGGTCAAGTTCGACGAGTGGGTCGCCCATCTGGATACGCTGCTGGAGAAGGCCGACCAGGATCAGTTTCCCGTCGAGGCGGATCTGCTGCGTGATCTTCAGAATGCCTGTCAGGACCATGAACGGCCGATCTACACCCTGAGCGTGGCCGACTGGGCCCTGTCCGGCGGCAAGCGGCCGGTGCAGCGTGTCCTGCTCAGTCAGCAGCACGTCCTGGTCCTCAGACACCTGCGCAACGCTCAGGGTCGGCTGACGGACGCTCGCATCACGCAGCAGGAACGGGACAACCTCAACGCGTTGATCGATGAATCGCTCCAGCATCGTGAGGCACGTCTGCGCGAGCGTTATCGTCCCGTTCTCCGGGCTGCGCTGGAGGACTCGGGGTTCCACCCGCGCAGCGTGCCCGAGCAGGCCGCCCAGGAGAAGCTGATCGAGGAGATTCTCGATCGTTTTATCGAGGCCGGCTACTTCAGTTTCGGCGACCTCCGCGACATCATCGTGCGTAATCAGATGAAGATGTCCGACGTTGCCTCGTTGAGCCCGCCGGACTCGCCGGAATAGATCAG
>CAYYJM010000083.1:18631-22066 GCA_964471755.1 uncultured Alcaligenaceae bacterium
CAACTCGATCGTCGTCTGGCCATCGTCCTGGATGGCGTGTATCGGCCCGGCGAATCGTACCTGCGTGCCCTGGAGCGGGTGACCTCGCTCTTCTTCGGCACCCAGCTCGGTCGGTTTCTCACCAGGTACCTCCTGCTTCCCTTCGGGGTCGGCTTCCTGCTGACACAGACGGTCATCGTCATGTCGCATCTGCTGGGTGGCCTGAGCTTCCTTCCGTCCCGGTGGAAGGGCTTCCTGGAAGCGGTCGAGGTCTTCTCCTTCCACGGTGACAAGTGGCCGTGGAACGTGGGGATTTCCGTCGGCCTGGGCGTACTTCTGCTCGCCTTTCTGTACTGGACCTGGTTCAAACAACTCGCCTGGAGATGGCTCTCCGGACTGGGGCAGGCTCTCACGTTCCTGCTGGTACAGATACCCCGAGAGATTGCGCAGTCGAGTCTGTATCAATCCTTCCTCCAGAGCTGGCCGGTGCAGCTCTTCTACTGGCTGCTGATGACGCCCTTGCTCCTGACGCTGCTGCTGTGGATCGTGGTCCCGGAATGGTTTCCCTCCTGGGGCCGGGCCGCGGGGATCTTTGTCCTGGTCCTGGCCCTGATCGGCACGCGACTGGGTCGAGGGATGCTCATCCTCTTCAGCGTGGCGGTCGGACGACTCATCGAGGTCTTTCGCGAGGGGCTCCTGCAAGGCGTGATTCGCTGGATCAGCGACGGCTTCCAGCGCCTGGTCCGGATCGTGGAGGGCTTCTTTCACTGGGTCGATGAACTGCTGCGTTTCCGGGCGGGCCAGAGTGATTTCACGCGGATCGCCCGTCTGGTGCTGTCGCTGATCTGGTGGCCGTTCTCGGCCCTGGCACGCTTCTACTTCCTCGTCCTGATCGAGCCGGGTTTCAACCCGATCAAGATGCCGATCTCGATCGTCATGGCCAAGTTGATGAACCCGGTCTGGTTTCTGCTCTTCGCCATGCTGCCCGACCCGATTGGTCTGAGCATCTTCGGCTACGCTCTCTGGGCGTTCGCCGTGGCGACGATCACCCTGCTGCCCGACGCGGTGACGTTCCTGCTCTGGGAACTGAGCAGTAACTGGCAACTGTACGAGGTCAATCGCCCCGCCGCCCTGAAGCCGGTGGTCGTGGGCCTGCATGGCGAGACGATGCGTGGTCTGCTGCAACCCGGCTTCCACTCCGGGACGGTTCCGGGCCTCTTCCAGCGGTTGCGTCGCATCAAGCGTGCCCTGTTTCGGCCGCAGAGCTGGCAACTGGTCCGCCTCTACGAACGCCACCTGGAGGAGGTCGAGCGAGCCGTCCAGCAGTTCGTCACCCGCAACCTGCTGGCCCTTTTGAAGCGAAACAAATTCTGGGAAGGAATGGGGGTTCGCGTCGAGGGCGTGCATCTGGCCGTTTCGAGTATTCGGGTGGAACTGGCCCATCCCCACTATCCGTCGCGGCCGCTGGTTCTCGAGTTTGCCTTGCAGGATGGCTGGCTGGTCGGCGGCATGGCGAGCCGGGGTTGGTTCGATGACCTTCAGGCCGACCAACTCTGGCCGTTGAACACCGCCCTGGCGGCTCTCTACAAGCTGGCCGGTGTGCAGCTCGTTCGCGATCAGATTCAGCGCAACCTGGGCAGCGGCGTGGCCGGGTTCGAGATCACGCGCGCGGGCCTGGTGGTCTGGCCGGAGAGCCAGCATGCCCGGGAGGTGATGTACTTCTGGGATCTTCCCGAAGATCCGCTCGTGCCACGCCATCGCGGCAGTCGCACTCCGGCCGAGTCGAACGGGTTCCGGCGCATCCCGGTCACGAATCTGATCTTTGATCGTGTGCCGCTCCTGTGGAAGGACTTCGTGACGGCCCTGGATAACGAGAGCGGTTCGCGTCAGCATGCCAACGTGCTGCCCACGGCCGTGCGTCTGGTAGTGGCCGGTAAGACGACGATCATGGAACGACAACTGGATACGCCGTCGGGCCAGCGCCCGCCGGGTAGTGCCCCGGGAGCTTCGGAAGGTCGGCGACTGGGAGAGTGACGGCCATGCTGCCGGGCTACAACACCAACGGCTTCGCCCATCATCGGCTCGAGGACGCCCTGGCGATCCTGGCCGAGATGGGCTATCGCTCGGTGGCGATCACCGTCGATTACCATGCTCTCGATCCGTTCGACCTCGACCCACGGCAACGCGATCGGGTTGCGAACCTGCTCCGCCAGACCGGGCTGCGCTGCGTCATCGAGACGGGCGCACGCTTCCTTCTCGACCCGCGCCGCAAGCACCGGCCGACGCTGCTCGACCACGATCCGCAGCCTCGGCTCGCCTTCCTGACGGAATGTCTCGAACTCGCCGCCGAGCTTCGGGCCGATGCCGTCAGTTTCTGGTCGGGCTCAGGCGACGAGGACGAGGCGATCCTCTGGCCGCGGCTGATCGCCGGATGCCGGGCGCTGTGCGACGAGGCCGAGCGCTTCGGCGTCCGTCTGGCGTTCGAGCCGGAGCCGGGCATGTTCATCGACACGATGGACCGCTACGAACGGCTCTTCGACGCCGTGGCCCATCCGCTGTTTGGCCTGACGCTGGACGTCGGCCACCTGCACTGTCAGGGGGAACTGCCGGTCGCGCCGCACATCGAGCGCTGGCGCGATCGGCTCTGGAACGTCCACATCGAGGACATGCGAGCCGGGGTGCATGACCACCTGATGTTCGGCGCGGGCGAGATGGACTTCCCGCCGATCTTCCAGGCCCTGCGCGATGCCGAGTACGCGGGCGGATTGCACGTCGAGCTGAGTCGGCACAGTCACGACGCGGTGAACACGGCTC
Organism: uncultured Alcaligenaceae bacterium; assembly: GCA_964471755.1. Classification (GTDB taxonomy): domain Bacteria; phylum Planctomycetota; class Planctomycetia; order Gemmatales; family Gemmataceae; genus CAYYJM01. Next base: position 21,425 of record CAYYJM010000083.1, read on the forward strand.
GCCGGGCGTTCGCGTTCCTGACGCAGAGCCTCGGCACCGGATGAGCAGGCCAGGACGAGGCCGGCACCGGAAAATGGAGGAGCGAGCAAACGATCGGGCCGCCTGACTCGTCGGAAGGGGAGACACGACGACAATCCGTCCCGGGAGGTCCGATTTCCATGACTCGCAAGTGGCTTCTGGCATCGTTCTGCGGAGCCGCCCTGGTGGCGGCCGCTGGCCTCGCTCTGTGGAGCAGTCAATCTGTCGCCCAGCCGAACAAGGCGACGCCGAACGCCAACCCCGAGGCGGTGGCGTCGAACCTGCCGATCACGCAGGTCATTCTCTTCTCCAGTGGCGTGGGCTTCTTCCAGCGCGAGGGCAAGGTCCAGGGCAACGCTCGCATTGACTTGACCTTCCCGGTCCAGGACATCAACGACCTGATCAAGAGCATGGTCCTGCGCGACCTCGACGGCGGCCACATCACCGCCGTCAGCTACGACAATAACGCGCCCATCGATCGGACGTTGAAATCGTTCGCCATCAACCTGACGGGCAATCCGAGCTTCGCGCAAATCCTGAACCAGGCTCGCGGCGAGAAGGTCGAGGTGGTTCTGACGCAAACCAACGCGACGCAGCCGGGCACCATGACCGGCACCGTCGTCG
>CAYYJM010000084.1:0-460 GCA_964471755.1 uncultured Alcaligenaceae bacterium
CAGGCAGCGGAGCGCGAAACCGCTCGGCGGTAAGGAACTTCTCGCCGAGGTGCGTCGCCTGCTGGCCCTGCCGGCGACGGTGCCGGCCGCGACCAGCGAGAAGCCGGTTTCGGTCGAGCGTGAGGGCTACGCGCTCCAGCGGCGAGTCTTCGTGACCGAGCCGGGCATTGTCGTCCCGGCCTGGCAGCTCGAGCCGAAGACGGCGAAGGGGCCGGTGGTCGTTCTGGTTCACGGCCTGGGCAAGTCGGCCGTGCTGGCCGAGGCGGAGCGGCGTGCGAAGGCGGGTGAGCGGGTCGTCGCCCTGGACCTGCGCGGTCTGGGCGAGACGGCTCCGGGCAAGGGCGGCGGCTACTTCGGTGCTGACTACACCGAGGCGTGGCTTGGCATCCACCTGAGCCGACCGCTGCTGGGGCAGCGTACCTACGAGCTGCTGGCCGTCCTGGCCGCCCGGGCGAAGGAG
>CAYYJM010000084.1:470-6186 GCA_964471755.1 uncultured Alcaligenaceae bacterium
ACCCCGAGGGCATTCACCTGGTCGGCGTCGGCACGGCCGCTCCGATCGCCCTGCACGCCGCGGCCCTCGATGACAGCGTGAAGTCACTGGAGCTGCGCGAGGGGATCACGTCGTGGCTCGACGTGGTCAAGACGCCGCTGGCGAAGGACCAGTTGACCAACGTGGTCTTCGGTGTGCTGCGCGTCTACGATCTGCCGGACCTGGTCAAGGCGATCGCGCCGCGAAAGGTCACGATCCGGGCTCAGTAGCGTGTCCGTCGCTGGGCTCGCTGCCGCAGGTAGATCGCCAGGCCGTTCAGGAGGACCAGCATCAGGATCAGCAGGAAGCTCGCCAGGGCGGCGTTCAGCTGCCAGGCCGAGCCCGAGCGGCCGGCCCAGTCGAAGATCTCCATCGGCAGCACCGTGAACCGGCTGAACAGGGCCGGCATCTGATCGATGTACAGCGTCGCCCCGAACAGGATCAGCGGAGCCGCCTCGCCCATCGCCCGGCAGACGGCCAGGATCGTCCCGGTCAGAATGCCCGGTGCGGCCGACGGCAGCACGATCTTCCAGATCGACTGCCACTGCGTCGCACCCAGGGCCAGGGCTCCATGCCGCAGTGACTGCGGCACCGCCCGGATCGCCTCCTGTGAGGCCACGATCAGCACCGGCAGAATGAGCAGGGCCAGCGTCAGGCCGCCACCCAGGACGTTGCGAGCCGCGACCGAAACGTCCAGCATGCGGAACAGACTGCCCAGGCCCTGGAACAGCCAGTTTCGCGGCGTCAGCAGATGCTGATCGACCTGAATCCGGGCGGCCTGCTCCTCGGCCGTGCGCATCGGCTCGACCCAGGCCGTCGCCGTCTGGATCTCCGCAGCGCTCTTGCCCTGCTCCTTCAGCACCAGCCGGGGAATGTCGAGTTCGGATCGTGCCAGCTCGTGGATCTTGTTCTCGGCCACGAGTTGCTCGTAGCGTCGGCGATAGTCGGCGAACTGCTCTACCCACGAGAGCTGCGCGTGAATCTCCGCCGCCGACTTGCCCTCCGCGCGCAGGACCGCCGCCGGGAAGGTGATCTCGGTCGGCTTCGGTTCCTTGAACTGCTTCTCGGCTGGGAGCTTCTCGTACCGCTTCCGATACTCGTCGAGTTGGCTCTCCAGGAACAGGACCGACCGGAGCCGAACGTTCTCCTCGCGCGGCTGGACCGGAGCCAGGCCGGCAGCGACCAGCTGATCGTACTCCGCACGGAGGCGGGGCAATCGATCGTCGGGGTCGTTGACCAGCGCGACGAGGCGGTTCACGTCGGAGCCAGGGTCCGTGTCGATCCGGCCGGCCTGACTCAGTTTCTCGTACTGTTCCTGATACGTCTGCAACAACTGCGGCCGGGCGATCTCCGCCTCCAACGGCCGGAAGACCAGATCGACGAACAGGTACGCTCCGAGAATGCCGAAGATCACCGACGGCACGCCGGCCAGGTTGTTGAGGTTCACCTGAATCAGGCCGGCGAGCCAGCTCGTCGAGCGGTATTCCTCCAGATAGATCGCCGCCCCGATGCCGACGGGCAGGGCGATCAGCAGAGTGATGGCGACGACGGCCAGCGTGCCGAGCAGGCCGTAGAGAATCCCGGCGTCCTGCGGACTGTTTTCCGGAGCCGGGCCGTGCGTCAGGAAGTGCCAGAGAAGGCCGAGGCTGGAGGTGTCCGTGCGGACGTTGGCCTCGACCTCGCGGCGAATCTCGGGCAGGGTCTGCTCTTGCAACTCGGTCAGGGTCCGGTCGCGGGCCGTGGCGTAGAAGCGACGAATGTCCGCATGCTCGGCCGGCGGAGCAGACCGCAGCTCGGCCGCCTCCTCACGGTCGAGTCGGTCGAGCGTCTTCGCCTTCGCGGTCGGCTCACGCTGTCGCTCGTATTCGTTGTGGGCCTCGACCAGGGCCGGCATGGTGCGGAACCAGGCCGTCACGTCCCAGCTCAGTCGGCCGAGAAACAGCAGCAGCATGGCCAGGCCGAAGAACGTCGCGCACAGAGCGAAGCCCCGGAAGAGTCGCGATAGAAACTGACGCCGACGGATCGAGTCCGGGCTGAACTCGACGCGGGTGCGTTCCGGCACGGGAGGAGGCGTGTCGCTCATTGGTACACCATCCGGTAGCGCCGCAGAATCCACTGGGCCAGGATGTTCATGGACAGGGTCATGAAGAAGAGAACGGCCGCGACGGCGAAGAGACTGTTGTAGTCCGTGGAGCCGACGACCACGTCTCCCTGGGCGATCTGGGCGATGAAGCTGGTCATCGTGGCGACGCCTTCCCGCGGATCAATGGTGAACTGCCGTCTGGCTCCGCAGGCCAGGGTGACGGCCATCGTCTCGCCGACGGCCCGTGAGATGGCCAGGATGTACGAGGCCAGAATGCCCGACAGCGCCGCCGGGACGACGACCTTCGTCGAGGTCTCGAACTCGGTCGCTCCCAGCGCGTAGGCTCCCTCGCGCAGGGAGCGCGGCACGGCTCGCAGCGCGTCCTCGCTCAGGGAGGCGACCATCGGCAGAATCATGATGCCGACGACGATGCCGCCGGAGAGCTGGTTGTACGGCTGGTTCAGGCCCGGAATGACCAGCGCCAGGACGGGCGTGATGAACGTGACCGCGAAGAAGCCGTAGACGACGGTCGGGATGCCGGCGAGCAGTTCCAGCGTCGGCTTGACATAACTGCGAAAGCGCGGGCTGGCGTACTCGCTGAGGTAGATGGCCGTCGTCAGGCCCAGCGGCAGGGCGACGCAGGCGGCGATGATGGCGACCATCAGCGTACCGATGAGCAGGGTCGGGATGCCATACTTCGGATTGGCGAAGCCGGCCGTCCATTCCGGGCCGGTCAGGAAGTACCAGAACGAGACGGCCGGGTCGGCGAAGAAGCGAACCGCGCCGGCCAGGACGATCACCGCGATGGTGACCGTGATGACCACGGACAGCATTCCGCAGCAGAACAGGCCGAACTCGACGAACGGCTCGGCCCACGAGCCGCTCGCGGTCTTCGGAATTCGATGTTCCGGCGGGATGCCCGAACTCGGCGGCAGGGGCGGCAATGGTGTGCTGGCCATGAATCGTCTCTTGCGAGTTACTCCGGGATCGCGTCTTCGAGCCGGTCCTGCTGGGCGAACTTGCCGCGCGTACTCAGTGGGATGTAGCCGGCCTGCTCGACCAGATCGGCCCGGCGGAGGTAGAAACGCAGGAACTCGCGGACCTCGGCCTGTTTCAGCGAGGCGTTCTTGACGTAGACGAGCAGCGGTCGAGACAGGGGCTGATAGCTCCGGTCCAGGACCGTCTCGGGGCTCGGCAGAACGGCCGGGCTGGCGGCGTCCACCTGGATCGTGACCGCCTGGAGCTTGTCGCGGTTCTCCTCGTAGTAGGCCAGTCCGAAGTAGCCCAGGGCGTAGGGGTTACTGGCGACGCCGCCGACGATGACCTGATCGTTCTCGCTCGCCTCGTAGTCCTTGCGGCTGGCCTTCTCCTTGCCGTTGATCTTCTCGGTGAAGAAGTCGAACGTGCCGGAGTCGGCTCCAGGCCCGTAGAGCTTGATCGGCTCGTCCGGCCAGTTCGGCTCGACATCGGACCACTTCGTGACCGTGCTGTTCGGCTGCCAGATCCGCTTCAGCTGGGCGACGGTCATCTTCCGGGCCCAGGTGTTCTCCGGGTGGATGACCACGGTCAGGCCGTCCCAGGCGACCTGCAACTCGGTGAAGTCGATGCCGTTCTTGCGGCAGTCCTCGATCTCGGCGGGTTTGATCGGCCGGGAGGCATCGCTCAGGTCGGTGTCGCCGGCGGCGAACTTCTTGAACCCGCCGCCGGTGCCGGAGACGCCTGCGGAGATGCTGACCTCGGGATGGTTCACCTTGAAGGCCCGGGCCATCGCCTCGGTGATCAGGTACACGGTGCTGGACCCGTCCACCTCGATCGAACCGTCAAGGCTCCCAGCGGCCTGCGGGGCAGCCGGAGCGATCGTCCGAACGACGATCAGATATCCGGCGACCAGTGCCGCGACTCCACAGGCCACCGCCAGCCACCAGCGGGCCCGATTCATGCGACCTCTCCCGAAGCGGTTCTTCCGAACCGGTCGATCCCTTGCCACTCTGTCAGGATAGGGAAGCGACGCGCGGAACGCCAGCGACCTTGCCGGTCGCTGACCTGGACGAGATTTCGCTTGCTCCCGCCACGTTGGCCGATACCCTCACCCTGGTGGAAGGTATTCCCGACACCGATGAGGTGAGCGATGCGTACGACTCTGCTGGCGGTTCTGTTCATCGGACTTGTGGCGAGCCAGGAGACGGCCCGGGCCGATCCGAACCTCGTGGGCGACTGGACGGTCGTTTCCGCCGTCAAGGGAGGCGAGAAGGCTTCCGCGGAGAAACTGAAGGCCATGCTGGTCACGTTCACGGACAAGACGGTCACGGTCAAGGACGGCGACCGAACCGAGAAGGCCGGCTACAAGGCGGACACGAAGGCGAAGCCGAAGACCATCGACGTGATCCCCAGCCAGGCCCCGCCCGGCACCGTGGTGCCCGGCATCTACGAGCTGGACGGCGACGACCTGAAGATCGTCTGGAACAAGGAGGGCGGTCGTCCGAAGGACTTCAAGGGCGAGGGCGAATCCCAGGCGATGCTCGTTCTGAAGCGCAAGAAGTAGAAGTAACTCCCCGGAACGACTCCTGGCCTGGATTTTCTCTCCAGACCCGGCCGGCTCGGAACCGACTGAGGTGGTGAGCCGGCGTGCGTCCCGGTATTTTGATGGCACGTCCCATTCCCTGAGCCATCTCTTGGAGGTCGCGATGCCGATTCGGGCGGAATGTGAGTGCGGCAAGGTCTACCGGGTCAAGGAGGAGTTGGCCGGTCGGCGCTTTCGCTGTGCGGCCTGCGGTGTGGCGGTCACGGTGCCCCAGGCGGAAGAAGAACCCCTGGAGGTGACCCTCGCCGAGGAATCCGAGGTGCGTCGACCCTCCCGAAAAGGGATCACGGCCCGCCGCGACCCCGAGGAGGACGAGCAGCCGGTCAGCCGGCGTTCCCGTCTGCGCGACGAGGAGCCGGACGAAGACGACACGCCCGAACCGCCTCGCAAGAAGAAAAAGAAGAAGCGGCCCAGTTCCAGCGGCGGTTCCTGGAGTGGGCCAAGTTTCGGAGCGATCGGCGGCGGTCTGCTCGCCATGATCGGGGCCGTCGTCTGGTTCGTCGCCGGCCTGATGAACGACGTCATCTTCTTCTATCCGCCGGTGCTGTTCGTCCTCGGCCTGATCTCCCTGGGCAAGGGACTGACCGGGCAGGAGTGATTTCGCCCTGTCACCGATCGGCTTGTAGAATTGCCGTAACTGGGAAGTGATCCGATGGCGTTCGCCCCTCCCGGCTCGTGTGGTCGATGTCCGCCTGCTTCACTTCCCAGTCGCGAGAGCCGCCGATCCAGTCGATGCGGGCTCCGTCGCTGACGCCGGCCTTGAAGCGGGAGAAGGAGCCCTCGACCTGGGGCCGACGCTCGGGGTGAGCCACGCGGTAGGTATCGACCACCGGCGACGGCTTCTGATCGACCACGCCGAACAGGGCCTTGTACGGTTCACTCCCCTCGCCAGCGTTGAAGTCGCCGGTGACGATCAATCGGCAGCCCTTGCCGAGTTCGGTGGCCTTCTGACGGAGCAGCTTCGCGGACTCCACGCGGGCCTTGACGCCGCGGTGATCGAAGTGCGTGTTGAGGAAGAGGATCGGCAACTCCTT
>CAYYJM010000084.1:6196-16877 GCA_964471755.1 uncultured Alcaligenaceae bacterium
GAGTTTCACCCAGGTGACCATGCGGGGCAGGGCCGCGTCCCAGCCCTTGCTGCCGATCGTTTCCGGCGTCGGACTGAGCCAGAAGTGGCCGCTGTCGAGCTTCGCGAAGCGGGCCTCTCGGTAGTAGAGCGCCATCATCTCGCCGGCTTCCTTGCCATCGGTTCGACCGACGCCGAGGACGCCATAGCCCTTCAGTTTCGCCGCCAGGAAATCACGCTGGTTGGCGAGCGTCTCCTGGGTGCCGAGCAGATCGGGCTTGAAGGCGGCGATCGTCTCGGCCAGGAAGTCCTTGCGTTTGTCCCAGGCGTTTTCGCCGTCCGGGGCTGTGGCGTAGCGAATGTTGAAGCTCATGACACGAACCGGAACGTCCGCCGGTTCCGCGGCCGCGCTGAGGAAGGTCAGGAAGAGGACGCCGAACGCCGTGACGCCGAACGTGAAGTGGGACATGGGAAGCCTCCGAGAGAACGTACCCGTTTCTGATTCGAGTCGTTCTACTGTGACGCCTGGCGAGCGGCTCGCCGTCGGAATCGGCGACTTGCAGGTTGACCTCTCCTTCTCGTCACGGGACAATCCCACACAGGACGATCTCACCAGTGTGGAGGCTATCCCCATGTCCGAGAACAACGGCGACACACGACGCGACTTCCTGCACGCGAGCCTGGCCACGGCGGCGGTCGTCGGCCTGGCCAGCTCGGTCGAGGCCGACGCTCCCTCTACCGGGCTGCCGACCCGGCCGCTGGGCAAGACCGGCGAGAAGGTCTCCATCCTCTGCCTCGGCGGCTGGCACGTCGGCGACGTGAAGGATCAGGCCGAGGCCATCAAGATCATGCACATGGCCATCGACGAGGGGCTCACCTTCTTCGACAACGCCTGGGACTACCACGACGGCGGCAGCGAGGAGATCATGGGCAAGGCCCTCGCCCAGGGCAAGAAACGCGACAAGGTCTTCCTCATGACCAAGAACTGCGCCCGCGACGCGAAAGGCACCCGGCAGCACCTCGAGGACAGCCTGCGCCGCCTCAAGACCGACCACCTCGACCTGTGGCAGTTCCACGAAATCAACTACGACAACGATCCCGACTGGATCGTCGAACGCGGAGCCCTGGCCGAGGCGATCAAGGCCCAGAAGGAGGGCAAGGTCCGCTTCCTCGGCTACACCGGCCACAAGGATCCACACATCCATCTCAAGATGATCGATCGCCACAAGTGGGACACGGTCCAGATGCCGATGAACGTCTGCGACTGGCACTATCGCAGCTTCGTTCACCAGGTTGTCCCGGAGGCGAACAAGCGCGGCATCGCCGTCATCGGTATGAAGAGTCTCGGCGGCGGAGCCCAGGGCAAGGGACGGCTGCCGACGGAAAAAATCTGCTCCGTCGAGGAGGCTCGCCGCTACGCCCTGAGCCAGGCCATCGCCAGCCTGGTCGTCGGCATCGATTCGATGGCGATCCTCAAGCAGGACATCGCCAACGCACGGGCTTTCAAGCCCTACACCGAGGCGGAGCTGAAGGCCCTGCTCGCGCGCGTCGCACCGATGGCCGGCGACGGCCGACACGAGCGATTCAAGTCCACGCAGGTCTACGATGGTCCCTACCATCGCGTGCAGCACGGGCTCCAGGAGTAACCGCGGCCTACCCTCCGGGAGCAACCTGGCCCCTGCTCCCGGACGTTTCTCCCTATAATGTCAGGAACGCCGAACCGCGTACGCGATGCGTTCGTCATCCTGAGGGCCGCGCCCATGAGCAATGCCTGTTCCTTCGATCTGCGGCTTGCCAGCGCGAGCCTGGAGGAGTTGACCGCCGTTCTCGACTCCCTGTTCCGTTCCCCCTGGGACTGGGAATTGACCGGCATCGAGCGTCTCCTCCAAACCCCCGATGCCGGCTACCGCTTCCGGGCCCGCGTTCGGACCACCGAAGGGCCAGGGACGCCGTGGATCACCGGCGCGTTCGGCCTGGTGGCCGAGCTGCTCGAAACCTTTCCCGAACTGCAACTCCAGGTCCGCTTCCGCGACGCCCACGGCTACGGCTTCCTCGACGGCACCGACAAGGAGTACGAGCTGGAGTTCGACGCCTCCGACGTTGAGGACGACGACGAGGACGATTTTCTCGCCGATGAGGACGAGATGCCGTTCCATCCGCAAGCGGCGGATGACCTGCTGGTCGTCGGGTCCGAAACGCCACTGGCCGAGAATGACGCGGAGTTCACGCAGCGGCTCGAAGCAATCGCCGAGGTGATGCTGCGCGTCCTGCATCCGACCGAGGTGGGCTGCACCATCGTCGATGACGAGACCGTCGAATGGACCGTCTCGGCCGAGGTCGAGCGAATCCGGCCCGAGCAGGTCGGCGAACTGCGTCGGGAACTGCGTCGTCTGCGCGTGCCGCTCGACACACGACTGGAAGGGACCGGTGGTCCTGGCAGCGGCGTCTGGCCGCTGAGCGACCGACCCTGGCGATCGATCTTTTGACTGGAGCCTGAGCCTGCACATGAGCCATCCGTTGAACGAGATCGTCGCCCAGCCCTTGCAGCAGATTGCTGCCGCGCTGGCCGAGGTGCTGAGTTCGGCCGACATCGCGGCCGTTCTCGGCGACGAGGCGACGCGTGCCCTGGGCCAGCGCACCCGCCTGGGGAGCATCCGCCTGGCCCTGACCGCCGACGTGCTGCGAGTCCTGACCACGCTGCCGGGGACCGGCACGGGGCCTCGACTTCAGTTCGTGGCTCCGCTGCTCGTCGCGGCCGGCCGACTGTTCGGCGAGGCGGTGCCGAACTTCCAGCGCTTCGCCGCTCTGACCCGCGAGAAGGCCGGCGAGTTCCTGGCCGCCTGGTCCGCCGACGAGGGGCCGCTGGGGGGCAATCATGCCGACACGGCCTGGGCCGGCCTCCGGCTCGCCCGGATGGCGGCGCAGCTCGGCCAGTTCGAGCCGCTGACGGCCAGCCGGGCCCTGCTTCAGAACCTGATGGCTGGCCTCCCCGATCGGCCGGCCAGCGCGGATCGGCAGCCGTGGCTCGACAGCGTGATCGCCGAGCCGACCACGACCGCGCCGCAGTGGCCCGACCTGGAACCACGACCGCCGTGGATCATCGGCACCGGCCGACTCGGGAAGCCGACCTGTTGCCGATTCGACCCGGAGAGCGGGCGGCTCGCCATCGGCACCGAGGAAGGCGGTCTGTTCGTCCTCGACATCGCCAGTGGCGCGGTCTGTTTCGGCGTCCGTCTTTTCGAGGATCCCGGCGTCGTCGATCTGGCCTTCAGCCCCGGCACTGACTGGCTGCTGGTCGCCAGTGACGATCAGTTCGTGCGCCTGTTCGATGTCGAGGGACGGGTGCGCTGGTGGGCGAAGCACGTCCTCGATGAGGTCCAGCAACTGCTGCCGCTGAACCCGGGCCACGCTCCGGAAATGCTCATCGCCGCCAGCGAACGCGGGCTCGTGATTCCGCTCTCGCGGAACGATCCGCCCGGCCGACGTGCCGGGCGGCGCATCCAGGCAGTGTCACTGCGGCGGATCATGGTCCGGGCCGTCTTCAGCGTGGACCCCGAGCAGCGACTGTTCGCTGTCGTCGAACATCCCGGAGCCTCCGATGGGCACGAGGATATCCGCCTGCTCGACGGCGAGGGCCGACGTGTCGGCACGCTGATCGGCCATGAGGACGTGGTCGCGGCGGCGGCGTTCTCGCCCTGGGGCCGCCTGCTCGCCTCGGTCGGCTACGACGGCACTGTGCGTCTGTGGGACACGACCCAGGCTCGACAGCGGGCCGTCTGGAATTTCGGGCCGGAATACCGGCTCACGTCGGTGGCCTTCTCGCCGGACGGTCGGCTCCTCTACGTCGGCAGCGGCGAGCAGACCGGCGACCTGTTTCACACGGATCGGCCCGCGCCGGAGAAGGGCGTTCTGGTGATCGACGTCGCCACCGGCCAGGAACTGCGCCGCCTGGCGACGACTCACGATGTCGAGGGGCTGACACTCAGTGCCGATGGTCGGATGCTCGCCCTGCTCGGCCATGAGACGGGCGTGCTGCTCTGGGATCTGAACGATTCCTCCGACGACGCCACGGCCGCGGATCGAGTCCGGCCCTTCATCTCGGGCTGGCGTGCGGAGTCGTTCGATCCGGTTTCGCGCGAATCGCGTGCGGCGGCGCTGATCGAGGCCGCTCGATCGGGCGATCTGGCCGGCGTTCAGGCCGCACTGGCGACGGGGGGGCCGATCGATGCCACGCTGACCGAAGGCGAGACGGCCCTGCACGCGGCGGCGCGGGCAGGTCAGATCGCCGTCGTTGCCCACCTGCTGGAGAACGGAGCCGATTCGCAGCGCCAGGACCACGACGGCCGGACGCCGCGCTGGCTGGCCCTGGAAGCGGATCGCCGCGAGGTCGCCGCCCTGTTCGCTCGTCGTGGCGAGACGTGGGACGACGAGCGCCAGATTCTGAAGGTGATGCGTGAAGAGGGGGTGGAGCAGGTACGGCAACTCCTCCGGGCCGGGGCCGATCCGGATGGACGTGAGAACGCCACGGTCGTGCCGCCGAGCCTGGATGGCCCACCGCCGGGAGGAGCGACGCCGCTGACCCAGGCGGCGTTTCTCGGCGATGAGGCCCTGCTCGAAGTGTTGCTCGACGCCGGAGCCGACCCGGATCGACGCGATGACGTGCCACTGTCACCCTGGGGGGCGGCCCTGTACGGTGGTCGGACCAGCGCGGCGGCCTATCTGGTGCTGCGCGGTGCCAACCCCGATCCGGGCCGCAGCCTGGTCGAGGTGATCCGCCTGGGCAATGGGCCGGCCGTCGCCCGGATCCTGGAATCCGGCCTGGACGTCAACGAGCTGATCGAGCAGCCCGATGGTCCGGTGTCGGCCTTGCAGGTGGCCATCGCGCAGGGACGGGGTGACATCGTTCTCGGTCTGCTCAGTGCCGGAGCCATCCCGGATCGCGATGCCGGGGGGCCGGTCCTGCTTCGGCAGGCGCTGGAGTGCGACGACCGCGTCGAGGTCGTGCGTCGGCTCGTGCAGGCTGGCCTCGATGTCAACGGCCGCGACGACGAGGGGCGAACGATCCTGGCCCACCTGGTCGCCTGGGATCCCGAGTCCGACGCCTTCGACGTGGCCGCCTTCCTGCTTCAGAGCGGCGCGGAGGTGAACGCCCGCGACGCGGGTGATCGCACGCCGTTGCATCATCTCGCCCGGCAGACCGACGCGGACATCGGCCTTGCCAGCCTGTTGCTGGCCTTCGACGCAGACGCCACCGCTCGGGATGCACGCGGCCGGACGCCGGCTCAGGTGGCTCGTCGCAAGGGGAACGCGATGCTGGCCCAGTTGCTCGAAGATCGACGGGAGCGGGCCGCCTGGCCGCGTCGAATGACGCAGCCGCGCACGGCGGACGATTTCGCGTTCCGTGGTCGGGTGCGCCTCGCCGGCGGACAATGGGCTGACAGTATCGCCGATTATGAGCAGGCCATCCGGCTCGATCCGAGCTGCTCGGACCTGGGGGCGTCGGACTGGTTCGTGCGTCGGGCCGAGGCCAACGATCGGCTCGGTAGGCCGCAGCCGCGCATGGCTCTGCGGCACTATCACCAGGCGATCCGGTCGCCGTTGCTGACGGCGCGGCTGGCCCACTACCGCGTCGCCGACTGGCTCGATCCGCTGTTCAGCTGGTCGGCGAACAATCTGGCCTGGGATGCGGCGACCTGGCCGCGTGTGTCGATGCGTCAGGGGAACCTGGCGCTGGAGTTCGCCGTCGAGGCGGATCGGCGCACGGAGGGGCGGTCGTGGAACTTCGCCGACACGCTGGCCGCCGCCTACGCTGCGGCCGGGCAGTTCGATCGGGCCGTCGCCGCCGCCGAGCGGGCCCTGACACGAGCGCCCGAGAAGGAACAGGACCTGCTGCACCACAACCTGGAGCGCTACCGCGTCGGTCAGGAGTGGGAGGATCCCGATAACAACGCTCGGCCGGCTGACCTCGAGGTCGAACCGTGGCTATCCAGCGTCGAGCGGTTGCTGCGTGCGGGCCGTTATCGCGAGGCACTGACGGAGGCCCGGGACGCGGCGGAAGGGGCGGCGACCGTTGATCAGCAGATCGATCTCGGCCGGGCTCTGCTGGCCTGGGAGGACATCTCGACGGCTCTGACGCACCTGGAGCGTGCGGCCGGCCAGCTCGAATTCGACGCGGAGAATTCGCTTCGTCGAGTCCGGGTTCTGCTCGATCTCGCGCGGGCGCGGCTGCTCCTGGAACATGGCCTGGTCGCGCAGACCTGGCTCGACCAGGCGGCAGAGATCGCCGCGACCGCGCTGGAGGAGACACATCCGCTTCAGGGCGAGATCCTCGCTCTGGGTGCCGTCTGCGCAGCGGTCGAGGAGTCGCCCCGCGCCGAGGAACTGGCGACCGAAGCGCTGGCCTTCTGTGCCGATCATCTGCCGGGACCGCACCTGGCGACGGCCCGGTGTCTGACCGCTCTCGCCCTCCTGGCTCAGCAACGATCGAACCACGACGAGGCCCTGAACCGGCTGGTCGATGTCGTCGAGATCCAGGAGCAGATACTCGGCCCGCATCATCCCGACGTGCTGGCGACGGTGAGTCTGGTGATCGAGGCGATGCTCGCGTTGAACGAACCGGAGCGGGCCATTCCGTACGCCCTGCACAGTCGGGAGATGCTGGCCGTCGTGTTCGGTCTGGATCATCCCCGGACCCAGCGTCTGGAGATGACGTTCGACCGGGCGATCAATCGCGCCAACCGCATAGCCGCGGAAGGAGCCGGGGCATGACGAAGCGAAAGGGGGCGCGCAGCCGGGCGGAGGTGCCGGCCGAGGTTCTGACCGGGCTGAACGCTGGCACCCTGGAGTCAGCGAGCCTGCCCGAGGTGCTGGTCGTTGATTTCCGGGCGCTGCTCAAGGCCGTCCTGCCGCGCGCCTCCGCGAAGACGCTCGCGGCGCTCGATCCGCAGGCCGGCATCGTGCGGCGCATGGAGCAGGCGTCGGCCATCCTGCTCGATCGTCTCGGCCTGGACGGTTACGACCGCCTGCGCATTCACCCCTCCGACACGGTTCGCGGCTGGGCGGCGTACCTGCTCGCCACGGCGCCTGAGGTGCCCCTGCCGGAACGCCTCGACTGGCTGCGACCGCTGGCCGACGATCCGCACTTCGGCGTTCGCGAGTGGGCGTGGATGGCCATCCGCCCTCACCTGGCGTCGGCTCTGGATCAGGCGCTGCCCCTGCTGCAACCGTGGACGGCCGAGGCGTCGGTGAACCTGCGGCGGTTCGCCGTGGAAAGTGTTCGTCCGGTGGGCGTCTGGTGCCGACAGATCGTGGAGTTGCGGCGTGAGCCGGAACGTGGTCTACCACTGCTGGAGCCGCTGCGGGCCGATGGTGAGAAGTACGTCCAGGACTCGGTGGCGAACTGGCTGAACGATGCCGCCCGCACACAGCCGGACTGGGTGCGAGCCACCTGTCAGCGATGGGAGCGAGAGAGCGACACCAGGGCGACCCGTCGCATCGTGCAACGGGCCTTGCGGCGGATCGGAGCGGCGGCCGAGTAGCCGGCCGACCCGGTCGTCATCGGCACCTACCCCAGGTCGGCCAGCGTTCCAGTACTTCGGCCGAACTCCTTTCGATCGACGCCGGCCAGTTGAGCCAGGGTCAGCCACAGGTTCGAGAGGGACACCCCACTGCCCGGACGTTTGCTGTCGCGTCGGTCCTGGCCGTAGTACTCGACTACCCGACCAGGCCGTGGGATCAGGCCGCCCGCTCGGCCGGCCAGGAGACACGCCACGTCCTTCAGGCCGTGGCCCGGCCAGCCGCTGCCGCCGCCGCCGGCATTCGTGCTGCCGTAGACGATCAGGCCACTGTCCAGGAGCGTGCCGTCGCCGTCCCGGATCGACCGGAGCTTCTGGAGGAAGCCTGCCAGTTGCTCGACGTACCAGTGGTCGATCGCCTGGATGATCGGCAGGGTCGGCTTCGGGTCGTGGCTACAGCTGTGATGCCCCCAGTCGAGGTACTTCGCGTCCACACGGCCGGCCAGGGTGGTCCTGTCGATGCCGAGGTCGGTCAGGCGGCGGTTGTATGTCGTCCCTTCGGCCCCCTCGCTCTCGTCGCCCAGGGCGCAGGTGACCACCCGTGTGACGTCCGTTTGCAGGACCAGCACGAGAACTTCGAGCATCAACCGGACGTGGTCGCGCACGCTCGGCGGTGGTCGATCCGGCAGGTCCATCTTCGGGACGCTGCCGGAAGCCGCCGGCTGGAAGGTGGCGATCTGACGCTCCAGCGACCGAACCGAGTCGAGGTACTCGTCGAGGCGGCGCTGGTCGCCCTGACCGAGTTTGCCCTTCAGCGTGCGGGCGTCTTCCGTGACCACGTCGAGGACGCTCCGGCGGCGGGCGTCCTCCTTCGGGTCGCCGAACATCCGGGCGAAGACGTCGCGCGGGTTGGTCTCGGCTCCGGTCGGCACACCGGGAGCGCGCCAGGAAAGGTTCATGGCGTGCATCAGGTTGCCGACCGTCGTGCAGCTCAGTTCCAGCGATGGCAGGCGAGCCCCGCGACTCAGTGTCGGGGCGAGGATCTGGTCGAGTGTCACGTCCGTCTCGGCACCCCAGGTGTCGGCCTTGCCGGCCGGGGCGCTGCTCAACCACAGGCAGGCAGAGCGGTTATGTCCCGAGGACGGGTGCGGTCGGCCGTTCAGGCCGTCGAGGATCAGCAGGTGTTCCTTGACCGGCTCCAGGGGCTGGAGTGTCGGCGTCAGCTTCATGTCCTTGCCGGCTCCGGTGACGCCCTTCCAGGCAGTCGTCTCGGCTCCGAGCGGGTGGTACAGGAACACCATCCGCACGGGGGGCTTGCCGGTCGCTGACGCGGCACCGACACCGGTGCCCATCGCCTCCAGCCAGGGCAGCGCGAGAGCCGCCCCCATGCCGCGCAGCACCGTTCGCCGGGTGATCCGTCCGCTCTTGCTCATGGCTTGCCCTCGTGATTCGCTCGTCGATGCCGAAATGGATAGCTCTTCGCCACCTCGACCACCACGCGTGACAGCTTGTAGTCATCCCGGGCGACCGCCTGGCTGATCTGCCGAACCGTCGCCGCGTCGTAGAACTCCAGCTTTCGGCCCAGAGCGTAGGCCAGCATCCGCTCGACGAAGCCGCGGACGAAGTCGTCCTTGCGGGACCGCAAAAGCGCCTTGAGTTCCACCACGCCGTCGAGCTTCGTGCCGTCGGTCAGTTCGCTCCGGGTCGTGATCGGTCGCTCCTGATCCGTGTCCCGCCATCGGCCGACCGGGTCGAAGTTCTCGAAGGCGAGCCCGAGCGGGTCGATGATCCGATGGCAGGACGCACAGGCCGGGTCGCTGCGGTGTCGGGCGAGCAACTGCGGCACGGTCAGCCGAGCCTTGCCCTCCGCCGGCGGTTCCTCCTTGAGAACGTTGTCCACCTCGGGTGGTGGCGGCGGCGTGGGCGTCCCGAAGATCGTCTCCAGAATCCACTTACCGCGATGGACCGGACTCGTGCGCCGCGGCTGTGACGTGCCGGTCAGCACCTTGCCCATGGTCAGCACGCCGCCGCGCCGCCGGTCGGGATACCGGACCCGATACCAGGGCGGGATGGTATTGCCGGACGGCTTCTTGCCCGGGAAGTTCTCGTACTGGTAGTGCTGGGCCAGCGGGTAGCAGAGGAAGCCCCAGTCGGCGTCGAGGAACTCAACGATGCTCCGATCCTCGACCAGGATCGTGTCGGTGAAGAGGACCACCTCGGTCCGCATCAGGTCGGCGAGGTTGTTCTGGAAGTACTCGGGATACTTCTCGGCGTCCGGTGCGGCCCGGTCGAGTCGGTCGAGCTGGAGCCACTGGCAGAGGAAGCCGGCGAGCAGGCCGTCGGTCACCCGGTCGGCCCGGAGCATCCGTCGGACCTGCTGTTCGAGTACGTCGGGATCGCGCAGCCGACCCTGAACCGCCGCCTGGGTCAGTTCGCGATCCGGCACACTGCTCCACAGGAAGTACGAAAGCCGTGTCGCCAGCTCGTGATCGTCCAGTGGTCGTACCGCGGCCGTTTCCGTCCCGGAGCGTCCCGGGCCGGCATCACTCCACAGCATCACGAAGCGAGGCGAAACCAGGATCGCCTGCAAGGGCAGTCGGATGGCTGCCTCGAAGTCGCCGCCCTGTCCTCGGGCCTGGTCGTAGAGCCGGTCGTAGCGGGCCACTTCCTCGGCCGACACGGGCCGGCGGAAGGCCCGCGTGGCGAAGTCCTTCAGAAACGCCGTCACCGCCTGGCGCTCGGTCAGCCCTCGCGGTGGCGGCCCCTTCTGGAGCTTCGTCAGATTCCGGTACAGGGGCCACTGGTAGGAGCTGGGACGGCTGCGATTGAGCGTGAACAGGTCGTCGAGCAGGCCCTTGCCGCAGCGGAGGTACTTCTCCAGCAAGAACGGCGGCAGGGAGAGATTCTCGCCGATGGTGTCGAAGCCGCCGTCGGCGGTGTCCTGCGGCAGGAACCGCGACACGAACGCACAGGGATGTTCGGGCGGCGGCAGGATGCCAGACAGGTTGATGGTTCCGTCCGGCCGGGCGGCATAGGATGGCCGCCGGGGTCGGGCGCTGTCGTTCGCGATGACCAGATCGCGGAACGAGTTCCCGTGTTCGCGGACGTTCAGCCGGCGCGGTGACAGCGGTCCCGGATCGGGATGCCCTCCCAGCGTGTGCGTGGCGAAGACACCCTCGATCCAGGTGG
>CAYYJM010000084.1:16887-22056 GCA_964471755.1 uncultured Alcaligenaceae bacterium
GCGGCCTCGCTCCGAGACGCCCTGCCAGGCCAGCGGCACCTCGCTCCCCCGGCGCACGGCCAGATCCAGGCCGCCACGCTTCTTCTCGCCGTGGCAGGACACGCAGTACCGATCGAGGATCGGCCGGACCTCGCGGGAGTAGACATCCGGTGCGGCCTGCTTCTCGGCCGGAACTGCCCCGAGGCCGGCCACGAGAAGGGCCGTCGCGATGCCGGCCAGGGTGAGGTACTTGCTCGGGTTCATGCCGCGTCCTCCGGGGCTCAGAACAGCTCGGCGATCGGCTCACCGTGCGGCAGGATGGGGATCGGTCGGCCGGCCGGGTTCACGAACGCCCGGGCCGGATCGATCCCCAGAACCTTGTAGATCGTCGCCAGAACATCGTTCGGATGGAGCGGACGATCCTTCGGCCGTTCGCCCTTATCGTTGGTCGAGCCGATCACCTGGCCGACCTTCAGCCCGCCGCCGGCGAGTACCACCGACATGCTGTTGGGCCAGTGGTCGCGTCCGGCCTTGCTGACCTTCGGCGTCCGGCCGAACTCGCCCCAGATCAGGACGGCGACCTTTCGGTCCAGGCCGCGCTCGGCCAGATCCGCGATCAGCGCGGAGACGGCCGTGTCGTAGATCGGTGCCCGCCGTGGCATGTTCGTGACGAGTGCCTTGTCGTGGTCGTCCCAGCCGCCACAGCCGACCGTCACGAAGCTGACGCCCGCCTCGACCAGCCGACGAGCCAGGAGCATACTCTGGCCCCAGGAGTGGCCGGCCTCGGCGGCGGTGCCGTACCGTTCTCGGGTCTTCGGCGCTTCCTTGCTCAGGTCGAGGGCGGCCCGGGCGGTCGGACCGGTGACCATCTCGAAGGCCTGCCGGGTGAACGTGTCCATGCCGTCCATCATGCCGCTGGTATCAACATCGCGACGGAGCCGGTCGAGCGCCCCCAGGAGATCCTTCCGGTTCCGCAACCGGGCCGCGTTCAGCTCGGCCGGCACCTGCAACGCCTGCGGACCACTGGCCGGGCTGGCGGCGAACGGGTCATACGCCGTCCCGAGGTAGGTGCCGCCGCCGATATCGCCCTTGAAGACTCCCGCAGCGGGAACACAGACGTAGTGCGGCAGGTCGCGGCGAACCTCTTCACGGACCCTGGCGACAACCGAGCCGACGGCCGGGTAGAGGAACGTGCCCTCGTTCGTTCCGGGTGGGTGCAGGTAGCCGCTGTTCAGGTTCTTGACCGCGCTGCCGTGGCCGCTCTCCTTGTGGGCACACGAGCGGATGACGGCCAGGCGGTCGGCGAGCTGAGCCTGCTTCGGCAGGAATTCACCGAAGTGGACGCCGGGCACCTTCGTCGAGATGGCCTTGTACGGCCCACGATACTCCGCCGGAGCGTCCGGCTTCGGGTCGTAGGTCTCGAACTGGGACGGTCCGCCGTCGCACCAGATCAGGATGACGGCGGTGTCGGCGGTCGGCTTCCCGGCGGCCGAGTCGGCGGCGCGGAGCCGGAGCAGGTCCGGCAATGCCAGCCCGCCCAGGCCCAGGGCACCGATCTGGAGCAGGGCGCGGCGGCTGATTCCCTCGCAGGTGCGCAAGGCCGTGCCAGTCACGTGCAGCATGGATTGTCCTCCGTTTCGCCAACGCCTGGCGATCAATGATTGAACACGAATTCCCTGGTGTTGAGCAGGACCCAGAGCAGGTCCTCATAAGGCCACTGCGTCGCCGCGGCCGCCTGCTGTTTCGTCAAACCGTCCTTCGCCGGAGCCTTCGCCAGGAAAGTCTCGGCGATCTGCACCTCCTCGGCCGTCGGCAGCCGACTGTAGGCGAGCAGGTACAGTTCCCGGATCTTCTCGACAGCGGGACGAGGATCGGCCGCCAGTTTCGCCGATCGACCGACGCGGTCTTTCAGCTTGTTGTGGATCTCGGGCGAACTGATCATCATCAGGCTCTGCGTCAGGGTGGCGGCACCCGACCGTTCGCACTCGCACGCCGAGGATCGATCGGGTTTGCCGAACGCCTTCAGGAGCGGCGACTTGATCGCCTCATCGGGCAATTCGATCGCCCGGGTTGCCGGCGTCTTGCCAGGGAACCGGGTTGGCACACCCGCCACCTGATCGATGGCATCGAGCAGCACCTCGGCGGGAAGTCGGCGTGGGTAGAACCGGGCGAAGTTCTGCCGATCCCTGGCGTTGAATTCGTTCGGCAGACTCGACAGCTGATAGGTCCGGCTCATGCAGATCGTCCGGATCAGGTGGCGGAGGTCGTACTTGTGTTCGACGAAGTCCCGTGCCAGGGCGTCGAGCAGGGCCGGGTTGCTGGGCGGGTTGGTGACGCGCAGATCGTCCGGCATCTCGACCAGGCCGCGGCCGAGGAAGTGGGCCCAGTAACGGTTGACCAGGGCTCGCGCGAAGAACGGGTTGTCCGCCCGGGTCATCCAGTCGGCGAGGCGTTCGCGCGGATCCTGGCCTTCCGGGATGGTCAGTTCCGGGCCGCCCAGGGGCCGTGGGTTGACGTAGATCTTGCCCTGGGGGCTGGTCACCTTCCCTTCGCGAGCCACGACGACCGGCAGGCCGGTTCGGCTCGTCGGTGGGGCCTTACCCCTGGAGGGCGTCTTGCCGAGCTGGACCCGCGCGAAGAAGGCGGCCAGACCCCAGTAGTCGTCCTGGCTCCACTTCTCGTACGGGTGATGATGGCACTGGGCGCACTGGATTCGGGTGCCGAGAAAGACCTGGGCGGTATCGTCGATCAGGGCCTGCGGGGTGCGCAGGACGTTGTACCAGGCGACCGGCGGCTGGCCCTTCTCGCCGGCGAACTCGCCCGTCGCGGTCAGGATTTCGCGGACGAACCGATCGTAGGGCTTGTTCTGGGCGAGGCTGTCGCGAATCCAGCCATGCAGGGCCGTCGTCCGGACCTGGCTGCCGCCGACGCCGACGAGGCCGTCGCGCCGGTTGCGCAGGATGTCACCCCACTTGAGGGCGAAGTAACTGGCGTAAGCCGGCCGGGTGAGCAGATCGTCGATTCGCTTCTCGCGTTTCTTCGGATCCGGGTCGGCCAGGAACTGCTCCACCTCGGCAACGGTTGGGAGCGTCCCGGTGATGTCGAGGGATACCCGGCGCAAGAACTCGCTGTCGGTGCAAAGGTCGGACGGTGGCAGGCCGAGCTGGCGGAGCCGGGCGAAGACCCGTTCATCGACGAAGTTGGCCGGCGGCGGGGTCTGGAAGCGATCGGCCGGCACCTCCTGTGGGATGGTTACCCGGAAGACGGCGACGTGGCCCAGGTAGCGGGCCATGACCGCTCCCTCGCCGGGCCGGTCGGCCGTCTTGACCAGGCCGGCCTCGCCGACCGTGGCGAGTTCGGCGTCGTTGCTGGAGAACTCAGTCTGGTGAGTCACGTCGCACTGAGAGCCGTCGCTGAATCGGGCGGCGACCGTGATCTGCTGTGTGGCCTTCGGCGCGACGAGTCGGTGCGAGGGTGTGATGGTGATGCCGACCACCGTGGGAGCGTCGGGCGAACCGGAGGGCGTTCCGGCGCGGATCCAGCGTTCGATCAACTGGTAGTCGCGCGATCCGGGATCGAGCCGCTTGCCGCCGCCGTGGGGCATGGCCCCGGTCGCCTTGAGAAGCAGCAGGCTCGAAGCTGGTGCCGACGGCAGGACGCGCCGACCGCGCGTTTCGCGCACGATGGTGTCGTAATCCGCCGACGGCTCGAACCCGAGCAGGGAGAGCTTGAAGCCGTTCTGACCGGACGCCTTGCCGTGGCAGGCACCGGCGTTGCAGCCGAGCTTGCTGAAGATCGGCACGATCTCATTGCCGAAGTGGATGGGCCGTTCGCGCTCGGCCTCGACCACGGTGACCTTGAGCGTGCCGGTCTTGCCGTTGGCCGTCGCGATCAGGTCGGTGGTGCCGTTGGCGAGGGCGACCAGCAGACCGCCTTTCTCGACCCGGACGACGGAGGGATCGGCGACCCGGAACGTTGCCGCCGCCGTCAGGTCGCGGACGCCGCCGTTGCCGTATTGGCCGGTCACGACGAGCTGCTGGACCTGGTCGGAGCCTCGGAGTACCACTGAGGCCGGAAGGAGGGTGAGCGACTGCAAGTTCCCCTGTCCAACGACAGGCACGGTCTGCTCCCGGGCCGGAGCAAGCGGGACGACGATCAGACAGGCCAGCACCGACAGGAGAGCGAACGGCGGAAGTGACGGCATCGGGGAGGACTCCTCGGCGGGGCAAGAATGCGTCCCAGCAGGCGGATTGTACAATAGTCCGGCGGACCATCGCAAACGCCTGGCCCGACCATCCATGGACGGACGATTCTGCGGCTTGCGACGACGCCTAACTCATGTAGGTCGAGAAGGGGGGCGCGTTAGGCTCGAAAAATGCCCAGCCCATTAGTGAACGACAATCGACATGTGTGGTCCTGATCAGGACGTTGCGCGGGCTGCAAGCTTCAAAGCGGAGAGGGCGGGATTCTCTGAACGATTCCGATGCGCCGTTGCCCGTTCGAGGCAACCACTGGAGGATCAAGTCCGTCCCCGCTCGTCCCTCGATCGGCAATTGCGTGCCCCGTTCCCGGATAGACCGTGGTGATCGTGACGGACAAGGCGGACGGCGTCTCGGTCCGGTCGATCCAGTCGCAGCGCATCACCCTGGAAGGTCCAACACCGGGGCTGGTTGTCTGGGCAGACGGTTCTCGTGATGCCTGGGCACTTCTGTCCGGGGAGTGGGCAGCCTCCAGCCGTCCCCGCGAGGGCGACGCGCCAGGGTCGCGCGACCCTCTGGTTCGCTCCGGTGCGACCGCCATCGCGGCCGGCGACCTGGGTCTGGTTCTGCAACCGCCGCCGCCCCTGTTCCAACCGGCCCTGTTCCGCGGGATGGACTTGCTCGGCCTGCGCGATCGGGACCGATTGCTCGATCCCCGGCCAACCTTTCGCCGCCTCGCTCCGGGAGAGAAAGCCCCGCCGGCTGCGGAAGTGGTCCTCAAGGGCAACGCCGGTGAGGTGCGGATCGCCTTTGCTGCCAAAGCGGAACGCCTGCGCTGGGGCGACGTCGTCATGCTGCCAGAGGCCTGGAAAAAGGGGCAGCCGGGGGGCAGCTACAGCCTGCACGGCAAGACCGACCTGGGTCCCCAGACCATAATGGTCCATCCCGCAAATAACTGTAGGGTTGCCGCCGAGGTGAGGCCAGCTATGGT
>CAYYJM010000085.1:0-15944 GCA_964471755.1 uncultured Alcaligenaceae bacterium
GCCCCCGTTGGGTTGGTGGCGACGACCGGGAGCGAGACGTTATCGCCCTCGATGTGCTGCTGATCGGCGATCTCATCGAAGGTGACGGCCGACGGCGTGATTACCCACTCGAACGCCTGGTACGCCGTCGCGGTCGTATTCGCGGTCTGTACCGAAACAGTGGACGTTACCGTCCCGGCAGCGCCGTAGGCGATCGTGCCGCTGATGAGGCCCGTGGTTGAGTCGATGTTCAGGCCGGCAGGCAAGTTGTCCGCGATGTAGTAGAAGTCCAGCGGCGGCCCATGCGACACCGACGCGCTGACCTGTAAGGAGACGCTGTCCGACTCGAAATGCTCCTGATCGGCGATCGCGTCGAGGGTGATCTCGACGGAGGTAATCGTCACGCTGGTCGTGGCCGAGTTCTCGCCGTCGCTTGCCGTGTAGTCGAAGACATCCGGCCCGAAGAAGCCGATCGCCGGGGTGTAGACGAATGAACCGCCGGCTTCCACCTGGAGCAGGGCTCCGGAAGCGAGCGTGATCGGATTGCCGACATCGGCCGTCTGGCCGTTGACGGCCGTCACGCTCAGGAATGCACCCGCATCGGCGGTGTCGTTGGCGAGGACGCCCTGCGCACTCAATACGGTCAGCGACTGGGATGCGTACAGAGCGAAACTGTCCGGCAGAACGACCGGAACAGCGGACGGCACGACGCGATCCTCAAGCATTTCTAGCGACGGGATTATCGTCCGGACTGACTGACTGCCGCCTTCTTGCGGAAGTAAGTGAGAATGTAGGCCAGGGGCATGGAGAGGACTCGATGTTCGTGGATGGACAGACCACTATTTCGCAGTGTAGGCAAGGTCCAGGCCGGGCGTCCAGCTTTTTCTCTCGATTTTTTCTTCAGACCCAGCCGCCGTGTTCGCCGGCTACAATGAAGGTAGATCCAACAACGGAGGCGATGCCGTGAGTGATGCCGGCGAGTTCTGCACGATCGAGGAGGCCCTGGAGGATCTTCGCCAGGGTCGGATGATCGTCCTGGTCGATGACGAATACCGCGAGAACGAGGGGGACCTGGTCATCCCGGCCGAGTTCGCCACGGCCGAGGCGATCAATTTCATGATGCGTCAGGCGTGCGGCATCGTCTGCCTGGCCATGAGCCCGGCCATCTGCGAACGGCTCGGCCTGGAGGTCGTGTCTGCCAGCAGTGCCGACAACCAGGGCACGCCCTTCACCCTGGCCATCGACGCCCGCACCGGCATCACGACCGGCACCTCGGCTCACGACCGGGCCCGCACCGTCGCCGTCGCCATCAGCGACACCAGTGGGCCCAAGGACCTCATCCGTGGCAAGGGCCATGTCTGCGGCCTGCGCGCCCAGGAAGGCGGCGTCCTGGTCCGGACGGGCCACACCGAGGGGAGCGTGGATCTCGCCCGCCTGGCCGGCCTCAAGTCCGCCGCCGTCATTTGCGAGATCGTCAACCCCGACGGCACCATGGCCCGTCTGCCCGACCTGCGCACCTTCTGCCGGACGCACGGCCTGAAGATGTGTACCATCGAGCAACTCATCGCCTACCGCCGACATCGCGAGATCCTGGTTCATCGTGAGACAGTCGTGAAGCTGCCCACCGACGTGGGCCAGTTCGACCTGATCGCCTATTCGTCAGTGGTCGATCCCGAGCCGCACCTGGCCCTGACGCTCGGTGGCGTCGGCCTGGAGGTCGGCGGTCTGGTGCCGGAGCAGACCGAGCCGATTCTGGTCCGCATCCACAGCCAGTGTCTGACCGGTGACATCTTCCACAGTCAGTTGTGCGACTGCGGTTCACAGCTGCACCAGGCGATGCGGCAGATCCAGGAGGCCGGCCGGGGCGTGCTGCTCTACATGCGGCAGGAAGGTCGCGGCATCGGTCTGCTGGCGAAGCTGAAGGCATATCGGTTGCAGCAGGAGGAGGGGCTCGACACCGTCGAGGCGAACCAGCGTCTCGGCTTCGGGGCCGACCTGCGCCATTACGGAATCGGTGCCCAGATTCTCTACGATCTGGGCGTCCGCCAGATCCGGCTGCTGACCAACAATCCGAAGAAGATCGTCGGCGTGGACGGCTACGGCCTTAAGATCGTCGAGCGGGTGGCGATCCAGACCGTGCCGAACCAGTCCAATCGTCGGTATCTGCAAACGAAGAAGGACAAGCTCGGGCACCTGCTCGACGACGGTGTTTAGGCCGCGAAAGCTGGGATCAGGAGCGGGCGTGACGGGAAGAAGGATGTCGTCGAGCGTTACAGTTCGCCAGCCGGCGGCGCATCAGTGGGCTCCTCCTGCTCGGAAAATGAACGTCCGGCCGATGTATCGGCCTCGAACCGTTAGCGTCTGTACCATTGGGAAACCTCCATAAGACAGATCGAATGGGCGAACTCGACGGCGAAACCGTCGCCGCTTCTGATCAATCCGCAACCACTGCCGCGACTCGATCCCTTCACCGACTCCTCATTTCCAGCCTGTTTTCAGATCGGCACTCCATTTGCTTCTGGTTGGCGCGATCTGCGCGAGCGGCTGAATCGAGTTTCAGCCTCCTACCTGAATCGGGTGTCCTCGCGCGGCACCCCGGGCTTAATGGAGTACGAGCATGAGGTCTCATCCCACCCCCCGCCGGGGCTTCACGCTGATCGAGCTGCTGGTGGTCATTGCCATCATCGCCATTCTCATCGGCCTGTTGCTGCCGGCCGTGCAGAAGGTCCGAGCTGCGGCCGCGCGGGCGCAATGCTCGAATAACCTGAAGCAGATCGGCATCGCGTTCCACAACTTCCACAGCGCCCACAACGGTTTCCCGCCGAGTCGCGGCTACGGCCCGCCGAGCGCCGTCTACATCCAGCCGCCGGACACCGTCGCGGCGATGTCCTGGACGCGCGCACTGCTGCCGTACCTCGAACAGGAGAACGTCTACCGGGCGTTCAAGGGCAACTACTCGATCAACGCTCCCGAAAATCAGGGCGTCAGCGCGATGCAGATGCGGGTCTATCAGTGCCCGGCCAGCCCGGACCCGGATCGGCTCCACGTCGTCTCCGCCGGGCCGCCCGTGATCAACGCCGCCATGTCCGACTACTGGATCTACTACTTCAACATCGCCAAGTCCGACGGCACCAGCGGCAAGCCGTTCTTCAACCTCGGCGTTCCGAAGACCCCGATCGCGGCGATCACTGATGGCACGTCGAACACGATCATGATCGCCGAGATTTCCGGCCGACCGCAGAAGTGGGTCAAGGGGCAGATGATCGCCGGGGCGAAGGCCGACGGTGGACCGAACCTCGTCTCCTGGGTCGCGGGTCCCTCCATTCCGTTCAGCACCTGGCTCGACGACGGCATGACGGCCGGCTTCTCCTGTGCCGTCAACTGCAACAACGGCGGCCTTTACTCCTTCCACACCGGCGGCGCGCAGGTCCTGTTCGGCGACGGTGGCGTCCGCTTCCTGGCGGCGGGAATCGATGCCAACCTGGCGCGCTGCCTCGGGACGCGGGACGGCGGAGAGGTGGCCACCCTGCCATGAGTCCTTCACCTATTTCCCTGCCGAAGCCGCCCCTGCGCGGCGTCCCGGGTCTGCTCGCGCTGACCGGCGCGATCCTGAGCCTGAGCGGGTGCGGCGGTGTCAGTCGGCCGACCTGCCAGCCGGTCTCGGGCGTCGTCCTGATCCAGGGTAAACCGGCCGAGGGCGTGTGCGTCTCGTTCCATCCGCTCGCCGCCGACTCGGGCAACACCATCCCGGCGACCGGTAAGACGGGCAAGGACGGCAAGTTCGAGCTGAGTTCCTTCCTCCCCGGCGACGGTGCGCCGCCGGGCGAGTACAGCGTCACGATCATCTGGCCGCTCCGGTTCGAGCGGATCGGCGAGCAGGAGTTTCCCGTCGGGGATCGACTCGGCGGAGCGTATGCGCAACAGGCGAAGACACCGTTGAAGGCGACGGTTCGCGAGGGCGTGAACGAGGTTCCGCCCTTCGAACTGGCCTCCAAAACATCCAAATGAACGGCGAGGTGATTCCGGTGAGTGCGACAATCCAGCCGCCTCTCAAGGTTGAAGGGGTGGCCAAGCGATTTCGGCAAGGCGAGGAAGCGGTCGAGGCCCTGGCCGGCGTCTCGTTGAGCGTGGCGTCCGGTGAACTCGTCGCCGTCATGGGCATGAGCGGTTCGGGCAAGAGTACGCTGCTGCACGTCATGGCCGGCCTGACGCGGGCGGACGCTGGTCGGGTCCTCGTCGCGGGAGAGGATCTCGCGGCGATGTCCGACGGTCGGCTGACTGGCTTCCGCCGGCGACGGATTGGTCTGGTGTTCCAGTCGTTCAACCTGATTCCGTCGCTGACGGCCGAGGACAACGTGTTGCTGCCGCTGTTCGGCCAGGGCGGCGCGACCGATCCGGCGAAGGTGGACGGCTTGCTCACCCGGCTGGGCATCGCCGGTCGGCGGCGGCATCGGCCGGACGCTCTCAGCGGTGGCGAACAGCAGCGCGTCGCCATCGCCCGGGCTCTGATCACCGATCCGGCGGTGGTCCTGGCCGACGAGCCGACGGGCAGCCTCGATTCGGTGACCGGCCAGAAGCTCTGCGCCCTGCTGCGCGAGCTGTGCGACGAGCAAAAGCGGACCATCGTCGTCGTCACCCACGAGGCCGGCGTCGCCGCCTGGGCGGATCGGGTGGTGGTCATGAAGGATGGCCGGGTGCTGACGGAGTTCGCCCGGTCGGACTTCACCGACGCCCAGGCCCTGGCCGCCCTCTATCACGAAGCCGTGACCGCGTCGAAGGCGGTGGCGTCATGAATCCACGGCTCATCCTGAAGCTCCTGATCGCCGACGTCTTCTGGCGGCCAGCCCGTGTCGCCCTGGCGGCCCTGGCGGTGATCGCGGCGGCCTGCCTGGTCGTCTGGGTGGTCAGC
The DNA here is from genome assembly GCA_964471755.1 of uncultured Alcaligenaceae bacterium. Lineage (GTDB taxonomy): Bacteria > Planctomycetota > Planctomycetia > Gemmatales > Gemmataceae > CAYYJM01. The sequence goes on from CAYYJM010000085.1 coordinate 4,889, forward strand.
GGCTACGACGCGCTGCTGCTGGCCTTCGACGACAACGCCACCAAGTTCATGGGTCGGCACGATCTCGTTCTCGTCGCCTCGGGGCCGGGCCGCGTCTCAGGCGAGTTCGTCGCCGCGCTCAAGAAGGACGCGGGCGTCGCGGAGGTTTCGACCGCCTTCCAGTCCCGCGTCGGCGTCGCCAATCCGAACGATCCGGAGCAGCGTTCGTCGCTCTTCTCCGGGGCTCCGGTCAACGGCGCACCCTCGCTCGCGCCGCCGTTGGTCGGAACGGATGCCAGCGAGCCGCCGTACGAGTTGCTTTCCGGCCGCTGGTTCGATCCGTCGTCGGAGAAGGTCGAGGGCGTACTGAGTACCGGCTCGGCGAAGCGACTCAACGTCGAGGTGGGCGGCGCGGTTCTCGTGACCTCGCAGGCCAATCAGGTCCGGGTGGCCGTCGTCGGCATCATCGATCAGCCGCCGGTGCAGGCGAGGTTCGGCGGCCCTGGTCCGCGTCCTCAGGCCAGGAGCGATGACGCGAAGACGAAGGACGGCAAGAGCGCGAGCAAGGCCAGCCCCCGAGGCCGAGGCGGACGAGGCTTCGGCGCGTCGGGCCCCATGACGTCCGGCCTCTTCGTGCCAATGGCGCTGGCCGACCGGATCAACGGGTACGCCTCCCGGCCGAGCGTGATCAACGTCGCGCTCAAGGAGGGGTTCACGACCGAGGTCTTCCGCTCGACCTGGTCGCCGCGCATCGCCGAGGCCGGGTTGCAGGCGATCGATCTGGAGCAGGTCCGATCGCGTCTGTCCGATGACAGTTCCCTGAGCGGCAAGCGGGCCCAGGCGTACTCGGCGACGGGCATGGCGCTGCTGGCGGCCGTGTTCATCATCTTCACGACGCTGAGCATGGGCGTCAGTGAGCGGGCCCGCGAGCTGGCGGTGCTGCGAGCCGTCTCGCTGACGCGCCTTCAGGTTGCGATGCTGGTGCTGGCCGAGAGTCTGCTCCTGGCCGGCATCGGCTGGGTCGGCGGCCTGCTGGCCGGCTGGATTCTGCTCACGCTGGCCAGCCAGGCTCAGCCGGACCTGTTCCCCACGGGGGCGGCTCTGGGCTGGTGGTGCATCGGTCTGGCCGGAGCCGCCGCGTTCGGGGGAGCCCTGGTGGCGGCGATCGTCCCGGCCTGGCGTGCAACGCGCGTCAGTCCGCTGGAGGCGATGTCGCCGCCGCGCTCGCGGCCGGCTCCGCGATGGCCGATCGCCGCCGCGATCCTGGGAGCGGTCCTCATGACCATCAATCCCATTCTCGTCTTCGTCGTCAAGGTGCCCGACGATGTCAAGGTCTGGGCCTACGCGGGCATCGGCTATCCGAGCATGGTCCTCGGCTGCCTGCTGCTGGCCCCGGCCTGCGTGATCGCGGTCGAGAAATATCTCGGCCCGCTGGTCGCCCGCCTGCTCTGGCTCGATCCGCGTCTGCTCGCATCGCAGCTTTCCGGGAATCTCTGGCGGACGCTCGGCACGACGGTCGCGTTGACGGTCGGTCTCGGCCTCTACGTCGCGACGCAGACGTGGGGCTACTCGATGCTCGAGCCGTACTATCCGGGCAAGTGGCTGCCGGACATGCTCGTCGCGTTCCAGCCGTCGGGTCTGCCCGATGCCGAGATCGATGCCGTGACTCGGGTCGAAGGGGTTCGCCCGGAGCAAGCCCTGCCGCTGGCCGTCGAGCAGCCGCGTCTGGCCGAAGACCTGACCGGCAGCCAGGAGCGAATGACAGCGACCCGTCAGGACAACGTCGTCGTGATGGGCCTCGACCCCGAACGCGGCTTCGGCGGTGACTCGCCGCTGCTCAACCTCACGTTCATGTCGGGTAACCGGGCCGAGGCGGTCGAGAAGATGAAGACCGGCCGGTTCTGTCTGATCCCGGACCACTTCGCCCGGATCGCCGGTCTGAAGCTCGGCGACCGGGTGCCGTTCGAGGTGCCGAACAAGCCGGGTGCGGAGCCGGTCGAGTACACCGTGGCCGGCGTCGTCTCGATTCCCGGCTGGCACTGGGTGACCAAGTTCTCCGGAGTCCGCCGGAACTACGTCCGCACGGCGGCCATCGTCTTCACTCCGTACGAGCCGACGCGTCAGGATTTCGGACTGGACCGGGTGACGTTCTTCTGGCTGAACGCCCAGCCGGGTGCGGACGTGGCGGCGATGGAGCGGGCCTTCCAGACGCTCGCCGATCGGCACGCCGGTGAGAAGTTTCGGACTGCCAGCGCCGGCATCGCGACGGCGTATCGTCCGACGGTGAAGGTGACGACAACGGCGACGGTGCGCTCCGGCGTCGAACGGCGAGCCAGCGGTATGATCTGGGGCATGAGTCAGCTGCCGCTGGTGACCCTGGTCGTGACGGCGATCGGCGTGATCGGCACGGTGGCGGCGTCGGTGCGGGCGCGACGCTGGGAACTTGGCGTCCTGCGCGCGCTCGGCGTGACGCGCTGGGGCGTGATCCGGCTGATTCTCGCCGAGGCCAGCCTGATCGCGCTGGTGGCCTGTGTCCTGAGTCTGGGTTTCGGCATCATGGCCGGGTGGTGTGGTGTCGGCATGGCCGCGTACTCCGGCTTCTTCGGCGGCATGGACACGCGGTTGATTCTCTCGTGGGAGCAGATCGGCTTCGGTCTGGGAGTGACCCTGGCGTTGTGCCTGGCGGCCGCCCTCTGGCCTGCGATCCGGGCGGGCCGACAGGAGCCGCTCGAACTCCTCCGGGCCGGCCGGGCGTCGATGTGAGAGTCGTCGGAAAGGGCTCATCCTCGGAGTGGCGAGCAGTAGGGCGGCCCGGAGCGCCCTACATGATTGGCCGGCCTCCGCCGATGCACCAAAATGTAGGGTGGGCGGGAGCGCCACCGACGCCCAAGCGTCCCGGAAGACCGGAACAGCGGAGGCCCACCGATGCTCCGACGGGAGCGCAGCGACACCGCAAATGCCTCTGTTCTAAACGGTGTCGCTGTCACAGCGGAGGCCCACCGATGCTCCGACGGGAGCGCAGCGACACCGCAAATGCCTCTGTTCTAAACGGTGTCGCTGTCACAGCGGAGGCCCACCAATGCTCCGACGGGAGCGCAGCGACACCGCAAGTGCCTCTGTTCTAAACGGTGTCGCTGTCACAGCGGAGGCCCACCAATGCTCCTACGGGAGCGCAGCGACACCGCAAATGCCTCTGTTCTAAACGGTGTCGCTGCGCTCCCGAGCGAGGATTGGTGGGCCTGCGCTGTTCCGGCTTTCCGAAACGCTTGGGCGTCGGTGGCGCTCCCGCCCACCCTACATTGGCTGCGCTCCCGTCGGAGCATCGGCTGGCCTCCGCTGAGGCGGGCTCCGGAACGCATGAGGCCAGGGTGACGCCCCGGACCGCCCTACATTGGCTGCCTTGATTCTCTTCGCTATCCCTCTACGCTAACAAGTTGACCGATGCACGCCCTCATCGGGACGGCTTGAGTTGCACCGTGGAGGGAGGCTCGACATGTCAATCCAGGTTGCGTGTTCGTGCGGCCAGGACCTGCGGGTCAAGGACCATCTGGGTGGCAAAAAGGTTCGTTGTCCTCAGTGCGGTCAACCGCTGAAGATCCCGCGTCCACGGCCTGACACGATGGCGTCAGGACCGACGCGCCGACCGGGGCAGCCAACGCCGACACGCAAGCGACGTTCGGCGTCTGGCCGCAAGGGTTCTCGGCTGGTGATCATCGCCCTGGGCGGCCTGCTGACGCTGGGTGCCGTCGCCGCCCTGTGGCTCTTCGCCTTGCGCCCGAAGCCGGACACGAACGGCAGCCCTGGCGAAGTCGTCACGCCCCTGGTCAGCACGCCGACGAGCCTGCCATCCCCGCCAGCGCCAGCCGACCCCCCAGCGCCTGCAGGCCCGGCGACGGCGAGTTTCCCCGTCTCCCGGCCCGAGACGGGGCCGGCCTTCGATCTGGCGGCCTGGGTCAAGGCCGTCGCCCAGGTGGGCCACGACGCCTGGAACAAACGCCATCCCGGCCCGTATAACGGCAGTGCGGGCTTCGGCTGGTACGACGACAACGACGACACTTCCGCCCAGAGGTACATCATCACCTGGGGACCACTCGGCATCCGCACCCGCATGCACGACCACACCTGGGGCCGCTTCGCCGCCTTCCGCCACGCCTGGCCGGCCGGCCTGCTTGACGCCTCGGGCGAACTCTTGCTGGACTGCTTCGAGGTCGTGGACGTTATCCCCGGCTCTCCCGCCGACGGCCATCTGCGCAAGGGCGATCTGCTGGTGGCGATGGATGGTCAGCGATTCACCACGGCCGGGGCTCTGCGGCCGGACCAGCCTCGGTGGCAGCACCAGTTCACCCGCGGCCTGGAGATCGACGCTGGCGAACGGCTCGACCTGGCCGAGGGGCGTGGACGCATCGCATTTGACGTGCTGCGACTCCCGGACGGACAGAAGACCCCGCCGGCGACTGCCGCCCTGGTTCGCGATGCGCAGGTGTCCGGCGAGATTCGCCAGGATGCCCTGCGCGAGGTGGAACTGGACGTGCCCGTCAAGACGGCGGAGGAACTGACCCTGCTGCTGGAGTTGACACGCAAACACAATGGGAGTTGCGCGGCGGACCTGATCCGGCCCCGACTGGAGGGACCGGCGGGCAGTCTGGATCTGTCAGCTGTCAGCCGACTGTCAGAGGCCAATGGCTGGAGATCCCTCCGGCGGAAGGTAGATAACGACGACCGCGACATTCAGTACAAGGGGAAGGCCGTCGCGGAGTCTCTGTGGATTCATGCCCCCTGTCATCTGACCTGGACCATCCCGCCCGGCTACGATCGGTTTCGGGCCACGGTGGTCTGCCGCTCCCCGGCCGAGGGCTATCGCGCTCGCGTCCGGGTCCGCTCGGCGGCCAGTCTGCCGCCGGCGTTCCAGGCCCATCATCAGGTGGTGGCCTTCGACATTCCCCGGATCGGCAGCTACGGCAAGGGCGCGCCCAATCACGACGACGCCAAGAGCGCCCTGGTGGCTCGCATGATCGCCGCCTGGCTCGCGGATCAGCAGCAGCCGGATGGTTCCTGGAAGCGCACGGCTGGCTACACGCACAATGGCTACGACACGGCCTGGGCCGGCCTCGGCCTGCTGGCTCAGGCGGACCCGAAGTACGAGGCCCACATCCGCAAGGCCGCCGACTACCTGGCCTTCCGCTGTCCGCAGGATGGCTGGGCCATTCCCAACTCGCTCATGGTGATGTTCCTCTCGGAATACTGGCTGCGTACCCATGACGACCGCATCCTGACCGCCTTGCAAAGTCAGGTAGAGCGGTTGCGGAGCGAGATGGTCTACGGCGACTATGTCAGTGGTCACGGTCACGTGCCCGGCTACCGCGGCACCGGTGTCTCGACCGGGGGATCGCACATCGCGCTGGCGTTCACCCTGGCCAACCAGACGCCGGTCAAGGTGGAGTCGAGGCTGGTGGATCGCATGCTCGCCCGCGCCCAGGAGCTGGCCCCGGATGGATTCATCCCCTACGGCCGCAGTAGTGGCACCCGGACCTTCGAGCCGAATCTGGCGTCGGGTGGCACCTATTCCGGGCGTCATGGGCCGTACCTGGTGGCCTCGTACATCCACGGCGGGCCGCGCTTGTTCACCGAGAACTGCAGCGCCATCTATTCCCGGGGGGACATCGGCGGCATGGACCAGGGACACGCGACCCAGTCGTTGACGACGACCTGGGGCCTGCTCGCCGCCGCTGCTGTCAGTCCGGAGGCACTGGAGCGACACTTTGCCGCCCTGCGCTGGAAGCTGACCATGCTGCGTACTCACGACGGCGGCTTCTGTCAGAACCCGTACCGTCTGGAGTACCAGGGGGGCGAGGGGCTGCTGCCGACCTACCTGCGGTCGGGGGCCTACCTGGTCATCCTGAATTCCCAGAAGCACAACCTGGCGATAACCGGCGCTCCGCAGTGGCGAGCCAGGACCTTCCTCGATCTGCCGCCAGTCTGTCATGAAGATGCCGTGGCTCTGGGATACTACCAGCGCAACTGGGGCGTCGCGGCGGCGATGCTGGCCGACAAGGCTCCGCCTCCACTGCAAGCGGGCCTGGCCAAGCTGCTGGCCATGGGCAAGAGCAACAACACCCGGGCCGAACTGTACGGCTTCCTGAAAACCGAGGCCGCTCCCACGGCGCGGGCCATGCTGGCACTCACTGACGTGGACTCGACACTGAAGCAGTACCTGGCCGAGATGGTCCTGGGCGTGGACTTGCGTCTGACCGTCACCCGCGAGGAGAAGGACGGCAAGGAGAGCAAGGCGGACGGCGGACGCTGGAAGGTGGCCCTGGATGCGCAACATCCGCTGGCGGGTTTCTTCGAGGGGGCGACGAACCCGGAACGCGCTGCCTGGCGACAGAATCCCCCGCTGGCCATGACGGGGAGCGTGGAGGTCCACACCGCGAAGCCGATCGTCTTCACGATGGCGAAGGATTGCGGCAACGGCGGCTGGCAAACCACCCATCAGGAACAGGTGGTGGACGGCCCGGCGAAGGGACCGCTGGAGCTGAAGGCCCACCTCCGCTTCCAGGTCGCCGACCTGACCTTCGACTATGAGCGGCCGATCATCGGCGATGGCGAGTCCGCGCTTCTCGGCGTGGACAGTGGCGAGAAGGGCAGGAGCATCCTTGGCGATCGGATCATCTGGGTGACCGGCCGCCTGTACCGCGATCTGGGCGGCTGGAGCGTCTCGTTCCTTCTGCCGAGTGGCCAGTACATCAGTGCCGCCACTCAGGGAGTGGGCGTGAACGTGACGCAGGGGGCGAATCGCTGGATCGCCCCGATGGAGGGCGGTCTGCCCGCCGGCACCCAGTGTCAGTTCGGTTTCACCTCGGGCTTTCAGTATTTCGAGGCCCGCGTGTCGGCCATCAAGCTACCGGAGCCCTTGCCTGAGGTATCGCCCCGGGATGTGACCGTCGCCGGGAAGGCGATCGATCGGAAGAAGGTGGCGGACCGCAATCGTACGACCGGTCAAGTCGTGCCCTTCCCTGCGGCGGCCGAGACGCCTCTGGTAGTGGACGTGGAGCTTCCGGCCGTCGCTCCGGTACGCGGCATCGATCTGCGTTTGAAGGACAACGGCCGCGGTCTCCGACTGGCGGTGGAGGTTCAGGTGAAGGACGCCTGGCAGGTGGTGTTCCAGGGGCGTCCCGGAGATCGCCTGAGTACCTTCCCGCTGATCGACACGCAGCGTCTGCGGGTGAAGCTCATCCGCCAGGAGGGGACCGTACGTTCCGTCGAGCTTCAGGAACTGCATGTGATCGGTAAGGCACCCTGAGGCTCTCCGTCTCCATTCTGACTTTTTGGGAGTGCGGCAATTCTTTGCCGCTCTTCCTTTCTGACTCTCGCCTGAGCAAGCCAGAGAGTCAGAGCGGCGAAGCATCGCCTCAGTCCAAAAAAGTCAGACCAGACAGACCGCCTCTCACCGCAGCCAGCCGAAGAAGCCGAGTTGGTCGAGGTGTTCGCGAAGGCGCGTCTTCTGCTCGGCCGTCAGGTTCCCGTTCGGCAGTCGGGCCGGGCCGACCTCGACGCCCAGGAAGCCCATGACCGCCTTGGCCGCGCCCATGTAGCCGAAACTGGCGAGCAGTTCGATCAACTGCACCGAGCGGAACTGCTCGGTTCGTGCCGCCGCCAGATCACCCCGTTCGACCGCCGCCAGCAGTCGATGGTAGATCGGGGCCGCGAAGTTGAAGCTGCTGCCGACGCCGCCACGGGCTCCAACCGCGACCGCCGCCAGCAGGTATTCGTCCACGCCCCAGGGGATGTCGAACCGTCCGCCCTGAGCGTGAAGACAGTTCTGGAACGCCATCAGGTCCGGGTTGGTAAACTTGATGCCGGCCAACGTCGGGATGCGATCGGACGCCGCGAGGAAGTCCGCCATCGGAAGCTGCACGCCGGTCAGAGCGGGAATGTCGTAGAAGTAGAACGGCGTCCCCGGAGCGGCGGCTGCGATGTCGGCGCAACACGAGACCAGGATGTCGAGCGACCGTGGCTTGAAGTAACTCGGCGACAGGGCGGCGATGGCATCGGCGTGAAGTTCCTGCGCCTGAGCCGCCAGCGTGCGGGCATCGGCCAGGCAGTTCGAGCCGACGTGGACGACGAGTTTCAATCCGGTGCCGCGGACGACCTCGCTCCAGCGTTTGGCCAGAGCGAGGCGTTCGGCGACGGTCAGCGAATGGCTCTCCCCCGTGCTGCCGCCGATGAAGACGATCTTGACGCCGACGCGGCCGAAATGTTCTGCCTGCCGCTCGACGCCAGCGAGGTTCAGTTGGCCATCGGAACCAAAGGGTGTATGGGTGGCGGCGACGAGGCCGTGCAAGGTGATTGTCATGAAGCTGGCTCCTGGTTCGTGAGTTCAGGCCGTGTTGGATTAGTGGGGACGAGCGAGATCAACGATCGCGCGTTCGCTCAGTGCCTGATTGTAGATTCGTACGTCGCTCAGTCTGCCGCGAAAATAATCGCTCGGCCCGAAACCAATTTTCAAGGGCAGGTCACTGGTGAGGTCGTAATCGTCCTTCCTGAACGGCCGCGAGGTCGCCACGTTCTTGCCATCGATGAACAGTTTGAGAACGTCGCCTTGCCTTGACGCCACGATGTGGTGCCAGCCGGCGGAGAGGTTCTTGTCATAGGTGACATTCCGGCCCGCTTCGATGGAGTGGATGCGGCCGGACGGGAGCGTGCCGCAGAAGAGTCGGCCCTGATATTCCGCCATCGTCCAGGCGCGGCGATACTTCACGTCCGGCGTGGAATCGAGTTTGCCCACTTTCGTCCAGCGCTCGGGGCCGTCGAAGCGGTAGACTTCCGCGAGCGGCAACGTCCCGCCGTAGAGTTTGCCGTTGTGAACGAGCATGCCCATCACTTCGAGTTCCGCGCCGAGTCTTCCCATATCTTTCCAGTCGTTGTCTCCCTGATAGCGAAAGACGCGCCCGGTTCGCCAGGTGCCCACAAGAAGGTGCCCCTCGTGGATTGCGAACGAATACGTTTGCGTGTTCTCGACGGGGCCTACCTGGCCACAATCGGTCCACGATTTGCCGTCATAGCGGTAGACGTGGGCTCCATCGTAGCTCGACGCGAACAGTTGCCCGTTGAAGACACACAGGGCCTCGACGCGCTTGCCGCCCGGTGTCGGCAGGGAGGTCCACTCGCGTCCGCCCTCATAGCGAAAGAACCCGGCAGGCTTGTACAGCGACGACGCGTAGAGCTTTCCGCGATAGACGACCAGGCCGCCAATCGCCTCGGTGTCGGGGAGTTGGCCGCACTCCTCCCACTTCTGGCCGCCGGCATAGCGGTAGATTTTGCCACCGCGATTTGGATTCTCGGACTCCGCCAGGGCCGACCCGGCGAGCCGATATTTGGAGACGGCCGCGTAGAGTTGTCCACCGAACACGGCCAGTGACGAGACGGAATTGCATCGATCCGGACTGCCGCAGTCGGTCCATCTGGCATCGCCGTCGAATCGGTAGACGTGACCGGCCTGATCACGGCCCGGTTCACAGGTGCCGGCGTAGAGTTTGCCGTCGTGTACAGCCAGGGAGAAGATCAGCACGGCGTTTCCTGGCCGGCCGTGATCCGTCCATTCGGCATCGAGGCGGCCGTTGTCGATTCCGAAGTGGACATTACGCGTGTTCGGTTGGTTTGAAGTCACGCCCGCACTGTGGGTGATTGACAGGCTGAAGCCGCGGCGCGTCGCCGGGTCGTACTGACTGACGAGGTCGCCATAGGCGTCATCGAGGTCGGCATCGCCAGAAACATGCACCCAGGCGGCGATCGAAAAATCGTTGGTTCCGAATCGCAGCGCCTGGCTCTTTGGAATCTCAAGCCAACTCTTTTTCCCATCGAACTGCGCTGCCGAATTCGCCTGGCCGCTTCGACCGATGGCCGTGAGGTCGACGTCCTGATTCTTCGCGTGGTTCGCGTGCTTCGACGAATCCTGGGTATTGCCAACAAGCGGCCAGTGGCCAATCGGTTCGGCGTCGCGGTCGGCGGAGTATCCGACCGCTTCGATGAGTAGCACCAGGCAGATGCAGCTACACAGCGTGCGCACTGCCGCGGTGACGAGGCCGGGGTACGTGACCGTCATCGAGATGACTCCTGATTGACAAGTTCGGGCTTCGGTCGGATGGCCAGCACCAGGAATACTGAAACGACGGCAAGGCCGGCGAAGATGCCGAAGGTAACACTGAGCGGCACGTGTCGATCCCGGAGGACGCCGAAACCCCAGTCAGCCAGTCCACCGAGGCTGATACTGAAGAAGTTCATGATGCCGTAGCCGGTCGCTCGAAGGTGCGGGCGAGTGATCTGCGACAGAATCGGCATGTTGTTGCAATCGAAGAAGCCCCAGCCGAAGCCGAAGACGATCAGGAAGACCACCGCGACGAAGAGCGAACCCGCGTTGCCGACGCCGAAGATCGCCACCGCGAGCAGGACCATGCCGATGGCACTGACGTTGATCCGACCGCGTGGATTGGTTTGCACCCAGTGATCCGCCAGCCAACCGCCGAGAACGACGCCGACGATGGCGGCCACCTGCCAGTAGAGCGTGGCCGAGACGCCCGCCAGACCCTGATCGATCTTGAACTCCTTCTGCAAGATGCCCGGCATCCAGTCGCGCACGACCCACCCGGCCATCGCGGGCAGGGTGAAGTACAGCACCAGCAGCAGGAACGAGAAGTTCGTCAGCAGTTCCCGGCCGGCCTCGAATGGGGAGACGCGACGGTCCGTCTGCCGTCCACGCGGATTCGCCGCATCGCGAAGAAACAGCACCAGTGGGAGAGCGTAGAGCATGCCGAAGACGCCACAAGCGGTGAAGGCAAGTCGCCAGCCGAGGTGCGGGCTGGCCGCGATGTAGCCGCCGAAGCCGCCGATGATCACGCCGAGGTAGATTGCCATCTGGTGCAGGCCAACGGCCTGCGAGCGCGTGTGGCCGGTGTGGTAGTCGGTGATCAGGGCCAGCGCCGCCGGGATGTAGAACGCCTCACTGATGCCCATCAGCGAGCGGGCCAGGAGCAGATCGTTGTAGGTCGTCACCTGACCGGTCCACCAGGTCACCGCCGAC
>CAYYJM010000085.1:15954-21987 GCA_964471755.1 uncultured Alcaligenaceae bacterium
TGAGCCGACGACTGTAGCGATCGGCGATGTATCCGCCGATGAGGCTGAAGACCGCGTAGACCCACTTGAACTGGCCGAGCATGAAGCCCCAGAGTTCCTCCGGGTTCTCGGCCTGGCCGAGCGTCGGAATATCGGCCATCACGGAGGTCTGCATCGACGCGAGCATCTGCCGGTCGAGGTAGTTCAGCAACGCCACCGGCATGAGCAGGAGGACGACCAGCCAGGCCGTTCGAGAAACGGGGGGAGACGGGGATGGCAGCATGACTCCGATCACTCCTTCTTTCCAGGCGTCCACGCCCACACGTCCGGGGACCGGACGCCAGGCCGTGCCTCACCACTCGACACGACCCACGACTGACCCCATTGTGTCACCGGAACCGTCACCCGCGGGGCCGCCAATTCGCCAGCGTCGATCCACTTCGCCGTTTGCGGATCGAAGCGCAGGATCTGCCTGCTGAAGCCACGATGCTGATCGGGAGCGACGCCGACCTGGGAGCCGTCATCGCCACCGAGCAGGTAAAGGCCCGAGGCGTCGGCCGGGGCCGGCGACGGAGCCGCAGTGACCGGCCGGGGCAGATCGGCGACCCGCTGCCAGCCCTTGCCTGGCGTATAGCGGTGGGCATCGGTGAGGTATCGCCGCTCCACCTTGCCGCTCGCACTGGCAACCAGATCGACGCCACCGATCAGCCAGAACGAGTCGTCGAATCCGGCCGCAACCGCGAGCATCCGTCCGCTGCCGGGGCAGTCGGTGAGGCGTTCCCACCGGGGTTCCCGGGCCGACAGATCGAGCCGCCAGGCCGCCTTCGAGGTCGTCGTCGAGTCCGGCTTCTCCTGGCCGCCTGCGACGTAGAGCGTGTCGCCGACCAGGGCTCCGCACCCGTTGGCGAGCGTCATCGGCAGCGGTGGCAGTTTTGTAGTGACGAGCTTACCATCGGCCCAGTCCAGTCGAAAGGCGTCGGCGTGGTGCTGCTCGGCGTCACTGCCGCCCACACAGACAACACCGCCGTTGTGCGTCACGCTGACACCGTAGCCGAGCGGTCGCGGCAGTTTGCCGGCGACGGTCCAGTGTCCATCCGGTTTCGCAAGTGCGAAGACGGTGTCATACCACACCTTCTTGCCCCCCTCCCACGGTTTCTTGCCGGGAAAATTGGCTCCCCCAGCCACGAGCAGCGCACCGTTGCTGACGCCAGAGAACGAGCCGGCAAATCCTTCCCGATCCGGCAATGAAGGCAAGCGCGGAACCGCACCGAGGCCGGAACCAATCTTCTCGGCCGTCATTGGCAGCGCCCGGAAATAGCGTGTTGTCTTCAGGCCCGAGGCAAGTTCCTGAACCGCGATCGACCAGACGCCGGGATTGTCGTTGCTCGCCAGGTCGAGTTTCAGGTCGAGCTGTCCCTTGTTGGTTCCGTAGTAGCCGGAAAACTCGGCCGGCCGACCGTGCGGATCGGTGATCGTCACCCGCAGGGGGACCACCGCATCGACGGGACGATTTTCAACGTCGGTGATCGTGATGCGACACGACAGGGGCTTGCCGAGTGGCGTCTGCTCGGGAGTGTCAATTTTGACGCGTTCGATGGCCCGCTCCGTAACGAGGAAGATGTTCCCATCGCAAGGCCCCAGCGAGACGGGCCAGCGTGTCGAGCCATCGCCAGCCGTGGTGCTGACGACGCGGCGAGCCGTGAGATCGTAGACGTGGACATTCGAGCGGCGGAGCGTCAGAGTGCCGTCGCTGGGGAGTCCGACATCCAACACCAATCCGTGTTGGCCGACGTATGTTCCCGCCTCGCGATGATCGTTGACAACGAAGACGTAATCGCTCGATCCTGCCGAGCGAAGGTGCGGAACGATTTCGAGATTGGTTACCTCGACAGGCCGCTGATAGCGGGTTCCGAGCGCCTTGCGCAGTTCGGCAGCGTTGGCGAGGATCGTGGCCTTGTCTGCGGCGGCTTTCCTCGTGCGCGTGAACTTCGGCAGAACCAGATCGGGTTTGATGGCCGGAGCGAGGTTGGGATCGCCAATGATCAGGCCGCCTCGTTTCTGGAACGCCTGGATTCGTGCCGCCACCGATGCGGGAAGCACGTCGCAGTCAGCCAGAACCAGAATCTTGTAGTCGTCGAGTCCGCGTTTCAGGATCGTGTCCTCGAAGAGAACTTCCGGTTGAAGTTGAGCGTGCAGGAGTGTCCGATATGCTTCGGCGTTCGCGTAGCCAAAACTGCCGCGTCCGGCGAACATCTGTGACGTGAAACTGTCGAGATACGCGACATCGCTGCGTCGGGCCGGAACCTGGAGCAGTGTCGGCCCAAGCGGTTCGAGTACTTCGTGATGCAGACGACGGAACTCTGTTTGTAGATCGGGTTGTGTGTACTTGTAAGCGTGCGTGCCATCGGTCGGCACCAGAGAAGCCCAACCGTGGTACATCAATCCGGAGATCGGTCGCGATATCTTCGTCCAGAACGCACCGCGCAGGTGCATCGGCGCGATCGAGATGTACGCGGCGTCGGCGTCATGATCGTCAAACGGCGAGGCAATGTGATTGGCTCCGGTCCGAATCGGCGCACTCGTTGACCGATACCAGAACAGTTGCGTCATCTTCATCACGCGCTGGTGGTGCGGCGACAAATCCGCCATCGCGAAGAGTTCGTCGGTGAAATAGCCCAGACGCAGCGGACTCGGTTCGGTGTAGGTCCACTGGCCGAGGACATCGACCGCGCCGCCACTTCCCGGCACACTTGCCGTGCGGATGGCTGGATCAAACCAGGTGTAGAAATCCTTCCCTTTCGGCAATTCCGATTTCAAACCGCGATGCAACGCCGTGTGCAGGCTGTTCCAGCCGTCGCCGTCCGTCCAGAACCAGCGCAGAAACCGAAGCCGCGGATCATCATCGGCGAGGATTCTGTCCTTCGGGAAATCCTTGATCGACTTCCATTGGAATCCTCGTTTATTCGTGATCGTGCTGGGGATCTCCTGGCCGGAGAATTTGCGATAGGCGGCGAAGTCGTGTTCCGAGAAACTGACTTCCGAGTCATCGCGAACTTCCGTGTTGACGAGCGCCGCGACGAGCGCCGGATGACTTCCATGTGTCAGGCTGACGCTCTTGCCGACGTTCTCGCAGAACTCCGCCAGGCCCGGTAGCGAGGCGTTCGCATCGCTCCGCGTGTACGGCTTGCCCTTTCGATCGACGCGAGCCAGTTCCGACTTCCGCTTGAGATAACCGCCCGGAGATAGCGATGCCGCGATGCCGAAGTCATTCGCCAGCGCCGAGTCGAGCATCCGCTTCACGGCGATGGTTCCGGCAATGCCGGTCGGCGTGTTGGGAACGACCGGTTTGCCGGTCTTCCAGATGGCCTCGTAGTCAACTCCGAAACCGAGACACTGCGTGAAGCCGAGTTCCTTCATCCGTGGCAACTCGCGTGCAAACTCGGCCGGCGAACCGATGCCCCACATCATCACCGGCATTCGATGCGGCAGCGGCCGACCGACTAACGTGACGTGGAGTGTCTCCTCACGATGCGTTGGAATCGGGCCGGGAATATCGACGCGCGTTTTGAGTTCGTAGGCATCCGGCCGCAACGACGTATCGAACGGCACCGCGATCTCATGAACGGCACCGGGAGCGAGATTCGGAATCTCGAATCGTTTCGCGGAGCCAATCCCCGTCAGGGTGACTTTCGCTCCCTGGAGAGGTGTTGGTTGCAGATTCCGCACACGAACTCGGAGAGTCGGCTCTACCTCCATCCGCACGTACGTCGAACGATCGAGCGAGACCTTCAGCGATGCCGGGCTGAATTCACGAACGCCGCGACTGATCCGGACCTGATCGAGGACACCCGCGAAGCCACCGTAGTTGCTTCCCGTACGATCGCCGATCGTCAGCGGCAACGGCCCGGCCGAGATCGCCTTTCGGCCGGGCACCGTGCGACCGCCGATCGTTGTGCCATTTCGATAGAAACGCACCGTCCCGGCACCGTCGTACGTCACGGCGATGTGTTGCCAGACGTCGGTCGGCCACTCGACCGCATCGGACGCGAAGACTTCCGAGTCTGCTCCGAACCCGAGTGACAACTGCAACCTTCGGGCCTTGCCCTGCAACGTCGAGATCGACAACTGGTAGTCATGGTGCGAGACGTACTTCTTGCACAACAGATGGCCGATGCCGCGTTCCGGCAGATTCGCCGCCGGCTTCATCCACAGATCGATGGTGAACGCGCCCTCCGGCGACAGGCTCGGATGGGCCTTCGCCACCGCCGCATGCCGTTTGTCCTCGACGGGCCAGCCAGGAAACGATTGCAGACCGCCGCCAAACTTCCCTGCCGCGATGGTCTTCGCTCCGAACAGGCTCAGGGTATGCCCATGCCCCGACGAGTCGGCCAGTTCGTTGCCCGTGGTGAACTGCCACAGGGCGACCATGTGCGCCGCCTTCGCCTCGGTTGCCGTGTATTCCCGTTGCCACCCGTCCGCCATTGGGTCCGCCGCCGGCAACAGAGTCAGGAGGAGGAGAGACGCTGTCATCATCGCTGGTGCCTCGGTTGATCCGGCTTGCAAAGGAATGCTGGTGACCTTACCCCGCCGGGAAGGAACACGCAACGGCCAGCGTTCCTTATGCTATCGCGCCCATCGGCACGCCAGCGTCGAAAAAAATTCCAGATTGCCCTTGACAGCGGTCATTTCGCTGACAACAATGCCATTGTTCGATCATGATCGAACATGAACGAACGCGATCGAACATGACCCGCCCGGATGGTGAGAATGCGATGCAAGAGACCCTGTCGGAACGAGCGTACCGGGAACTTCGCCGGAAGGTACTGAACGGCGAACTGGAGGCCGGCTCGCAACTGGTGAACCGGACGCTGGCCCAGACCCTGGCCGTCAGCCTCGCGCCGATCCGCGAGGCGATCTCCCGGCTGGCGACCGAAGGGCTGGTAGAGTACGTCCCCGGAGCCGGGGCATTCGTCCGCAAGTCGAGCCCGCAGGATCTGGAGGAGCTGTACATTCTGCGAGAAGCGGTCGAGAGCTGTGCCGCCGCCGAGGCCGCCCGCAACGCCACCCAGAACCAGCTCGACGCTCTGGCCGCGGTCCGTGACGAGTTCGAGGAGATCCTGACCACGATCCGCCGGCAGAAGTCGCAGACGGCAACCGAAGAGCAACTGGACCACTGGCTCGACTGCGAGGAGCGGTTCCACTTGATCATCGTCGAGGCTGCTCGCAATCGGCTTCTGGCCAAGGTGATCGAGGACTATACCGCCCTGGGCCAGGTGTTCGGGATGCAACGACACCGGGCCGCCATGCTGACCCTGGCCGTCGCCGAGGAAACCTGCCGCGACCATGCGGCCATCACCGAGGCCCTCCAGCAACGCAACGCCAACACCGCTCGCCAGCTGATGAGCGACCACATTAACAAGGGCCGCAAGACGGTCCTGGAACATCTGCGGGACAACCGTCGGAACGGCGGTTGAGCCGGACGCTAATCGCCCCGGCCGT
The DNA here is from genome assembly GCA_964471755.1 of uncultured Alcaligenaceae bacterium. Taxonomy (GTDB): domain Bacteria; phylum Planctomycetota; class Planctomycetia; order Gemmatales; family Gemmataceae; genus CAYYJM01. The sequence continues at coordinate 21,433 of CAYYJM010000085.1, forward strand.
TGCCGGGAACGGGAATCATTCGTTTTCGTACTTCGCATCAGGAGGAAGATTCATGAACGCTCGCCGAGGATTCACGCTGATCGAGTTGCTTGTGGTCATCGCCATCATCGCCATCCTGATTGGCCTGCTCCTGCCAGCGGTCCAGAAGGTCCGTGAGGCGGCTTCGCGAACGCAGTGCCAGAACCATCTCAAGCAACTCGGTCTGGCCATGCACAACTTCCACGACTCCAACAACCAGTTCCCGGCCGGAGCGGTCACCTCCAACGGCCTGAGCTGGCGAGTGTACCTCCTGCCCTACGTCGAGCAGGATGGCCTGTATCGCCAGTTCAACCTCGGCCCGGGTGCCTGGAATGCCGGGACGAACAAGGAAGGTCCGAACAAGCTCGTCCATGCCCTCAACCGTATTCCGATGTACAACTGCCCGAGCGTGCCCGACTACCAGGCCTCCAACGGCTCCAGCACGCTGGGCGATGGTCGGAAGACCTTCACGTCCGACTACCACGGCGTGTCCGGGCCGAAGGGCATGGCGCCGCCGGTGGTGGAGCTGCTCAACCG
>CAYYJM010000086.1:0-21928 GCA_964471755.1 uncultured Alcaligenaceae bacterium
TGCAAACATCAGGCCAAGCGTGCATTACTTTCCTTACTGCCGATAGCCGGCGGCTAAATGGATCACGCCAACTCCAGGCCGCGCAGCGTTGTCGTGCCCGACGAGAACGCGTTCGTCTCGATCCCCAACCGCTGGAGCATCGACACGTACAGGTTCGTCAGCGGGTAGTTGTTCTGCGTATCGAAGGCCAGGTGCTGGCCGTGCCTGAAGCCGCCGCCAGCGAGCAGCACCGGCAGGTTGTAGTTCGAGTGTGAGTTGGCACTGCCCATGCAGGTGCCGTACAGGACCATCGTCCGATCGAGCAGCGGCATACCGGCTTCCTTCGTCTCGGCCAGCGAACGCAGGAACTGACCCAGGGCTCCGAACTGGCCCTCCTCGGCGGCCCGCAGTTCGGCCAGTACCTCCGGCCGATTGCCGTGATGCGTGATGTTGTGGATCACCGTCGTGTCGATGAACAGCGACACGATCCGCGAAGAGTCCGTCTCCAGGGCGAGCTTGATCACGTCGAACATCAGGGCCGTCTTCTTGACGAACTGACGCTGATCGTCGATGTCCACCGGCGGCTGGGCGGCGATCTTTGGCCGGGGCCGATGCTCCCACTCCTCGGCGCTGTGCAGCCGTTGCTCCAGTTCGCGCACCGCCGACAGATACTGATCCAGTCGCTGTCGGTCGGCCTTCGACAGCGAACGGTTCAGCCGACGTGACTGATCGCCGACGAAGTCGAGCAGACTCTGACTCTGCCGCAGAGCCTCGACGTTGGCCGCGACCTCCTCCGCCTTGCCCTGGAGGAACAGCCGGCGAAACACCTTGTTCGGGCTCCGCTCGGCCGGGATCGGGGCTCCGCTGCGCGTGAAGCTCAACGTCGAGCCCTCGTTGCTCATCGCCAGGACGAGGGACGGAAAGCGCGTGTGGTTGCCGACACGCTCGGCGGCAAACTGATCGAGCGAGATACCGTTGCGGAAGCCGCCACGCTCCGGGTGAGGCGTGCCGGTGAGGAAGCACTTCTCGGCCGCATGGCCGCCGGTCACGCCGGGCAGACTGACGCCTGAGAAGACGGTGACCTGGTCACGGACGGCGGCCAGTTTCTCCAGGTACGGCGTCCCGGCGAAGTTCCGGCCGGCCTTCGCCGGGAAGAAGAACTGCGGCAGGATGCCCATGTTTGTCTCGACGCAGACCATCCGACGCGGAGCGGTCGCCTCGGTGGCGGAGGCCGGCAGCAGCGATTCGAGCCAGGGCAGGGCCAGTGTCACGCCAGCAGCTCGCAGGAACGTTCGCCGCGACGGTGCGGCCGGTTCGGTGAAGCGGGAACGAGTCATGCTTCGGTTCCTCGAATGTCCGCGGTGGCGGGAGTCGCTGGCGGGGGGACGACCGACATCCTACCGGAAGGTCATCCCGCGTGCAAAGGAAACAACCGTCTCTTGACGACCTGGCTCCTCTGGCCTGCACCCGGCGCAGATCCCTGGCTGGGGGTGCCGCATGACATTTTCACGGGAGGGGCTACTGGAATCAGGGGCTGGTGTGGTATACTACAGGAGGTGTTTGGCTTCTCTCCAGGCGGTCGCACCGCTGCCAGGTGCTGGACCAATCCGGTCCTCAGTGAGCCTTCTCGATGCCCATCCGGCTTGTATCCCTGGACAACGGTCCCAGCATCTTGCTGGACAAGCCGATATTGCTCCTGGGACGGCATCAGGAATGCGACGTTCAGATCGAATCCCGCAAGATCTCTCGCCGTCACTGCTGCATCGCCCAGGTGGACGGCTCCATCCTGATCCGCGACCTGGACAGCACCAACGGCATTCAGGTCAACGGGACCCGCGTTCGCGAGGCACCCCTGGCCATCGGTGACGAGGTCGTCATCGGCAATCTGCGCTACCGGGTCGTCTCGGATTCTCCTTCGCGGATCACGCCAGAGCCGGCAAGCCGCCCTGTCCCGGAGCGTGAGCCGGACCGGAAGGCTCGTGCCGACAGGGACGCCCTGATCGAGTCGGGCGACTTACCCGTGTCGCTGGACGAATCGATGGTATCCGAGCCGGATCCAGGGCCAGCCCAGACACTCGATGTGGACGACTCGGCCGAAACCCACCAGGCCCGATCGCCCATCCTGCCCGGCGACCTGAACCTGGCTCCGTCGAGCAGCAGCCATCCGATCGTGCCGCCGCCTTCCCCTTGACCCTTTCTCGGCCCCGTGGGTATCGTTTCCACCCGGGAGGGCCAGGGTATGACCCACAGAGAGAAGCCGACCGAATGGATCGGCCGACGCGTCGCCGTCACCGGCGGCACCGGCTTCGTCGGCCATCATCTCACCGGCCAGCTACGTCGTGCCGGGGCCGCCATCACCGCCGTGGTCCGGGCCACCTCGAACACGAGCCGGCTCGTCGAGTTGGGTTGTGATGGCGTCGTCGCCGAACTCGACGATCCGACGGCCCTGACAAAGGCGTTCGCCGGGGCCGAGATCGTGTTTCACGTCGCGGCGGCCGTGGACTTTGGCCACGACCTCGATCGCCTGCGCACGATCAACGTCGGCGGCACCCGGAACGTCCTGGCGGCGGCCCGGTCGGCCGGCGTCCGGCGTGTGGTCCACACCAGTTCGATCGTCGCGGTCGGCTGCTCGGATCAACCCGTGCTTCTGGACGAACGCGCCGAGTGGACGCTGGAGGCTCTTCGGATTCCATACCTCACCACGAAGCGCGAGGCCGAGCAGGCGGCCCTCGACGCCAGCGGAGCGGATCTCGAAGTCGTCGTCGGCAACCCGGCCTGCGTCGTCGGGCCGGACGATTTCTCGCGGAGTGAGTACGGCACTCTCTGCCGACGATTCTGGCGCGGCCGGGTGCCGTTCTGCTTTCCCGGCGGCAGTAACTTCGTGGACGTGCGCGACGTGGCCGAGGGCCTGATCCGTCTGGCGAGCCACGGTCGGGCCGGTCAGCGTTACCTGCTGACGGGCGAGAACCGCACCCATGCGGAGTTCTACGCCGCCCTGGCCGACGCGGCGGGCCGACGTTATCTGCGGCTGCCGCTGCCGGCATGGTCGGCTCCGCTCCTGGCCGGCCTGCTCGGGTTCTTCCCCGCGAAGGCCGACTCCCGGCCCATCCTGAGTCGCGAGACGGCCCGACTGATGGGGCGGTACTTCTTCTTCGACAACCGCCGGGCCCGCGATGAACTCGGCTGGCAGCCCCGACCCCTGGCCGAGACGCTGCGCGACGCTCACGCCTTCTGGATGCCGCCCCGCGCAGCGGCGGCCTGAGGAACTCGACATGTCGTTCTGGAGCAGCAAGACCGTCGCCGTCACTGGCGGCACCGGCTTTCTCGGTCAGCACCTCGTTCGGATGCTGCGCTCCCGTGGGGCGAGCGTACGGATGATCGACGTGCGGCCCGGCGGTGTGGAAGACGTTCCCGTGCAAGTCGGCGACGTGCGTGATGCGGCCTTCGTGCGCTCCGCCCTGGCGGGGTGCGACGTGATCTTCCACACAGCGGGCACGGTCGCCGTCTGGGGCAAGGCCCTGGAGGCGATGCACGCCATCCACTGCGAGGGGACGCGAAACGTCCTGGCCGCGGCCGGGGCGGCGCGCGTCGTTCACACGTCCAGCGTGGTCGCCGTCGGTGCCTCGCGGACGCCGGTTCCGGTCACCGAAGAGACGCCGTTCAACCTGGCGAGCGAGGGCGTGGCGTACATCACGGCCAAGCGAGCCGCCGAGGAAATCGCCCTGGAGGCGGCCCAGCGTGGCGGCGACGTGGTCGTCGTCAACCCGGCCTACCTGATCGGGCCAGACGACGCCAACACCTCCGTCATGGGCCGACTCTGCCAGCGATTCTGGAGCGGTCGGATCGTCGCCGCACCGCCGGGCGGCCTGAATCTGGTCGATATCCGCGACGTGGCCGAGGGGCACCTCCTGGCGGCCGAGTGCGGCCAGGCCGGCCGACGCTACCTACTCGGTGGCGAGGATCACTCGTTCGCATCGTTCCTGGCCCTGCTGGCGAAGGTCGCCGGCATGCGGCCGCGCTGGCTGCCGGTCCTGCCCTGGTCGGGCCTCGCGATGCTCGCATCCCTGGCCGAACTGCGCGGCTGGATGACCGGACGAGAGCCGTACCCGTCGCTGGCCCACGTTCGCCTGAATCGCTGGTACTTCTACGGCACGTCGGAGCGAGCGCGGCAGGAACTGGGCTACCGAGCCCGACCCATCACGGAGAGCCTGCGTGAGGCGTACGCCTGGCACCAGGCCCGGGGGATGAAGGGGCCGCGCGGCGTACTGCGCTGGTGGATGCGGGCGGCGTGAGTGGCCTTGTGTTTTCTTCCCGCCCCAAGGTATGCAACAGGGAGCGTGAATGCGGACATTCCTCCGAGGTCGCCATGAGTGAGCCGCGAGGCCGATATCTGCCCCTGTCCATTCCCCGCCGCATGGTCTGCGATCTGCTCCACTTCGGTCGGCAGGTTCCGACCGTGCCGGTGCAGCGCCGGATGAACCTCGCTCCCCTGCGCGATGCACGGGCCGACTGGTCGGATCGCATTCCCTGGACGATCCTGTTCACCAGGGCGTACGCCCAGCTCGCGCGCGACTTCGCCGTCCTGCGCCAGGCGTACCTCCGGTTCCCCTGGGATCGCGTCTACGAGCATCCGCACAGTAACGCGGCCATCACCATCGAGCGCGAGTATCAGGGCGAGACGATCGTCGTCAGTGCCCTGTTCCGGGCTCCGGAGACGCGCTCACTCGTCGAGTTGCACCGGGATCTGGAGGACTTCCGCACCCGACCGCTGGAGTCGCTCGGCCATTTCCGCAAGCTCGTTCGGATCGCCCGCTTTCCGCGTTTCGTGCGTCGCTGGATGTGGTGGTATGGCCTGAACGTCTCTGGAGAGCGGCGAGCGAAGTACGTCGGCACGTTCGGCGTGAGCGTCTACTCCGCCCTCGGAGCCGAGTCGCTGCATCCGATCGCGCCGTGGACGACGACCCTCAACTACGGCATCCTCGAACCGGATGGCACCATCCCGGTGCGGCTCATCTACGACCATCGCCTGATGGACGGCGCGACCATCGCCCGGGCGCTGGGCCAGCTCGAACAGATCCTCAACGGCGAGATCGTCCGCGAGTTGACGACCACGCGCCCCGGCACCGCGACGGCGGCCTGACCATCCCGGAGGAGATCATGGCGAACAGGGACGACACGAACTGGTGGCTCGAAGAAAAGTGTGCCGAGGCGTTCTGGGATCAGAAGCTGCTCGCACCCTACCGCGAACTGCTCCAGGACACCGTCGAGCGGCTCGACGTTCAGGCCGGCGAGCGCTGGCTCGATCTCGGCTGCGGTGGCGGTCAGTTGACAGCGGCCCTCTGGCAGAAGTCGGTCGGACGAGTGGGCGAGATTGTGGCCACCGACTGCAACCCGGCCAACGCGAAGGTCATCGGTCGCCTGGCCGAGCATCTCGGCGCGACTGGCAAGGTCCGTTTCGAGACGGTCAATTTCAGCGATGGCCTGGGCGTCTTCCCGGACGCCCACTTCGACGGCATCGTCTCGGGCCTGGCGATCTCCTACGCCGAGTCGCAAGATCCGACCACGGGACGCTACACCGACACGGCCTACAACCAGCTGCTGGCGGAACTGTTCCGCGTCCTGAAGCCGGGCGGCAAGCTGGTCGTCTCGGTCAACGTGCCGGAGCCGCGCTGGGGCAAGATCCTGTGGCTGTCCCTGGGGCGGTTGCGCGTCTCGAAACCGCTGCGGCAACTGATGAACGGCGTCCGCATGTGGTGGGTCGGCCGCTGGCTGTCGCGTGAGGCGCGACGCGGTCGGTTCCACTATCTGCCGCAGGGCGAGATTCAGCGTCGGCTGACCGCTCTCGGCTTCGGCGACTTCGATTGTCGGCTGTCGTACGCGGATCAGGCGTACCTCTTCTCGGCACGACGGCCGGCCGTGTCCGGCTCGGCCGCCGCGTGAGGCCGGACCTCACCGCGTGCCCGGAGACACCTTGCCGGCCTCCACCTCGCGCAGCCGCTGCTGATAGCGCTCGTAGAGCCGGGTGTGCTTGCTCGTCGGCCGGATCGGTTTGCCGTCGATGAACAGCAGCACCGTCTGGCTCGCCACCTGAAGCGGGTCGCCGGTCGTCAGGATCAGGTTGGCCCGCTTGCCCGTCTCGATGCTGCCGAGTTCCTTCTCGACACCGAGCAGCTTCGCCACGTCGAGCGTCACCGCCCGGAGGCCGACCTCCGGCGGCAGACCGAAGGAGACGGACATCGCCGCCTCGTAGGGCAGGTTGCGCACGTTGGTCGTGCCGGCCGAGCGGATGCAGAAGCGTACGCCGGCCTCGTGCAGTTTCGCTGCCGCGGTGAACGTCGAGTCGTAACGATCCTGGCTCTCCTGCGGCAGCGTCAGAACCGGGCCGAGGATGACCGGCACGTCACGCTTCTTCAGCTCGTCGGCCACCTTCCAGGCGTCGGTGCCGCCGGCCAGGATGATCTTCAGTTTCAGCTCGTCGGCGAACTTGAGAGCATCGAGAATCTCCGGAGCGCGGTGGGCCGACATCAGCACCGGCTTCTCGCCGCGAGCGTAGGGGATGAGGGCTTCCAGACGCGGATTGGCCGGCAGGTCCGGGTTCTGCTTCTTCGCCTCGGCGTGGGCTTTCGCCTGGCCGAACAGGTCACGCAGCCGACGGATCTTCTCCTCACGCTGCTTCCTGGCGAAGATGCGACGGATCATCGGCAGGGTCGGGTCGCCGCTGGCCGTCGCACGCTCGGCCGGGAACTCGACGGCCAGGCCGAGCGGATCGACGACGACCATCTCACGCGGCACCCAGCCGGCGAGGTTGATCAGGGCCGCCTGGCCGGCGATGATCGAGCCGGTCGGCCGGGTGACCACGCTGGTGATGCCGTTGGCCCGCGTCACCGGAATCAGCTCGCTGTCCGGGTTGACGGCGACGCTGGCCCGCAGATCCGGCTGAAAATCGCCCCCCTCGGCGAAGTCCTGCGTCTCCTTCGCGGAACCGAGTTCGGTCAGACCCAGGACCGTCGCCGCGTCGATCATGCCGGGGTAGAGATGCAGCCCCTGCCCCTCGACGATGACCGTTTCGGCCGGCAGTTCCGGCAGCCGACCGTTGGCGTGGATGGCGGCGATCTTCCCCTTCTCGATCAGGACGCTCCCCCGTTCGATGGCGTCGCCGTGGACCGGGTGGAGGGTCACATCGCGGACGAGGTAGCGTCTGGCGGGGCTGGTCGCGACGTTCGGCAGGCTCGGAGCGGGCGTCGGCCGGAACTCGGCCGCCGGGGGGAAGGGCGTCATCTTCTCATCACGCTGGAAGTAGACCTCGCCGTCGATCAGGGTCATTTCGACCCGACTGAAGCTGTTGAGCGGATGGCCGTTGAAGATGGCCACGTCGCCGTCCTTGCCGACCTCCAGCGAGCCGAGGCGAGCCTCCAGGCCGAGTTGCTTCGCGGCGTTAAGCGTGATCGCGCGGAGGGCGTCCTGCTCGCTGAGGCCGCCGTACTTCACGAGCTTGGCCGCCTCCTGATACAGGTGCCGCATCAGCTCGTTGCTGTCCGACTTGAGGCAGATCATCACGCCGGCCTGGTGGAGCAGCAGAACACCTAGGCAAGTCGCCCGGACGACGAACGCCTCGATCTTGTACGCCCACCAGTCGGAGAAGAGCGAGCAGCTCGCGCCGTGGGCGGCGATCTCCGGAGCGATCTTGTAGCCTTCCAGGACGTGCTGCAACGACTTGACCTTGAAGCCGAAGCGGTCGGCGACGCGCAGGAGCATGAGGATCTCATCGGCACGATAGCAGTGACAGTGGACCTTCAGGTCACCGCGAAGAACGTCGGCGAGGGCCTCCAGACGGAGATCGCGACGTGGCTCGGCCACGTTCTTCTTGCCGGCCTTGACCTCCTGATGATAGGCGTCCCAGGTCTTCTGGTACGCCCGGGCCTCGCTGAAGGCGCGGACCAGGACGGCCTCGACGCCGAGACGCGTGTTCGGAAATCGGCCGTCGGTCCGCTTGACGTTCTCGCCCAGGGCGAACTTGACGCCGCGCGGGCCGCTGGCGATGAGCATCGCGCTGGCCGGCTCGCCGTACTTCATCTTCAGGACGGCGTCCTGTCCACCGATGACGTTGGCCGAGCCGTGCAGGATGCGTGCCGTCGTCACGCCACCGGCGGCGGCCCGGTAGATCTGCACGTCCTCGCTGTTGAGGACGTCGCGGATACGCACCTCCGGCACGATCGACAGGCTGAACTCGTTGATGCCACCGGAGGCGGCGAAGTGCGAGTGCGTGTCGATGATGCCGGGCATGATGAACAGGCCGGTCGCGTCGATGACGACCGTGTCGGCCGGTGCGGCGACGCCCTTGCCGATGGCGACGATCTTGCCCTGACGGATGAGCAGATTCGTGTTCGGCAGGTTGCCCTGGGGACCGACCGTCAGCAGGGTCGCGCCGCGGAGCAGCACGTCGCCGCGAGTGCGGATCTTCGACCGGCGGTCGGCCTCGATCTCGGTGGTGCGTTCGGCCTTCTTCTCGGGTTCCGGCTTCCTGTCCACGATGGCCGGCTTCTCCGGTTTCTTCTCCTTCGGCTTCGTGTCGAAGTGGAAGCGGACGCCGTCGGCGAAGACCTCGTGGATCTGGGTGTCGGCCTGGTGGAAATCGCCATCGGTCAGGACGAGATGAGCGGGCCGACCGGCGGCGATCCGGCCGAGCTGGCGGTCCGCGTCGAGGATCTCGGCCGCGGCCGTCGTCAGGGCCGCGAGGGCGGCATCGGCGGGCAGGCCGGCCTCGATCAGCCGGCGGACCTGCTCGCGGTATTTCTCCCAGGGCTTCTCGCCGGGCAGGCCCGAGGTGGCGAAGGCGAACCGAACTCCGGCCTGGTGGAGAACCTTCGCGTTCTCGCGTTCGAGTCGAGCGAGTCGCTCCTTCTCCTGCTTCACCCGCTCGGGTTGGCTGACGTTGCGCGGCGTGTCGGTCGGCTCGTCGCCGACGTTCAGGCGGAGAATGACCGGCACCTTCTCGGCCTGGAGGCGATCGACGACCTTGTGGGCATCCCGACCGCCGAAGAGGATCGGCCGGAGATGAAACTCCTTCGCGAAGTCGAGGCCACGGTGGATCTCGTCACGGCTGTCGGCCTCGAGGATGACCGGCAGCTTGTGATCGAGGAGGACGCCCAACTCGGCGAGGGCCGGATCGTAGGGCGGCCGCTTGCCGATTCCACCGATCGCGGCGAAGCGCTGCCACTGACGCTGATAGTGGCCGGCATCGAGGAGTGTCTGCCGACAGTGAGCGACGACGCCCATCAGGACGCGCGGATAGTCGCTGCCGGGGAGCGGTCGAAACGACAGGTGCTGGCCGACCGTCGCCCGCAGGATCGTGTCGCGGGGTGCGGCTCCGCTCAGGGCGACGAGAGCGCCCTGGCCGGCGAAGAAGCCGCCGTCCGGAGCGACGAGGCGGGCCGTGATCCCCTGGTGACGCCAGTTCTGGGTGGTGTCGTCGTCGGCCTTGAGAGCGGTCGCGGTCTGGAACTCGGGGGTGATGCCCTTGCGGTTGTCCGGCTTGGTGGCGGCGAGGGCTCCGGAGGCGAGATCCTCGGCCGCGGCCGGCCCGGCCTCGGAGCGACGCAGAGCATTGTCGTAGCCCCAGGTGCCCAGCGCGTCGATGAAGCCGGCGTAGACGGTCTTGCCGTGAGCGTCGATGACGATGGCCCCGGCCGGGATGACCACGTCGGGACCGACGGCCTCGATCAGGCCATCGCGAATGACGACGGTCGCCCTGTCGAGAACCTGGCCCGGCTCGGTCACGACGCGGGCGTCGCGCAGCGCGAACAGTCGCGGCTGCAAGGAACCGCTCCGCTGGGCCACGGCCGGCAGCGGCGCGAGGAGCAGGAGAGCGAGGATGAAGCAATGGCGCGGCGTCACGAAGAACCTCCCTCGACGATGGGACGATGATCGTCCCAGCATAGGCGACACGGCGGAGCGGAGCAAGAGACGGCCGGGCCGCCTTGTCTGAATGGTCCAACCGGCTAAGATGGGCCAAAACCGCAGTGAAGCGGCTCGATTGAGGAAGGACATGATCCGCGTCATCGTTTTCGATTTTGGCAACGTGCTGGCTCACTTCAGCCACACGCGAGCCGCCCGGCAGCTGGCGGCGTATTCCACGCTGGGCGAGGAGATCGTTCGGCAGCGCATCTTCGATACACCACTGGAGGATGGCCTCGATGTCGGGGCGATCGAACCTCCCTTCTTCCGGGCCGAACTACGCCGCCGGATCGAGGCGACGCACGGCAGCGACGCGGAACTCGACCTGGCCTTCAGCGACATGTTCACGCGGAACGATGCCATCTGCGATGTCCTGCCGACCCTGGCCCGAGGCTTTCGCCTGCTGCTCCTGAGCAACACCAACGCCCTGCATGCGGCTCAGTTCACGCGTGAGTACGCCAGCGATCTGAGCCATTTCGAGCATCTGATTCTGTCGCACGAGGTGCGTGCGCGGAAGCCCGATCGGCCGATCTACGTCGCCTGCCAGGAGCGGGCCGCCTGCTCGGCGGCAGAGATCCTCTTCGTGGACGACCGGGCCGACAACATCGCGACGGCCCGAGAAATCGGCTGGAACGCGATCCATTACCAGCCCATGCAGGGTCTGCCCGAGCCGCTGCGTCTGCTGACGATCTGAACCAGATTCCCGCCGCAGGGGCGGCGGGCTCAAGGCCTTCGCCGGAGCCAAGCGAATGAACCCGATCGAAAAGACTGACCCGGAGACCTGGCAGGCGATCCTCGACGAACGCGCCCGTCAACAGACCGGCCTGGAGATGATCGCCTCGGAGAACTACGCCAGCACGGCCGTCATGGCGGCCCAGGGCTGCATCATGACCAACAAGTACGCCGAGGGCTATCCCGGTCGGCGCTACTATGGCGGCTGCGAGTTCGTCGATGTCGTCGAACGCCTGGCCATCGAGCGAATTTGCAAGCTCTTCGGAGCCGGCTTCGCCAACGTCCAGCCGCACTCCGGAGCCCAGGCGAACATGGCCGTCTACTTCGCCTGCCTGCAGCCCGGCGATACCATCCTGGCCATGAATCTGGCCCACGGCGGCCACCTGACGCATGGCATGCACCTGAACTTCTCCGGCAAACTCTACCACGTCGCCCACTACGGCGTGACGCGTGACACGGAGGTGATCGATTTCGATCAGGTCCGCGACCTGGCCCGTGAGCATCGGCCGAAGCTCGTCGTCGCCGGGGCCAGCGCGTACAGCCGGGTGATCGACTTCAGCCGATTCGCCGAGATCTGCGCCGAACACAAGGCTCTGTTCATGGTGGACATGGCCCACATCGCCGGCCTCGTCGCTGGTGAGCAGCATCCCAACCCGATGCTCTGGGCCGACTTCGTCACGAGTACGACGCACAAGACGCTCCGGGGGCCGCGAGGCGGCTTCGTCCTGACGCGGCAGGAGGACTGGGCCAGGAAGATCAACCAGGCGGTCTTCCCCGGTTTGCAGGGCGGCCCGCTGATGCACGTCATCGCGGCCAAGGCGGTCGCCTTCCAGGAGGCGTTGCAGCCCTCGTTCCACAGCTACGCGGCACAGACCATCGCCAACGCCCGGACGCTGGCCCACGAGCTGCTCGGCCACAACTTCCGGCTCGTCTCCGGCGGCACGGACAATCACCTGATCCTGGTGGACGTCACGTCGCGCGGCCTGACGGGCAAGGTGGCCGAGCGGGCTCTCGACGCGGCCGGGATCACGGTCAATCGCAATGGCATTCCCTTCGACACGCGGCCGCCGCTGGACCCGAGCGGTATCCGGATCGGCACGCCGGCCCTGACGACACGCGGCATGCGCGAGACGGAGATGCGTCAGATCGCGACCTGGATCGGCGAGGTTCTCGCCGCACCGGAGGATACCGCCATCCAGGCCCGGGTGCATGGCCGGGTGCGCGAACTCTGTCAGCACTTCCCGGTTCCATCGGATGCGGGGGCGTATCAGTAGAATGACAACGGGGGACAAGCCATGCCGACGACCATTGAGAGACTGGAAGAGCGTGTGGCCGCGCTGGAACAGACCGTCGCGGAGTTGAAGCAACCGCAGCGCCGGGGACATCAAGCCTGGCTGGACCAGATCAGCGGGTCCATCCGGGATCCGGAAGCCTTCCTGGAAGCCTTGCGCATCGGACGGGAGTATCGGCAAGCGGATCGCGAGCCGGACCCGACCGAGGGGCAACCGTGAACTACCTCCTGGACACGGATCACGCCAGTGTACTGCAACTCCCAGCCGGATCGGATTACGTCCGGCTTTCGCAGCGTATCCTGGCGCACCCCGCTGACGACTTCTTCCTGTCGATTGTTAGTTTTCACGAGCAAACGCTCGGCGGGCACACCTACGTCAACCAGGCGAGAAACCTCCCCGGCCTGGTGCGCGGCTACCGCCTGTTGACCGACATCCTGAATGGTTTCAGGGCCTTGCCGAACCTGGAGTTCGACGCAGCGGCCGCGCCGATTTATGACAGTTTATTGACACAGCACCGCCGTACCGGCCGCATGGATCTCCGCATAGCGGCCATCGCCCTCGCACAAGGGATGACGCTGCTCACCCGCAACCGTGGCGACTTTGGCCAGATCGCAGGCCTGACCATCGAAGACTGGATCACCTGACCACTCCACGGAACCTCACCTATGACCACGCTGCGAACCGCTCTCGTCCTGCTGCTCCTGGCCAGCGTGTTCCTCCTTGGACGTCTGACCGCCCCACTCTCCCCGCCACCGAACACCACGGCCCACGCCGACGAGAAGGCCCCCACCGAGGGGCCGCGTGGCTGGGTCAAGGGCAAGGGCTACGGCCCCATCTGGGGCAAGGACGACGAGGTCGGCGCTCTCAACGCCATGACGCCGACCACGATCCAGGCCGCTCTCGATCTGGCGAAGGACGGCAAGGTCTTCGACCTCGGCGTCGTCTACAGCCGGAACAGTCTCCGCTGGCCGGGGCACAATGCCGGTGAGATTATCACCTTTCGCAGCCCCGAGGGCGTCAATCGCCAGCGTGACATCGCTCCGGCGGTCGATCCGAAGATCAACCCGCAGAAGGTGGCCTGGCACAGCTGTGCTCTGTTCATCAATGACAACGTCGGGACGCAGATCGATGGCCTGGGCCACATCACCGCCGGCAAGGACTATCGCTGGTACAACGGCTTCCAGGAGGCCACGTCCGGCGGCAACTTCGGCGTCCAGAAGTGCGACGCGACGACCATCCCGCCGATCATCACCCGCGGCGTTCTGCTCGACGTGGCCGGTCTGCGCGGCGTCGAGGCCCTGCCTCCGCACTACCGCATCACGACCGACGACCTCAAGGCGGCCGCCGAGCGGCAGAAGGTGGCGCTGAAGCCCGGCGACACGGTCCTGATCCGCACCGGGACGCTCCGCCACTGGGGCAAGGAAGGGGCCGACCACGAGAAACTCCAGGTTCACGACTCGGCCGGCATCGACCTGGACGCCGCCCGCTGGCTGGTCGAGGAGCGGGGAGTCCTCCTGATCGGCGCGGACAATTCCGGCCTGGAGTGGACGCCCGGCCCGAACCAGAAGGGCACGTTCCTGCCGGTCCACAAGTACCTCCTCGTCGATCAGGGCGTCCACATCGGCGAGTTCCACTACCTGGAAGACCTGGCCCGGACGCAGACGTGGGAGTTCTGCTACGTCTGCACGACGAACAAGCTCAAGGGCACCACGGCCGGCTTCGCTCTGCGCCCCCTGGCACTCCGCTGACACATTCATGACACCCGGAGATCGACCATGCTGGTTCGACGGACCATTCTTTCAGGGATCCTGCTCCTCGTCGTGAGTTTACCGCTGATGGCCGAACCGCCGAAGTATGCCTTCACTCTCCGCAAGGCCGACGACGCGATCACGGTCAAGGAACGTGATCGGCGGACTGTCTTCGTCATCACCAGCAAGAGCGGTATCGGCGGCGGCACCATCAAGCTCACTGCCGGGGACTGGCCCAGCGATGTCACCCTGCGCTTCGAGTACAAAGACGGCCTCGGCAACGGCTTCAAGATGCTCGAGACCTTCTCGCTCACGACCGACCGGCTGCTGGTCAGCGGTTCGCACAAGCAGAGCGGCAGCCTGCCATTCCTCCTGCCCGATAGTGCGGGCGAGTACGTCGAGAACCAGCCGGCAGCGGGCCACCTCCGGGTGACCATCGCTCCCAACGCCGGGGCGCTGGAGGTGACACTTCCGGCTCATCTGTTCGTCGGCTCGCGTCAGGTGACGCTGGTCTGGATCGATGCGTACCGGAACTGAGTGCCCACGAATCGCGACACGGCGGCATCCCCGTAGTTTTGAAACGTAGGGTGGGCGGGAGCGCCACCGCCGCCCAATCGCCCCATCAGGCCGGAACAGCGCAGGCCCACCAAACCTCGCTCGGGAGCGCAGCGACACCGATCAGAAACAGACGTCTGCGGTGTCGCTGCGCTCCCGAGCGAGGTTTGGTGGGCCTGCGCTGTGGCGGGCCTCGGGACGTATCAGGAGTCAGTGGCGCTCCCGCCCACCCTACATCTCGGAGCATCGGCGGGCCTGCGCTGTAACGGGCCCCGGAACGTATCAGGTCAGAGTGGCGCTCCGGACCGCCCTACATTTTGGCCGCATCTACGGAGATGCACCTGCGACACGGCAAATCCTCGCGGCCGAACGGGAGGTCGGGTACACTTCAGGAACACGGCCGACCGGTGGACCTGAGCGAGTAACGCGACCGATGAAACGAACCCTGCCTGTCCTCCTGATCTCCCTGGCCTTCACCGCGTCGAGCGAGGCGGCCGAGGGGCCGTCGTATCAGCGGCACGTCGCGGCCGTGTTCAGCCGACTGGGCTGCAACGGCGGCACCTGCCACGGCAGTGTCCAGGGCCAGAATGGTTTCCGCCTGTCCCTGTTCGGGGCCGATCCCTCCGCCGACCACGCTCGCATCCTGCGCGAGGTCGGCGGTCGTCGGCTCAACCGCCTCGATCCCGACGCGAGCCTGCTCCTGCTCAAGGCGACCGGCCAGATCGAACATGGCGGCGGTCAACGGCTGACGCCCGGCAGCGTCGAATACAACGTCCTGCGTCGCTGGATCGCTGCCGGGGCACCGGCCGATGACGCAGAGCCGAGCCGACTCGCCGAGCTGCGCATCACGCCAACCGAGCAGGTCGTGAAGCTGGGCGAGACCTACCGCCTCAAGGTCGAGGCGAAGTTTGCCGATGGCAGCGTCGAGGACGTGACCGCGTTCTGCTCGTTCACTTCGCTCGATGTCGCCGCCGCGGAGATCGACGCGGCCGGTCAGGTGACGGCGAAGGCCGTCGGCGAGGCCGCCCTGATCGTGCGCTATCGCGCGCATCCGGCCCTGGTCCGCGTGCTGATCCCGGCGACAAAAGAACGGCCCTTCCCGAACGTCAAGGCGCACAACTTCATCGATGAACACGTCCTGGCACGCCTGCGGCAACTGAATCTGCCGCCGGCCGAGCTGGCCGATGATGCGACCTTCCTGCGACGGGTCAGCCTCGACGTGACCGGAGCCCTGCCGACGGCCGAGGAGGTGCGGACCTTTCTTGATGATAAGTCCGCCGAGAAGCGGCCGAAGAAGATCGACGAGCTGCTGACACGGCCCGGTCATGCCGCCTTGTGGACGCTGCGATTCTGCGACCTGCTCAAGGCGGCCGACTACGGCGTCTACGCCGATGCCCTGTCCGTCGAGCAGGACGCGCCACGCTTCCAGGCCTGGATTCGCGCTCGCCTCGAAGAGAACACGCCCTACGACGAGTTCGTCGCTCGCATCCTGACGGCGACCAGCCGCGAGGGCCGATCGCCGGAGGAGTACGCGAAGGAAGTCGCGGCGATGATGGCCGGCTACGCTCCCGGCCAGAAGGACCTGGAGGTCTACCGCGATCGACAGACGCTCGATCTCTACTGGCAGCGGCGCGGCGCGGACGGCGTCGGCGGTGCGATGCAGGTGGCGCATGCGTTCCTCGGTCTGCGGCTGGAGTGCGCCCAGTGTCATCGTCATCCGCACGATGTCTGGCAGCAGAGCGACCTGCTCGACTTCGCCAACTTCTTCATGCGGGTCCGCAAGGTCGGCTTCCAGGGGGACAACGAGAAGAAATACCCCGAGATGGCCGCGCTCAAGAAGAAGTACGAGGAGGAGGGCAAGAAGCTCGCCGAGGAAGTGAAGAAACGCAAGGAGGGCGAGGGCAAACGACTCGACGAGGCGGCGAAGAAGGCCGGAGCTGACCAGGCGACAAAGGACCGGGCCGAGGCGTATCGCAAGGAAACGGCCGACCTGGAGAAACGGGCCAAGGTCTACCCCGAGGTCGGTCGCCGACTGCTTCAGGCCGAGATGCTCGTCCTGCCGCCGGGCGGTAAGTGTGCCTCGGTGACCAGTCCGCTCGGCACCCAGGAGTCGAAGACGCTCCGGCTGCTCGGTGACACTCAGCCGACAGTCATCCCTGCCGGAGAGGATCCGCGCAAGGTCGTCGCTGACTGGATGCGTCGGCCGGACAATCCCTACTTCGCGAAGGCGATCGTCAACCGGGTCTGGGCGCACTACTTCGGCCGGGGCATCATCGATCCGCCGGACAACCTCTCGGCGTTCAATCCGCCGACGCATCCAAAGCTGCTGCACGATCTCTGTGCCGGCTTCATCGCGAAGAAGTATGATCTGCGCTGGCTGCACCGGACGATCCTGACGAGCCGGACGTATCAGCAAGCGAGTACGCCGCACCCCGACGCGGCGACCGATCGGGCCAACTACGCCGCCTTCCCGCTGCGGCGACTGCCGGCCGAGGTGCTGCTCGACGCCCTGAACACGGCGACCGGCACGACCGAGAACCTGGACATGAAGTACCACCACTGGCCCGACGCGCTGACCACCGTCGAGGTGCCGTATCCGCCGCGAAATCCGTTCGTGGCGTTCGTCCTGGAGACGTACGGCCGACCGAAACGGAACGCCGCGGTTCAGTGCGACTGCGAGCGCGACGGCGGTGCATCGGTGTTCCAGGTGCTGGCCCTGGCGAACCATCCGCGCGTGTGGGAGAAGCTGCGCGATCCCACTGGCCGGGTGGCGAAATTGCTCAAGCAGCCGGGCGACGACGCGGCTAAACTGGAGACGTTGTTCCTCGCCACCGTGTCGCGTCCGCCGACGGATGCCGAACGCGACGCCTGCCGGAAGTATCTCCTGGCCGCCGGGCCACCCGAGAAGGGCTGGCAAGGGGTGCTGTGGGGCCTGATCAATACGCGCGAGTTCCTGTTGCAGCATTGACCCGTGAACCCGCCGACTTGTCGGCGGCTAGAGGAAGTCGGAGTCCCACGATGATGAACCTCTCCCGCCGTGACGTCCTCCGCATCGGCGGCCTCGGCTTGTGCGGCGTCGGCCTGCTCGATGTCCTCCGCGCTCATGCCGCGCCGAGTCACGGCTCCCGCGCCAAGCACATGATCGTCTGCTGGCTCGGCGGTGGACCGCCGCACCTGGACATGTTCGACATGAAGCCGGACGCCCCGCTGGAGTATCGCGGCCTCTTCAAGCCGATCCAGACGAACGTCGTCGGTCTGCAAGTCGGCGAGCTGCTCCCTGAGTTGGCGAAGCGGGCCGACAAGTACACGATCATCCGATCGGTCACGACGCTGAACAAGCCGGGCGACCACGCCCAGGCCCCGCTCTACTGGCTGACCGGCAACCCGCGTCTGACGACCGGCACCGACGAGTACCCGATGTACGGCAGCGTCCTGACGAAGCTGCGGCCCGGCCCGGCCGATCTGCCGACGTGTGCCGTCCTGGGCGAGATCGACGTTCACACGCACAACGCCCTGGCGCGCAGCTTCCTCGGCCCGGCGGTCGCTCCGTTCGTCCTCGATCCGCTCAAGGACAGGGACGCCATCACGCGGATGCTGACGCCGCAACTCGAGGTGTCGGCCCTGGACCGCAACGCCGAACTGCTCCGCGTCCTCGACACGAAGCTCCGCCGGCTCGACGAACAGGATGAGTTGATCACCGGCCTGGACCGCTATCAGCAGACGGCCTTCAACCTGCTCCGTTCACCGAAGTTGCGTCAGGCTCTCGATCTGTCGAAGGAGCCGGTCAAGACGATCGAGCGCTACACGCAGGCCACAGCCGGCAAGACACGCTACCCGGCCGGCGACACCCGGCACTTCCTGCTCGCTCGTCGTCTGGTCGAGGCGGGGGTGCCGGTGGTCCATTTCAACCTCGGCTACTGGGACTGGCACGGCGACAACTTCACCGCCGGCCGGCAGCAGATCCCGCCGTTCGACGCGGCGATGTCAGCCCTGCTCGACGACCTGGAGTCGCGTGGCCTGCTCGATTCGACGATCGTGCTGGCCCTGGGCGAGATGGGTCGCAAGCCGAAGATCGACAACCCGAAGGCGGCCGGGGCGGGACGCGATCACTGGGACTACGCCCAGTTCGTCTTCGCGGCCGGCGGCGGCTTCAAGGGCGGCAACATCGTCGGCGCGACGGACAAACTCGGTGAGCGGGTGGTCGATAAGTTCTACAAGGTGGAGAGCTTCGGCCGGACGCTGTACCACCTGCTCGGCGTCGATCCGGACACGATCCTGCACACACCGGCGAATCGGCCGGTGAAGCTCGTGGTCGAGGACGCGCCGATCATCAAGGAGGCGCTGGCGTGAGCCAGCCCTCTCATCAGGCCGCCGGAGGAGGAACCTGGACCGGCCGAGCCAGCAGCAGCCGGACCAGAGCCAGGGCTCCGAGCAGGCTCGTCCCGGCCGCCAGGTAGCCGAGCAGCGTCGGCGTGCCGCTGTCGGTCACGAACCAGGCAAAGACGTCCGGGGCGTAGATCGGCCCAAGCCCGAGACCGAGGCCGACCAGGGCGTTGAACGCCGCGTGCAGGACGATCGCCGGGAAGACGCTGCCGGTACGCTGGGTCAGCAGGCCGAGTACCAGGCCGAGCAGGAAATGCGGGACCGCCTGGAAGACGTTCATGTGGAACAGGGCGTAGAGGAAGCTCGACAGAAACAGGGCCACCACCGGGCTGAAGTGCCGAGACAGACCGGTCAGGATGAAGCCGCGGAAGGTCAGCTCCTCGCAGATCGCCATCAGCACCATCAGCAGCAGGGCCAGTTGCAGCCAGGCGAGCCAGCCGACCGGGTCGCTGGCCGATCCGACCGGAGTCGAAGGACCGACGCGCTCGAGCAGGGTGTCCTTCAGCCCGGGAATGTTCGTCAGAATGGCGACATACGTCAGGACGCCGGGGAGGAACAGCAGCACGGCCAGGGCCAGGCCGAGCAGCAGGTCGGTCGGCGCGCACGGCCGCAGACTCAGGCCCGGGAGCGGTCGCCGGGTCAGCAGAACGGCCATCATCAGCGTTGGCGTCAGCACGAAGGCCAGGTAGGCGATCGTCGTGTGCATCTGCACGTCGGTCCGCAGCGGCAGACGTTGCGTGATCTGAAAGAGGAGCAGCACCGTCGCGGCGCAGAAGAACGCCATGCCGGCTCCGGGCAGGGCCTCCTTCTCGCGGAACAGATTGCGGAACCACAGGCCCACCTCGAGCCGCTCGGCCTCGCGGAAGAGAACCTCCTCACGCTGGAACTGCTCGATCGCCCAGCGGAGGGCGAGCCAGCTGTAGATGATCATCGGCGCGAGGACCGGCAGGAAGTACGTCGCCATCTCCAGCGAGGGCTTGCTGGCCGCCATCAGTTCCTTGAGAAGCAGAGCGACGCCAGTGACGGGGACCATGCTGTAGAAGGCGTTCAGCTCGACGCCCGGAACGAGCGTCAGAAAGACGAGCGGCATGGTGACGAAGAAGAGCGGCATCAGGTAATACTGCCCCTCCTTGCTGGAGCGCGCGTAGACGCCGATCGCCAGGCTGACGGCACTGAAGAACGCCGACAGAGGCAGCAGCAGCAGCGAGCCCCACAGGAGCAGCGACGGCTGAAGCGGGTTCACGGGCAGATCCAGGGTGAAATACCACGTCGTGATGGCCATGCTGAGCAGGTTGAGCAGAGCCGTCGCGGCGCTGAACAGCCAGATGGTCAGGAACTTGCCCCAGACGATCTCCTCGCGGCTGGCCGGGCTGATGAGGAGCGTCTCCATGGTGCCGCGTTCCTTCTCGCCGGCACAGAGATCGACTGCGGGATAGAGGGCTCCGGCCAGGCTCCACATGACCAGGACGAACGGAAAGACCTGGGCCAGGGCGGCGAAGAAACTGCCGTTGTTGCTGACGCTGGCCAGAAAAGCCGGCCGCTCCGGGTTGGTGATCAGAAAGACCGTATCGAAATCGGTTGGCAGGCCGGCCCGGAACAGACGCGTCTCCTTGAGCGCCTGGCGATAGGCGGCCAGGACGCGAGTCATCTTCGTCTCGGCGAGGCGCGAACGATCCTCACCGATTCGGCTGAACAGGGTCAAGATCGGCTGTCGTCCGCCATCGAGTCGGCCGAGAAAGTCCTCATCGACGACGAGGATCAGGTCGATCTGTCGGCTGTCGAGCAGTTCACGGGCCGCCTCCAGCGAGGCGACCGGCTGAAGGTGCAGAGTGCGGGCCGCCTCACGGGCGTCGTCGCTGTGGCCGAGCAGCCGATAGGGCGGCGAATCCGTCGGGGCGAGCAGTGCCGGCCAGCCCCAGTGGGCCGCCGGCAGCAGCGGCGCGACCGCGAGCGGTCCCTGGCCAGCGAGGCCGACCAGGCCGACCGCCGTCCGCACGGCATCGGTCGGGGCCGGAAGTTGCTCCGCCTGGACGATCGCGACCGTGTGGTCCCGCTGCCCGAACCCGGCCGCGAGTTGCATCAGACCCATGCCAGCGAGCGGATAGAGCAGCACCGGCAGACCGATGATCATGAACAGAGTGCGCCGGTCGCGAACCTGATCCAGCAGTTCACGCCGAAAGATGAGCCCGACGATCGACCAGCGCATGCCGGCGTCCCCCCTCCTTGAAACGATGAACGATGAACGATGAACCGCCCTGTCTTCCGTTCATCGTTCATCGTTCATCGTTCATCGTTCATCGTTCGGGAAGAAAATCTATTGCGTCGCCCACGTCCACCTTGCATAGTGAAAGTACACCCATCCCTGCGCCCTCGTGCATCACGGAGCCTTACACACATGGCACGCGCTCGTGGCGACTTCACCGAACTTCTGGTCCGCAAGCAGATCCTCTCGCCGGATCAGCTCGAAGAGGCCAAGGGGCTGGCGGCCCAGACCGGCGTCAAAATACAGGACGCCCTGGTCAAACTTGGCTATGCTTCCCAGGAGCAGATCAGCAGCGCCGTCGCCGAACACAGCGGCATGCAGTTCGTTGACCTGACCGAGGTCACCATCCCGCCGTCGGTCGTCGAACTGGTGCCCGAATCGGTCGCGCGGGAAAATATCATTCTGCCGTACGCCGCCGAGGGGTCGATCCTCAAGATCGTCATGCACGATCCCAGCGACTTCACCACGCTGGAAAAGCTCCAGTTCATCCTTCAGAAGGAACTCGTGCCCGTCCTGGCTCCCCGTGAACAGATCATCGAGGCGATCAACCGCCATTATGGCCAAACCGAAACCGAGTCACGCCCCCATCGTCAAACTCGTCAACCTCATCATCCAGGAAGCCATC
The DNA here is from genome assembly GCA_964471755.1 of uncultured Alcaligenaceae bacterium. Taxonomy (GTDB): domain Bacteria; phylum Planctomycetota; class Planctomycetia; order Gemmatales; family Gemmataceae; genus CAYYJM01. The sequence continues at coordinate 21,532 of CAYYJM010000086.1, forward strand.
AGCCTCCGGGCCAGCGACATCCACATCGAGCCGTTCGCCGATCGTATCCGCATCCGCTACCGGATCGACGGCATCCTGGTCGAACGCGATTCGCCGCCCCGCCGCATGCTCTCGCCATTGCTGTCGCGTATCAAGATCATGGGCAGCATCGACATCGCGGAGAAACGTCGTCCGCAGGACGGTCGTATCAAGCTGAATCTGAACGGCAAGCACTACGACATGCGCGTGTCGATGCTGCCGACGACCAACGGCCAGAGCTGCGTCATGCGGATTCTGGACCGTGGCAACATCATGATGAACATCCGCGACATGGGTTTCGGCGAGGACGACTACCAGCGCTTCCAGCAGCTCATCCAGGCTGACCGGTTCGCCGCCGCGCTTTTTGATCTCTTCGGCT